>CAMBLP010000067.1 GCA_945868195.1 Bordetella parapertussis
CTTCAACGAGGTTTATAGCGCTTTGCAAACCAAGATCGTTGATGGTCAAGAAAATCCGCTCGCCATCATCGATACTGCAAAACTCAATGAAGTTCAAAAGTTTTGCTCGATCACAAACCATATGTGGGATGGTTTTTGGTTCTTGGCTAACAAACGCGCCTGGGAGAGATTGCCAGAGAACCTCAGAGCAATCGTTGCAAAAAATATTAATGCTGCCGGCATGAAAGAACGCGAGGACGTTGCAGGCATGAACGCGACTCTGCAAAAAGGATTAACCGAAAAAGGCATGATCTTTAATCAGACAACACCGGACTCCTTCCGGGATCGTTTGCGCGCCGGCGGCTTTTACACAGAATGGAAGACAAAACTCGGAAACGATGCTTGGTCCATGCTTGAGCGTTATAGCGGTAAGTTGGCCTAATGGTTGTAGCTTGAAGCAAAGTAACGACTCTAGCTTGAGAGGTTCGGGCGCCCTTTGTGTGGCGCCCGAATTTTTACTGATATTGCATTAAGACCTTTTGCATTACCCGGAGTTTTCATGACAGCCGAAGTCGTGCCCCAACCAGCCCCAGTTATTTCACGACTGATTAAACCGCTCGAGGTGCTCAGCGCCACTTTGCTTGTTACGATCATCGTTCTTCTTTTTGTTGGTGTCGTTGCGCGCTACATTTTTTCTCTTCCGATTGTCTGGATCGACGAAGTAGTTTCACTGTCATTTCTTTGGTTAGCGATGCTCGGAACAGCTATCGCCATGCATCGCAATGAGCATCTGAGGCTTAGTTTATTTTTGGATATGATGCCCAAAAAGATACAGGGCTTTGTCCATGCGTTGGCGCTCGTTGCGATCGCAGCATTTCTTTTAGCGCTTATTCAACCCGCCTTCATTTATGCGCAGGAAGAATGGTTTGTAAAGTCACCCGCTCTCAACATACCCAATACATACAGAGTCTCCGCCCTTGCCTTTGGCATTTTAGCCATGCTTGGCATACTCATTACCTACGCTGCCCGTACGGTGAGCCTGCGCAACCTTGCTGCAGCCGTGGCGGTCGTGATCGTAATGACAGCCCTATGCTGGTTAAGCTCGAGCGCGCTCATTGAAATAGGTTATTACAACATCGCTATTTTCTTGGTTGTGTTGGTCTCACTTTGTCTTGTTGCAGGCGTACCGATTGGCTTTTGTTTCGGCATTGGGGCACTGAGTTATTTAGCCTTTGCGACCAACGTACCACTCATGGTGATTATTGGTCGCATGGATGAAGGAATGTCGAGTTTGATTTTGGTATCTGTGCCCATCTTTGTTCTGCTCGGATGCGTACTCGACGCGACAGGCATGGGTAAAGCCATCGTGGACTTTTTAGCTTCGTTACTCGGACACATTAAAGCGGGTATGTCCTACGTTCTTCTAGGTTCATTATTCATTGTTTCTGGCATCTCAGGCTCTAAGGTCTCAGATATGGCGACGATTGCACCCGCCCTATTTCCAGAAATGAAACGTCGCGGACATAAACCCAAAGAAATGATTGCACTGCTCGCAACGGGTGCCGCGATGGCTGACACCGTGCCGCCAAGCATCGTATTAATTGTTCTCGGCTCGGTCGCCGGCGTTTCGATTGCAGGGCTTTTTCAAAGCGGCGTCATCATTGCAATGGTGCTGCTGATCGCTCTGGCAATATTGGCACGATGGAAAGCTCGCCATGAAATCATGGATCAAGTCAAACGTTCCAGCGGCTCTGTCATTGGACGAACCCTATTAATCGCAGCTCCCGCACTGGTACTGCCATTTTTAATCCGCAGTGCCGTGGGCGGTGGCATTGCAACAGCGACAGAGGTATCCACCATTGCCGTACTCTACGCCATGGTGATCGGTCAGGTTTTATATGGCGGTTTAGGTTGGAAAAAAATCTACAGTATGCTGGTAGAAACCGCGGCACTAAGCGGTGCAATATTGTTAATTCTAGGAACCGCTTCTGCGATGGCCTGGGCTATTACCCAAAGTGGCGTCGTGCAAAATCTTTCGCAGTTTTTAACTTCACTGCCAGGCGGTGTGGTCACGTTCATGATTGTCACAATCCTGATCTTTTTGATTTTGGGTTGTTTACTTGAAGGACTCCCCGCAATTTTAATCTTGGCACCTATCATGTTTCCGATCGCCAGAAAACTCGGGATACACGATATCCACTATTCAATGGTCGTTGTCACAGCGATGAATATCGGTTTAATGATGCCTCCGATTGGGATCGGATTTTTTGTCGCCTGTCGCATTGGAAATACTTCGCCAGACGAAGTGATGGGTGCCATCTGGCCTTATATTTTTGCTTTGATTGCGGGTCTTGTACTGATTGCCGCAATACCTTGGTTTTCAACAGTCGCGCTTTAAGCGATGTATGTTGAATGATTAAAAAAGCTGCCAAATTTGGCAACCTTTTTAATACTCACTTTTTACCGTAATTACTTTTTACGAACAGGTGGCAAGTCAGTGCAATGCCCTTCGGCCGCCTCTGCTGCGAGACCAATCGACTCGCCAAGCGTGGGGTGAGGATGAATCGTTTTACCAATATCCACAGCATCAGCGCCCATCTCAATCGCCAGGGCAACCTCACCGATCAAATCACCTGCGTGGGTCCCAACAATCCCACCACCCAAAATCTTGTGCGTCGTGGCATCAAACAATAATTTAGTAAAGCCCTCGTCACGACCATTGGCGATCGCGCGCCCAGAGGCGGCCCAAGGAAACACACCCTTGGTGATGGCAATGCCTTCTTGTTTGGCTTGATCCTCGGTCAATCCTACCCATGCAATCTCAGGATCGGTATAGGCCACAGAAGGAATAACACGTGCATCAAAATAACTCTTTTGACCCGCTGCGACCTCAGCGGCAACATGGCCCTCATGAACAGCTTTATGAGCAAGCATCGGTTGCCCAACAATATCGCCAATCGCGAAAATGTTGGTCACGTTGGTCCGCATCTGTCGATCAACCTCAATGAAGCCTCGATCGGTCACCACGACACCGGCGCGGTCGGCGGCGATTTTTTTACCATTTGGCGTGCGACCCACAGCTTGCAACACCAGGTCATAGCGCTGCGGCTCTTTAGGAGCGCCCTCGCCTTCAAAGCTGACGTAGATACCGTCCTTTTTTGCCTCGGCACCCACTGTTTTCGTGTTGAGCATTAAGTGATCAAAACGATGGCCGTTCATTTTTTGCCAGACTTTGACAAGATCGCGATCTGCACCCTGCATCAAGCCATCCTGCATTTCAACGACATCAAGGCGTGAGCCGAGTGCGGAATAAACCGTCCCCATTTCTAAGCCGATAATGCCGCCGCCCACGATCAACATTTTCTTAGGGATACTGCGCAACAGTAAGGCGCCTGTCGAGTCCACCACACGCTCATCATTGGGCATGAAAGGCAACTTGACCGACTGACTACCTGCGGCAATGATCGCCTGTCCGAATGCGAGGGTTTGTACACCTTTATCTGTCTTTACACTTACATGATTCGCATCGACAAATTCACCCAAACCTTGAATCACAGTGACTTTTCGGGCTTTTGCCATGCCGGCTAAACCACCCGTCAATTTTCCAATCACGCCGTCTTTAAAGGCACGCAACTTATCCAAATCAATCTTGGGTTTTGCAAAAGAAATACCATGCGCCTCAAGTGCTTGAGCTTCCTCTAAAACGGCTGCGGTGTGAAGTAAGGCCTTGGAAGGAATACACCCCACATTCAAACACACGCCGCCAAGCGTTGCGTAACGCTCGATGAGCACCACGCTTAGACCTAGGTCGGCAGCGCGGAAAGCGGCTGAATAACCACCAGGACCCGCGCCAAGCACCAACAAGTCATACCGACCGTCTACTTTGCCAGCAAAGCTAGCTATAGCAGGCAAAGCAGCCACAGCAGGGGCAGCAATTGGTGTCGCTGGTTTAACATTCGCCGCATCGGATTTGGAAATCGGAGCAGATGGAGTGCTTGCTGAGGGGGCCGCGACAGGGGCTGAAGCTGCAGTAGAGCCCGCCGCCATTTTCATGATGACCGAGCCTTGCTTGACCTTGTCTCCGACCTTCACAGAAATACTTTGGATCACACCCGCTTGCGCACTAGGGATCTCCATCGAAGCCTTATCAGACTCGACAGTAATCAAACCTTGATCCGCCTTGACTGAGTCTCCGACTTTGACTAGAAGCTCAATGACTTCAACGGTATCGAAATCACCAATATCGGGAACGACCACATCGATTGGATTGCTCATAGCAACTCCTTAAAGCGCGATACGGCGGAAGTCCGCCAGGAGGCTGCCAAGGTAGGCATTGAAACGGGCTGCTGCCGCGCCGTCGATCACACGATGATCATAGGAAAGCGAGAGCGGCAAGGTCAGCTGCGGCACAAAGGTCTTTCCGTCCCAGACGGGCTTCATATATGAGCGGGATACGCCCAAAATAGCGAGTTCGGGAGCATTGATAATGGGGGTGAAATGGGTTCCGCCGATACCACCGAGGGAGGAAATCGAAAAGCATCCACCTTGCATTTCAGCGGGAGAAAGTTTTCCATCACGGGCTTTTTTAGCGAGTTCGCCGCTCTCATTGGCGAGCTCGATGATGCCTTTTTTGTCAGCATCGCGAATCACGGGGACGACAAGTCCGTTGGGGGTGTCCGCCGCGAAACCAATATGAAAATATTGTTTCATGATCAATTGCTCGCCATCAAGCGAGGCATTGAATTCGGGGAATTTTTTAAGGGCTGCCACGCACGCCTTGATCAAAAACGCAAGCATCGTCACCTTGACACCAGACTTTTCATTCTCTTTGTTGAGCATGACGCGCAAGGCTTCGAGTTCAGTGATGTTGGCTTCATCGTTGTTGGTGACATGCGGAATCATGACCCAATTGCGATGCAAATTAGCCCCGGAAATTTTCTTGATCCGCGACAGTGGCTTAGGTGTGATCTCGCCAAATTTTGTGAAGTCAATTTTGGGCCAGGGCAAAAGATCAAGCCCCGCCATGGAGGCGCCACCAGACGCGCTCGAAGCCGCACCCGAGCCACCCGCTGCACCGACCAAGGCCTGTTTCACGAAATTCTGAATATCTTCTTGGAGGATACGTTGCTTGTTTCCCGTGCCCGATACAAGATTAAGGTCAACACCCAGCTCACGGGCAAATTTGCGTACTGACGGTGAGGCATGTGCCATACCACCCGTTGACACAGGCATCTCAAGCTTACCTGCCGTAGGTGCGGTGGATTGAGCGGTGGATTGTGCGGAGGCCGCAACAGATGCGCTCACGACAGGCGCAGGCGCGGGAACTGGCGCTGCAGCGACCGTGGGTGCTGGAACTGGAGGCTCAGCAGCTGGGGAAGATGTCGTTGTTGCGGCAGCAGAAGGCACAGGTGCCGCGGCGGCTTCAACATGCATCATCACGCTGCCTTGCTTCACCTTGTCGCCCACCTTGACCTCAATCGACGTGACCACACCACCGATCGAGGTGGGAATCTCCATCGAAGCCTTGTCGGACTCGACAGTAATCAAGCTTTGTTCTGCTTTAACGGTATCGCCGACTTTGATCAGGATCTCGATCACCTCAACGGTGTCGAAATCTCCAATGTCCGGAACTTGAATAGCTGTGACGTTGCTCATGTCAGATCTCTTTATCAGGCGTATTGAGGATTGGCTTTGTTTGGATTGATACCGTATTTCTTGATGACGGCAGCCACTTGACTCACAGGAACCTTGCCATCGTCCGCCAACGCACGCAGCGTTGCCAACACGACAAAGTGACGATCAACTTCAAAATGCTCGCGCAACTTGGAACGGAAATCCGAACGACCAAAACCGTCTGTTCCCAATACTTTATAGTCGCGACCGCGTGGCATGAAGGGACGTACTTGGTCTGCAAACAATTTCATATAGTCCGTTGAGGCAATGATTGGACCTTCGGTCTTTTCGAGCAGGCTTGATACAAATGGTGTTTGAGGCTTGCCGGTTGGGTGCAACATATTGTGACGCTCACAATCCAATCCATCGCGTCGCAACTCCGTAAAGCTCGTGACGCTCCAGATGTCGGCCGAGACGCCCCAATCCTTTTCTAATAGCTCAGCGGCAGCCATCACCTCGCGCAAAATCGTACCTGAACCAAGCAACTGTGCACGCAGTTTATTTTTACCGCCTTTTTTGAGGCGATACATACCCTTGATGATGCCTTCTTCGTCGCCCTTGTTCAAACCGGGCTGGGCATAGTTTTCGTTCATCACCGTTAGGTAAAAGAACACGTTTTCCTGGTCTTCGACCATGCGCTTTAAACCATGCTGAATGATGACCGCCAACTCGTGCGCGAAGGTTGGATCGTATGAGACGCAATTGGGAATCGTCGAGGAGAAAATATGGCTATGCCCGTCTTCGTGCTGGAGTCCTTCACCGTTGAGCGTTGTACGGCCTGCAGTACCACCCAGCAAGAAACCTCTGGCTTGCATATCACCTGCAGCCCAGGCCAGATCACCAATGCGCTGGAAACCAAACATCGAATAGTAGATATAAAACGGGATCATGATGCGGTTGTTCGTCGAATACGACGTCGCAGCGGCGATCCAAGAACTAAAAGCACCCGCTTCGTTAATCCCCTCTTGCAGGAGCTGTCCATCGGCGGCTTCGCGGTAGTACATCACCTGGTCTTTATCGACGGGGGTGTACTTTTGACCCTCAGGGGCGTAAATACCAATCTGACGGAACAAACCTTCCATACCAAACGTGCGAGACTCATCTGCCAAAATTGGCACCACACGTGGGCCGAGATCCTTGTCACGCAGGACTTGATTGAGAATACGGACAAACGCTTGCGTCGTAGAGATTTCACGACCTTCGGCAGTCGGATCCAGAACGGGACGCAGCACCTCAAGCGCAGGCGCTTTGAGCGTCTCGTCGGCGCGGGTTCGGCGCTTGGGCAAATAGCCGCCCAAAGCTTTACGACGTTCGTGTAAATACAACATTTCGGGTGAGTCTTCGGCAGGCTTGAAGTAAGGTACTTCTTCAATCTTGCTATCAGGAATGGGGATGTTGTAACGATCACGGAACTCACGGATGGTGTCCGTATCGAGTTTCTTTTGCTGGTGTGAAGGATTTTTTGCCTGAACACCGTGGCCGACGCCATAACCCTTGATCGTTTTAGCCAAGATCACTGTCGGCTGACCCGTGTGTTTGGTCGCGGCAGAAAACGCTGCGTAGACCTTATGAGGATCATGACCGCCACGATTTAAGCGCCAAACATCCTCGTCGCTCATGCGCGACACCATTTCTAATAGCTTAGGATGCTTGCCAAAGAAATGCTCGCGCACGAACTTACCGTCGTTGGCTTTATAGGCCTGGTATTCGCCGTCGACAGTGTCTTCCATGATCTTGCGCAGGATGCCTTCTTTGTCGCTTGCTAATAAAGGATCCCAGTAACCACCCCAGATCATTTTGATCACATTCCACCCACTACCTCGGAAATCGCCCTCTAGCTCTTGAATGATTTTTCCATTGCCACGCACAGGACCATCTAGTCGCTGCAAATTGCAATTGATCACAAAAATAAGGTTATCGAGCTTTTCACGCGAGGCCAAGCTGATGGCACCCAGCGACTCAGGCTCATCCATCTCGCCATCACCACAAAAAACCCAGACCTTGCGCTGACTCGTGTCTGCGATGCCGCGCGCATGGAGGTACTTGAGAAAACGTGCCTGGTAGATGGCCATCAAAGGGCCTAGACCCATAGAGACCGTTGGAAACTGCCAGAACTCGGGCATCAACTTGGGGTGGGGATAGGATGACAAACCTTTGCCATCAACTTCTTGACGGAAATGATCCAGTTGCTCCTCGGTCAAACGACCCTCAAGATAAGCACGTCCATAAACGCCCGGAGAAGAGTGCCCTTGGAAATACACCAAGTCGCCACCTCGCTCAGGGGTATCCGCATGCCAAAAATGATTTTGACCGCAACCGATCATTGTGGCCAGAGAGGCGAAGGACGCAATGTGACCACCAAGGTCTCCTCCATCAGGAGGATTGTGCTTGTTGGCCTTGACAACCATCGCCATGGCATTCCAACGGATGATGCTGCGAATACGTGCTTCGAGCTCAAGGTTGCCAGGCTGTGTGGGCTCTAAACCAACGGGAATCGTGTTGAGATAAGCAGTATTAGGAGAAAAAGGAATATGCGCACCTGAGCGGCGTGCCAAATCTGTCAGGCGCTCTAATAGAAAATGCGCACGCTCCGGACCTTCGCGGTCCAACACGGCTGCCAAAGCATCTAGCCATTCTTGCGTTTCCAGCGAATCGACATCGTTCGCGGCGTTGAAACCGGCAGCTTGTGGTGCCATGTGAATCTCCTGATTCGTAGGTTCTTTTTTATATGAGAGCCTAACTGTTTTTTGGGTATTTACCGCATTCTATGTATAACTTTTGGACGCAGCAACATAAATTTCACAAGGCGGTAAGTATTTTCGCATTATGAAATGAATAAGGGCAATCCCTTGTCATAACCTGACTAAAATGCGCTAACCATCTATTAGCGTGAAATATGTCCGCCCCCCAAAAGTCTGTCATTGCTACGCCCTTCTTAGATCAGGCTCGCCTTCGCCGGCGTCGCTGGTATTGGCTCACGCCAATGCTGATCCTGATTCTCTATGCGTGCGTGATGGGCGCTTTCTTTTGGCTACAGCGAATCCAGGATGGCAGCGTGATGTTTATCACGATCGATCAGGAGATGCGGCAACACCGCCTGATCTGGGTCGTCATTGCATTATCCGTCGTGATTGTGATTGCGCTCCTGATTTTATGGCGCTACACCCGATACCGATCTGAGGCAGAAGCTGCTTTGATTGCAGAAACGGGTTTCAGGCGCGCCATGGAAAACTCCATGTCAACAGGGATGCGCGTGTTAGATCTCGAGGGACGCATAGCGTATGTCAATCCTGCATTTTGTCGCATGATTGGTTGGAATGAAGCGGATCTAATTGGCAGGCTTCCGCCCTTCCCCTACTGGGTCCCTGGCATGCACGATACGCATCAGCAAACGTTAGAAAGTGTGTTGGCAGGCAAAGCGCCTAGCAGTGGCTTAGAACTCGAGGCCCAACGTCGGGACGGTTCGCGTTTCAACGCGCGCATGTATGTTTCGCCACTCCTTGATCCACAGAGCAACCAGATCGGCTGGATGACGTCAATGACTGACATTACAGAACCTAAGCGAATCAGAGAGGCTCTGACTGCAGCCCACGAACGTTTTATGACGGTTCTGGAAGGTCTAGACGATGCCATCTCGGTCACCGCGGATACCAACGACGGTCTTGAGCTATTGTTTGCGAATCGCACATATCGACGTCTCTTCGGTGCACAGACCAATGGTCATGATGAATTGCTAGCGGGTCGCCGTGGGCGTTACACCGACGAGTCTGTTGAAATTTTTTCAGCTTCAGTACAAAGATGGTTTGAAGTACAGCACCGCATGTTGGCCTGGACAGACGGACGACGCGTCAGACTGCAGGTCGCCCGGGATATCACGGAACGTCGTCAGCACGAAGAAACCTCTCGCATCCAACAAGAAAAGATTCAAATTACCAGTCGCCTGACCACCATGGGTGAAATGGCTTCTTCGTTAGCCCACGAACTGAACCAACCCCTGACCGCGATCGCCAACTACAGCATGGGCGCGGTCGCCATGGTCAAATCTGGTACCGCGAAAATGGAAACTCTGCTGCCTGCTTTGGAAAAAGCAGCGGCTCAAGCGCAGCGTGCGGGTAAGATCATCAGCCGTATCCGTGATTTTGTGAAACGCAGCGAACCACGCCGTCAGGCGATCCAGATTCAAACCGTGGTGGATAACGCCATCAGTCTTGCCGAAATTCATTCCCGCAAGCGCCAAGTGGCGATTAGCCACAATGTGCCCGAGAATTTGCCTGAAGTGTTTGCCGATCCAATTCTGATTGAACAAGTTTTATTGAACTTGCTTAAAAATGGCTTGGAATCAATGGAGCATAGCGCAGTCGAAACGTTGGTGGTCGCTGTCACGCTGCATGACAATCAAATCGAAGTCGCCGTCACGGATCGTGGCCACGGTCTTTCGGATCCAGAGCGCCTGTTCGAGCCCTTCTTTAGCACTAAAACCGAGGGGCTTGGTATGGGTTTGAATATCTGCCGCACTATTATCGAGTCTCATCATGGTCGCCTTTGGGCGGTCAGCAATCCAGAAGGCGGAACAACCTTTCGCTTTACACTGCCTTGTGTTTCAAGCCTTGAAGCACAAAAGCACCTTCAGTCCGAGGAGTTACTCACATGAATGCACCCCAAACCGCGAGCACCGTTTACATCGTTGATGATGACGAGGCCGTCAGGGACTCTTTGCGTTGGCTACTCGAAGCCAACAACTATCGGGTTCGGGCGTTTCCGAGTGGAGAAAGCTTTTTAGCTGAATATGACGAGAAACGTCCAGGCGTCCTGATTGTGGATGTACGTATGCCTGGCATGAGCGGTTTAGAGCTACAAGAACAACTGATCGCTCGTAAATCAACCATGCCAATCGTCTTTATTACTGGACATGGGGATGTGCCAATGGCCGTGTCCACCATCAAAAAAGGTGCGATCGACTTTCTTGAAAAGCCCTTTGACGAAACCGATCTGCGTGAAATCGTTGGACGGATGTTCGAACAAGCCAATGAAAGGCTCTCGCAAGCACAAGCCCAGCGCGAGCACGAGGCTATGCTGGCACGCCTAACCGCGCGTGAACAACAAGTGCTCGAACGCATCGTTGCAGGACGACTCAATAAACAGATCGCCGACGATTTAGGCATCAGCATTAAAACCGTCGAAGCGCATCGTGCAAACATTATGGAAAAACTACAAGTGACCACGGTCGCAGACCTAATGAAAGTCGCACTCAGCAAACCCGAGATCTCCGCATGACGGCACGTGTTATTGATGGCGTCAAGCTCGCGGCCACGATACGTGAAGAAGTTGCTCATCGCGCGGCCACTTTAACGGCAGCAGGAACAAAGCCTGGCCTCGCTGTGATTTTAGTTGGTTCCGACCCTGCCTCGAAAGTTTATGTAAAAAACAAAGTAGCCGCCTGTGAAAAGGCAGGTTTGCACTCAGTCCTCGAACAATATAGTTCCGAGATGACTCAGGAGGCGCTGCTCGAGCGTGTTCGCACGCTGAACGCAGACCCCTCTATTCACGGTATCCTGGTGCAATTGCCTTTGCCTGCTCACATCGACGCGCACCTTGTCATCGAAACCATCTCCGCAAACAAAGACGTCGATGGCTTTCACATCAGCAATGCTGGCTTGCTCATGATCGGCAAGCCGCTCT
>CAMBLP010000068.1 GCA_945868195.1 Bordetella parapertussis
GTGAAGCCGTTGCCAGGCCTTCCGGAGAGGGAGCGACGATTGACTAATAATTAATGAGTATTTAGTTAGGAACCGTGCTGATGTTAAAAATGGCCGAGATCAATCGGCCATTTTTATTTAGTATGTTTTTTAGTCAAACAGAGAATACTGGTTAGATTAAAAACTGCTGCCGTGGCTGACCATTTTTTTCGGCTTCGACAATCCAAAGTGGGGCTTTACCGCGACCTGTCCAGGTTGCTGAGGTGGCAGGATGGCGGTATTTGGGGGCCACTGGCTTTTTGGTGCCTGCGGCTTTTGCAGTCTTTTTAGCCACTATTTTCTTTGTTTTAGTTCCTGTTTTACCAAAAGCAGCTGCGATTTCATCAGGAGTGATGCCATACTCTTTCATGGAGCGCACAATGCTAGTAATAGCCGGTTTGCGTTGTTTGCTTTGCAATAATTCGGACTGTTTGCGCAGACGTTCAATTTCTTTATTAATTTTTGCTTGCTGACTAGCGTAATTTTGATCTGTCATATCCCTGCCTTTTACGGAAATAGCGGTTTCAAGTACGAAGTGCCAATGATTAAATTTATTTAAATATGTAAATATTTTACATAGTATATGTTTATTTTAAAATGTGGGAAATACTATTAAGGTAAATACCTGTATTAAACATTACGCGAGTGAAAATTTTACAAAGTTCTTTGGAAGTTAGTTGTCAGATCTAAAGTTAATTTAAGTAATAGATTAATTAAATTTAATTAGATTTAATTTATTTAAATGTAAATTTGGAAATCAATATGTCATTGAATGCGCCTTTAATTCATTCTTCTGCCGTTTGCCTTGGTGCCCCCTTCAAGGTCGCTGCGATTCAAATGGTGTCTGCGGCTAGCGTTGATCGCAATATCGAGATCGCTGGACGTTGGATTGCAAAAGCGGCTGAGCAAGGAGCGCAGTTCGTTGTTTTGCCAGAGTATTTTTGTTTAATGGGTCGAAAGGAAACCGATAAACTTTCTGTGGCTGAAACTGAAGGGGTAGGTCCAATTCAAGATTTTTTATCAAATACCGCAAAAAAACATCATATATATTTATCGGCGGGTAGTTTACCTTTGGTCTCACCCGATGCGGGTCGGGTATTTAATACCCAGCTTGTCTATAACCCGAAGGGCGAGCAAATTGCTCGGTACGACAAAATTCATTTATTTAGTTTCGCCCGGGGAGAGGAGAGCTACGATGAATCCCGGGCTATTTTGGCGGGGCGTGCCGTATCTCGTCTGCAGACGCCTGACATTACCGTAGGCTTATCCATTTGCTACGACCTCAGATTTCCTGAGCTATACCGAGCCATGGGACAAGTGGACTTGATTGTGGTGCCTTCGGCTTTTACTTATACGACGGGTAAAGCCCATTGGGAGATTTTGCTCCGTGCCCGCGCCATCGAAAACCAATGTTACGTTTTAGCGCCAGCTCAAGGCGGGCAGCACGAGAATGGACGTCGCACTTGGGGGCATTCTATGTTGATTGACCCTTGGGGAGATATCCTAGAGGTGTTACCCGAGCAAGAGGGTATCGTAAGCGG
The DNA here is from genome assembly GCA_945868195.1 of Bordetella parapertussis. Taxonomy (GTDB): domain Bacteria; phylum Pseudomonadota; class Gammaproteobacteria; order Burkholderiales; family Burkholderiaceae_B; genus Zwartia. The sequence goes on from CAMBLP010000068.1 coordinate 1,560, forward strand.
TACGATAGAGCCTAATCGTTTAATAGAAGTCCGACAATCCCTGCCGGCACTTTCGCATCGAACCTTATTTGCTGATAAATGAAACTGATTGATCCCGCCATTGCTTCACTCTCCACCGCCAAATCACTGCTGCTGGACCCTTGGGGTTTAAGCGAGTCCGATTTAAACCGCGCGCTCGGCGAGATATTTACGCACAAGGTCGATTACGCGGATTTGTATTTTCAATATACGCGTAGCGAAGGTTGGAGCCTCGAAGAAGGTATCGTCAAGACAGGTAGTTTTTCGATAAGCCAAGGCGTGGGTGTGCGTGCTGTGGCGGGTGAAAAAACGGCATTTGCTTACTCTGATACCTTGTCGGCTGATGCACTGATGTCTTCTGCTCATGCTGTGCGCAGCATTGCACGTCAAGGCGCTGGCAAGGCACGCGTACCCAGCGCTAAACGTGATCGTGGTATGAGCCTGTACCCGCCCGTGGATCCCTTGCTAACGATGACGGCTCCGGACAAAGTGGGTTTGCTCGAACGACTAGAGAAAATGGCTCGCGCCAAGGATCCTCATGTCAAGCAGGTGATGGCCAGTCTTGGGATGGAGTATGACGTTGTCATGATTGCGGGTAGCGATGGCCGTTTGACCGCAGATGTTCGTCCGTTAGTGCGTTTGTCACTTTCTGTGGTGGTAGAGCGTCAGGGGCGCAGAGAAACCGGCAATGCGGGTGGAGGCGGTCGTTCTGGACTAGAGTACTTTTCAGATGAGACTTTACGCCAGTATGTTGATTCGGCGGTACACGAGGCGATGGTCAATCTAGATGCGCGTCCCGCTCCTGCTGGAGAGATGACCGTGGTGCTTGCGGCCGGTTGGCCCGGTATCTTGCTGCACGAGGCCGTCGGCCATGGTTTGGAAGGCGACTTCAACCGCAAAGGTTCGAGTGTTTTTTCTGGCAAGGTGGGTCAACGCGTTGCCTCCAAAGGAGTGACCGTTGTCGATGATGGCACCATCGAAGGCCGTCGAGGTTCTTTAAACGTCGATGATGAAGGCAACGCTACGCAGCGCAATGTACTGATACAAGACGGTATTTTGCGTGGCTACCTTCAGGACACCTTGAATGCGCGGCTGATGAAAACGGGTGTAACAGGCAATGGTCGTCGCGAATCGTTTGCGCACTTGCCTATGCCACGCATGACCAATACCTTTATGTTGTCCGGCCAAGAAGAGCCAGAGGAAATGATCAGCTCGGTTAAAAAGGGTATTTACGCAGCCAACTTTGGTGGCGGGCAGGTGGACATCACAAGCGGCAAATTTGTCTTTTCAGCATCCGAAGCCTATATGATCGAAAATGGTCGTATCACTTATCCAATCAAAGGTGCGACGTTGATTGGTAGTGGCCCGGAGTCGATGAACCGCGTGAGTATGATCGGCAACAATATGAAGCTTGATAGCGGTGTCGGGACATGCGGTAAAGAAGGCCAAAGTGTGCCCGTAGGTGTGGGGATGCCCACCATCAAGATGGAAGGCTTGACCGTTGGCGGTACTGCCTGAGTTTTATCTTTTTATCTGATTATTAATCGATTAGTTATATGTTTTAGGAGTCTGCTGTGCCACACAATACCGATGACCTGCGTATCCGCGAGATCAAGGAGCTTGCTCCACCTTCGCATGCAATGAGTGAAAATCCCTGCACGCCCGAAGTCTCTTCCCTCGTATTCGAGACGCGTCAGTCGTTACATCGTATTTTGCATGGTATGGATGATCGTTTGGTTGTCGTCATCGGACCGTGTTCGATTCACGATACCAAAGCCGCCATCGAGTATGCAAAAAAACTCAAAGCCCAGCGAGATCGCTTAAGCGGTGAGCTAGAAATTGTGATGCGTGTGTATTTTGAAAAGCCTCGCACAACAGTCGGCTGGAAAGGACTCATTAATGACCCTGAGCTTGATGGCAGTTTTAACATCAACAAAGGCCTGCGCACAGCTCGAAGCTTGTTGCTTGAAATCAATACGATGGGTTTGCCCGCGGGTTGCGAGTTTTTAGACATGATTACGCCTCAGTACATCGCTGATCTTGTGTCATGGGGCGCGATTGGCGCACGCACGACAGAGAGTCAAGTACACCGCGAGCTCGCTTCCGGTTTGTCTTGTCCTGTGGGTTTTAAAAACGGCACAGATGGCAATGTCCGCATTGCGGTCGATGCCATGAAGGCAGCCTCGCAGCCGCATCACTTTTTGTCTGTCACAAAAGCAGGGCACTCGGCCATTGTATCGACGCTTGGTAATGAAGATTGTCATGTCATTTTGAGGGGTGGCAAAGCACCTAACTTTGATGCGGCGAGTGTGCAGGCTGTCTGCGACGAAATGGCCAAAGCCGGACTGGCGCAGCGCGTCATGATTGATGCCAGCCACGCTAACAGTCTTAAAAAACCAGAAAATCAACCTGCGGTGTGCGCAGATGTAGGCTCACAGATTGCTCAAGGTGAGACGCGAGTGATGGGTCTGATGATAGAGAGCCATCTTGTGGCGGGCCGTCAAGACTTGGTCGCAGGCCAGCCTCTTGTGTATGGACAGAGTGTGACGGACGGTTGCATCGACTGGGATAGCTCGGTCAAGGTTCTTGAAGCACTGGCCGAATCTGTGTGCGAGCGTCGTCGCACCTTGCATCAAAACGAGCATTAGAGCGGTTGTTTAAAGCAATCGACAGAGTCAAACCAAAGGGCTTTTTTTGATATGAACGCACCTCACGATATTCAATCTTTGCGCTGTCCGCTTCCAGAGGAAATGATCACCGAGTTGAAGGCTCGGTTTGGTGATCGTTTCTCTATGGCCAATGCTGTCAGAGATCATCATGGTCGCGATGAGTCACCGTATCCGTCGATGTTGCCCGATGGAGTTGTGTTTGCTGAAAGTACCGATGAGGTCGTTGCGGTTGTAAAACTGTGCAACAAACATGGTGTGCCGCTGATTCCCTATGGATCTGGCTCATCTCTAGAAGGCCATATCTTGGCGATACAAGGTGGCATCAGCCTAGATCTGACCAGGATGAATAAGATTGTCGTGCTGCATGCGGAGGATCAAACGGTCACCGTGCAGGCAGGCTTGACGCGCAAACAGCTCAATGAGCAGATTCGAGATACAGGTTTGTTTTTTCCGATTGACCCTGGCGCCGATGCTTCGCTTGGTGGCATGTCGGCGACGCGTGCTTCGGGAACGAATGCCGTGCGTTATGGCACGATGCGTGAAAACGTCGTGAATCTGACCGTTGTGACGGCTCAAGGCAATGTGATTCGGACTGCGCGTCGAGCCAGAAAATCATCGGCAGGCTACGATTTGACACGCCTGTTTGTGGGTAGCGAGGGCACGCTCGGTGTCATCACTGAAGTCACCGTGAAACTGTATCCCCAGCCTGAGGCCGTCAGCGCGGCGGTCTGTAATTTTCCTAGTGTGCACGAGGCTGTTGCATGTGTGATCCAGACGATTCAGCTTGGGGTCCCTGTGGCACGTGTCGAGTTGATGAATGCGGATGCCGTGCGCGCGAGCAATCTCTACAGCAAACTGACCTTGCGCGAAACACCACTTTTACTATTTGAGTTTCATGGCAGCGACGCGAGTGTGAAAGAGCAGGCTCAGACTGTGCAAGAGTTGGCCAAGGATTGTGGTGGTATGGACTTCGAATGGGCTGAGCGTCCCGAGGATCGCAATCGGCTTTGGACTGCGCGCCACAATGCTTATTTTGCAGGCTTGCAGCTACGTCCGGGTTGTAAGGCCAGTACCACCGATGTCTGTGTGCCTATTTCCAGACTTGCCGAGTGTATTGATGCCGCTACAGAGGCCTTGTCAAAGGTCAGTTTCCCAAGCACGATTGTGGGACATGTCGGTGATGGAAATTTTCATGTGTTGATGTTGCTTGATCCCAACAACGAGAGCGAGTGGCAGGAGTCCGAGAGCTTGAATTATCAGCTGGTGACGCAGGCGATTGATGCGGACGGTACGTGTACGGGCGAGCATGGCATTGGCTTACATAAAAAGCAGTTCATGGCGCGTGAGCATGGTGAGGACGCTCTTGATCTGATGCGTATGCTTAAAAAATCCTTCGATCCCAATAATATCCTCAATCCTGGAAAGGTCATTGACCCCCGTATCTAAGGCAAACATCGGGTAAGTCCTGTCCTGCGCAAACTTGTCTTCCGCGCTATTGTTGAGTCCTATGAATGCGATCATCGATACGGGCCTATCCCCATTAATGGTGCCACCCAAAGAAGAGGTGGTCCTTGCACTGCGCGCTGCGGTTCCTCCGCATTGTGTGCTGAGTCGCGAGGAAGAAACTCGTCCTTACGAGTGTGATGGTTTGTCTTTGTTCCGAGCGCTGCCGATGGCTGTAGTACTGCCTGAGACCGAGGCGCAGGTTCAAAATATCTTGAAAGTCTGCAAGCGTCTGAATGTACCTGTTGTGGCGCGAGGCGCTGGCACAGGACTGTCAGGTGGTGCGATGCCGCATGCCCAAGGCGTCTTGCTGGGTCTTGCTAAGTTCAACCAGATTAAACATATCGATGCAGTGGCCGCTCTCGCTGTGGTCCAGCCAGGGGTTCGTAATTTGGCTGTCTCAGAGGCCGCCGCGCCTTATGATTTGTATTATGCGCCGGACCCCTCTAGTCAGATTGCTTGCACGATTGGAGGCAACGTTGCGGAAAACTCTGGTGGCGTACATTGCCTGAAGTATGGCCTGACGATTCATAATGTTCTCAAAGTTCGCATGGTGACGATGGAGGGCGAGATTGTCGAACTCGGATCTCTGGCGCCAGATAGTCCCGGCCCAGATTTATTGTCTGTTTTCGTTGGCTCAGAGGGCATGTTGGGTGTGGTGACCGAGGTCTCCTTGCGTTTGACACCCAAGCCTGCTTTGGCAAGCGTCATCATGGCAAGTTTTGATGACGTAGAAAAGGCCAGTGACGCTGTTGGCAAGATTATCGGCGCGGGCATCATTCCCGCGGGGCTTGAGATGATGGACAAACAGGCTACGCAGATGGTGGAGCCTTTTGTGAAAGCCGGCTACGACATGGATGCCGAAGCGATTTTGTTATGCGAGTCGGATGGCACGGTCGAAGAAGTCGCCGAAGAGTTGCTGCGCATGGAGCAAGTGTTTCAGCGCGCTGGGGCTACACGGCTTCAGGTTTCAACCAGCGAAGCCGAGAGATTAAGGTTTTGGGCAGGCCGTAAAAATGCCTTTCCGGCCGCAGGTCGCGTTTCTCCTGATTACTACTGCATGGATGGCACGATTCCACGACGTCGACTAGGCCATGTTTTAAAGGCGATTCAAGGCATGGAGACGCAGTTTGGATTGCGTTGCGCCAATGTGTTTCATGCGGGTGACGGCAATCTTCATCCCCTGATTTTGTTTGATTCAAACATCGCAGACGAAGTACGTCGTGCCGAGGACTTCGGGGCTGCGATTCTTGAGCTTTGCGTCGAAGTCGGGGGCACCATCACCGGTGAGCATGGCGTCGGCAGGGAAAAGATCAATCAGATGTGCGTGCAGTTCAGTCGCGACGAGCTTGATATGTTCATGGCTGTCAAGCGCGCATTTGATCCGGCTTGTTTGCTTAATCCTGAAAAGGTGATCCCGACATTGGCGCGTTGCGCCGAGTACGGCAAGATGCACGTGCATGGCGGAGCGATTGCCTTTGCAGATTTGCCGAGATTTTGACGTATGACAAACTACGAAATTTCTCAGTTGATCGAGCAAGTATTGTCTGCGCGCGCGAGTATTAAACCTATTCAGATTCGTGGCGGTGGCACTAAATCTTTTTATGGCAATTCTTTTGATCGCGCTGGAGAGCTTCCAGTGATCTTGGACATGAGAAGCGCGCGCGGGATCGTCAACTACCATCCCTCTGAGTTGGTCATCACAGCCTTAGCGGGTACGCCACTGCAAGAGGTCGTCGACACATTGGATGCTTCAGGTCAGATGTTGGCCTTTGATCCGCCTGCCTTTGGCGCGGGTGCGACGATTGGTGGTTGCGTATCTGCAGGTCTTGCTGGACCAGGTCGCTATGCGGCAGGTCCTGTCAAGGATTATGTGTTGGGCGCGCATTTGTTGGATGCGCAAGGGCGCATCTTAAAGTTTGGGGGCGAGGTCATGAAAAACGTGGCAGGCTATGACGTCTCACGTTTGCTGACAGGTGCCATGGGGATGTTTGGTGCTTTGACGCAAGTTTCTATCAAGGTGGCGCCTAAACCTTTCGAGGTTTGTACGCTTGAGTGGGATATGGATGAGTCCTCTGCCTTGGCGAAATGTCTGAGTTGGCGTGCCAAACCTCTCCCTATTTCGGCAACGTCATGGGAGTCAATCGGTGGGTCAGGGCGTTTGCGAGTCCGTTTAGCGGGTGCTGCCGCAGCGCTTTTGTCTGCCAGGCAAGTGCTTGGCGGGGACATCATGGATTCGGAAGAGGCTACTCAGTATTGGCTTGCGTTGAGAGAACAGACTCTCGCGTTTTTTGCCACATCCGTTTTGTGGCGTATCGCTTGCGCGCCGGGTACACCAGCGTTAAATGCTGGACCGACATTGATCGAGTGGGGTGGAGGTCAGCGCTGGATTGCTGCCGATGCGGATCCTCAGTTCTTACGCAGTTTGGCTGAGCGTTCTGGTGGGCATGCGACGCTGTTCAGGCATGCTCAAGGCAATCCGTTACCACCAGAGGGCGTATTTCATCCTCTGAGCCAAGGTGCGGCCACCATTGTACGAAGGCTAAAAGAAGAGTTTGATCCTAAGTCGGTTTTCAATTCCGGTCGTTTGATCGCAGGTCTATAACGAGACAATCATGCAGACCAATTTGGCGCAGTGGGCACGTGACTCCAAGCTCGGACAAGAAGCCGACGACATTTTGCGTCGTTGCGTGCATTGTGGTTTCTGTACCGCGACATGTCCAACCTACCAGGTGCTTGGTGATGAGTTGGACAGTCCGAGGGGACGTATCTATCTGATTAAAGAGGTTCTGGAGGGTAAAGAACCCACACAGGCCACGCAACAACATTTGGATCGTTGTCTGACTTGCCGTAATTGCGAAACAACGTGTCCCTCCGGAGTCGAGTACGGCCATCTTGTCGATATCGGACGTCAGATCGTCGAGGAAAAAGTGAAGCGACCTTTAGGTCAACGACTTCAACGTACGCTATTGCGTGAGGGGCTGACATCGCGATTCTTTGCCCCTGCTTATAAGCTGGGGCAATCACTGCGCGATTGGCTACCAGAATCATTACAACGCAAGGTAATTGCGCCGAGGCCCGTTGGTGATCGCCCCGTGACCGCTGGCCTTGCTCGTCAGATTCTTTTGTTATCGGGTTGTGTTCAACCGACGATGATGCCCTCGATTGATGCGGCAACAATTCGTGTCCTCAACCGTCTGGGGATTGGATCGCAAGTCGTAGCGGGGGCGGGCTGTTGCGGTGCACTGAGTTTTCATCTTGACGATCAGGAACGCGCGCGTGCGCAGATGCGTCAAAACATTGATGCGTGGTTACCTTATGTCGAGTCTGGCAAGATCGAGGCCATCGTCATGAACGCCTCGGGCTGTGGCGCGATGGTCGTAGAGTATGCGCATCATCTGAGGGATGACCCTGTTTATTTGCCCAAGGCTGAAAAAATTGTTTCTTTTGTGCGAGATATTGCACAGGTTGTCGGACCCCATGCGCAGGCGCTTGCTCAACACATTGATCCCTCGAAACTTCCGCAGAGACCTGTCTTTCATCCGCCATGCACCCTGCAGCACTGGCAAGGCTTGCGTCCCGCGAGTGAGCAGCTGCTCGCCGCACTCGGACTGACTTTGCAACCGTTTACTGAAACGCATCTCTGTTGCGGCTCTGCGGGCGCGTATTCTGTGTTGCAACCTGAGATTTCGACCGAGCTGCGCGATCGTAAGCTCGGTCACCTGAGTGCAGCCAAGCCAGACATGATGTTGTCATCTAATATTGGCTGCATTGGTCATTTGCAGAGCGGGACGGACACGCCGGTCCGTCACTGGATCGAAGCGGTCGATGCCGCGTTAAAATAATTAAGAGTGACCGACCGCTTTGACTAGGTCTTCAATGACCTTCTTTGCATCGCCAAAGACCATCATGGTTTTGTCCATGTAGAACAATTCGTTATCCAGACCTGCGTAGCCTGAGGCCATGGAGCGCTTGTTCACGATAATCGTTTTTGCCTTGTAGGCCTCGAGGATCGGCATACCAGCGATAGGTGACTTGGGGTCCGTTTTGGCGGCTGGGTTCACCACATCATTGGCGCCCAACACCAACACAACATCCGTTTGCGCAAATTCGCTGTTGATGTCTTCCATTTCAAACACCTGATCGTAAGGCACTTCGGCCTCGGCGAGCAAAACGTTCATGTGGCCTGGCATACGCCCGGCGACAGGGTGAATGGCATATTTTACGGTTACGCCTCGCTCGGTGAGTTTTTCAGCCAATTCTTTGAGTGCATGCTGTGCGCGTGCGACAGCCAAACCATAGCCTGGCACGATGGTCACGGTTTCTGCATTCGTTAACAAAAATGCGACATCATCGGAGCTACCTGAACGCACTGTGCGCTGGACGCCATCTCCAGCGGCGGGGCCTTCATCGGTTGCGCCACCAAAGCCACCCAAGATCACGTTAAAGAAGGACCGGTTCATGGCCTTGCACATGATGTAGGACAAAATCGCGCCAGAGGAACCTACTAAGGAGCCCGCGATAATCAGCATCGGGTTGTTGAGTGAAAAGCCAATGCCTGCCGCGGCCCAGCCAGAGTAACTGTTGAGCATCGACACCACCACGGGCATATCCGCGCCACCAATGGGGATGATGATCAGCACACCCAGGATAAAAGCGACGATGGTCATGATCACGAACGGTGTCCAGTCTTGCGTCAGCATGAACCAGATGCCGCAACCAACCATGACAAGCGCCAGCGCAAGGTTGACCATGTGCTGGCCAGCGAATACTACGGGAGCACCTTGAAACAAGCGGAACTTGTAATTGCCAGAGAGTTTGCCGAAGGCGATCACCGAACCGGAGAAAGTAATGGCACCTACAAACGTACCGATAAACAATTCAAGGCGGTTGCCAAAAGGGATAGGCTCACCCTTAGCCGCAACGATGCTAAAGGCGTGCGGTTCGGCCACAATGGCGACGGCGATTGCGACGGCAGCCAGACCAATCATGCTGTGCATAAACGCGACAAGCTCAGGCATTTTGGTCATTTCCACACGCTTGGCCATGAGCGTGCCAACCGTGCCGCCGATGAGCAGCCCAAAAAGCACCCAAGCCAAACCAACACCGGCTTGTGCTTCGCGAGAGAGGCTAACAATCAATGCTGCAGTGGTCAACACGGCGATGACCATGCCGGCCATGCCAAAGGCATTACCCAAACGTGATGTCGTGGGGTGAGACAAGCCTTTGAGCGCCTGAATGAAGCAAACAGAAGCGATCAGATAAAAAAGGGTGACGACGTTAATGGAAATCATGCGTGGCTCCCATGATCTGACGCCTTGTCTTTGATTGTTTTGTCTTTAGGCGCTTTCTTTTTAAACATCTCGAGCATGCGTCGGGTGACTAGAAAACCACCAAAGACGTTAACCGCAGCGAGTGCAACGGCAAAAACGCCCATGCCGCGAGCCAGTCCACCCTCGGTCAGTGCGGCGGCTAACATCGCGCCAACAATGACGATGGCCGAGATCGCATTCGTGACGGCCATCAAGGGAGT
>CAMBLP010000069.1 GCA_945868195.1 Bordetella parapertussis
CAGGACAAGTTGCGAAAATTGCAAACAATATGCTGCTTGGCATCGCAATGGCGGGTACAGCCGAGGCGCTTGCACTGGGTGTTGCAAACGGTCTGGACCCAAAGGTTCTTTCGGAAATTATTACCAAAAGCTCAGGGTGCAATTGGTCAATCGAAAAATACAACCCATGGCCTGGCGTGATGGAAAACGTTCCTGCCGCAAAAGGCTACGCGGGCGGGTTTGGTGTGGACTTAATGCTCAAAGACCTCGGGCTTGCTTCAGAAGCCGCTATCAGCACTGGCTCGGTGATCGCACTAGGCGAATTGGCCCGAAATCTCTTCGCCTTGCATAGCAGTCAGGGTAGTGGTCAGTTAGATTTTTCCAGCATTGTCAACCTCATAAAACGAGAGGAATGAGAGCAAACGTGCCCCTTAAGACCCCGATGATGATTCGCGGGTCGGATAGGGCAAGGCAACGGTTTCTATCACAGGACCATGAGGCGCAGATACTCTGAGCTGTTGTCGATCATAGGCATCGAATGATGTTTCGAACAGCACCCATTGCGTTGTTTCTGTGCCTGTCCCGATCGTCGCAATATTAATCAAGCGACCACACGCTTGGTCGCTATGACTCTCTTCAAAAATATCTGAACCTGGCAACAGTGCAAGCTCAGCACCGGCTGTCACCTTACCCAAAGCCATGCGTTTTTTGACGGTACCGCGATAATGGCTCCGCGCAACAATCTCCTGGCCTGGGTAACAGCCTTTAGTGAAACTCACGCCCTCAATCAACTCGAGGTTAAGTGTTTGAGGGATAAAAAGATCCTGCGTCAGTGATTCAATCCAAGGAAAACCTGACTGAATGTCCTGAGCCTCCCAGTGCGCAGTTAAACCTTGTGTCCAATTTAGAACAAGCTTGTCACAAGCGACTTGGTGTTCTGGTCCTGCTGTCCACCACCAACGGCTAATGCGTACCGCATCCGAGGATACAGAGATACGATCAGGGACTGCGATCCAGGTCCCCGTTGAAGTATGAAAAGTTTCCCAAGCATGTTGTGGCAGGCGGTGTCCTAGGGCCTCAGACAAGGTTGGAATCTCTGCGTTTGAAGCGGCAACGCCGACGACCTCAACCTCAGCTTGTTTTAAAACGACCTTTGAGCGTAAAACAAACATCGACAAACGCTTTAAAACACTCGCTAAAATATCTTGATGCATGAAGCCGCGAACAAGCGGCACCTCATCTGGATTCGGTGCTTGCCCAAGGACCATTGTCGAGAGCAACCGACCTTGCGCCGTGCAATACCCCGCCAGACGGGATTGACCTATGCCGGGTGCCACAATATCGTTAGTCAACTGACCTTGTAAAAAAGTCAACGCATCTTGTCCTTTTGCCTCAAAGACACCCAACAGAGGTAGCGGAAATACGGATACGGAGGCCTGAATCAACGCAGTATGCGCAGCTTGACCAGAAGAAGAATGAAGAAACGGATGCATAAGACCTCGAAGCACGAGCACTTTTAAAGAAAACAAACAAGATGTAGGCAATATTGATGGAGTTGGTTTAGAAAACCCCTTCCTCATATTAAACTGTCACTCTTATGAGCGCCGTGAATAAACTATTCTTGTATGTGGTCTTGCCTTTGATCGTAGCCGTTGCCTTCGCAATGGGTGCAGTCTACTACTGGATAAACCAACCCCTGTCTTTACCTAGCCCAAAAATCGATATTTTGGTGCCCAAAGGGGCTACACCCGCCAGTATTGCGATTCAGATCAATCAAGCAGGCGTCACCCTCAATCCAGCCGCCTTTGTCCTCATGGCGCGACTGACTGAATTGGATACAAAAATCAAAGCTGGTGGATACCAGCTTATTCAGGGCGATAGCCCACTGCGGATACTACGCAGAATGGCGCAAGGTGATATCACTTCGCGTCAAATCACGCTCGTTGAAGGCTGGAATTTGCGGCAAATCCGTGCTGCGCTTGCTCAACATTCGGATATCAAGCAAAGCATTCAGGGTGTGTCAGATAAAAATCTGCTGACACAGATCGGCCTTGATGCGCCCTATGCTGAAGGTTTATTTTTTCCGGATACATATATTTTCCCGATTGGTACAACCGATCTTGATATCCTTCAACGTGCAGCACGCGCGCAGCAACTCATTCTTGAACGAGCTTGGGCTGCACGACAAGATGATTTGCCCCTGCGCTCTCCCTATCATGCTCTGATTCTTGCTTCCATCGTTGAAAAAGAAACCGGTAAAGCGTCGGATCGCGCGCGCATTGCCGGTGTTTTTATCAATAGATTGCGTCTGAATATGCCGCTACAAACCGATCCGACTGTGATTTATGGCATGGGAGAATCTTTTGACGGAAGAATTCGTAAAAAAGATCTTCAGACAGATCACGCCTGGAACACGTATACGCGTGGAGGTTTGCCGGTGAGTCCCATTTCTAGCGTTGGAGTCGCATCACTTCAAGCCGCACTGAACCCAGAAAAACACGATTTTCTTTATTTTGTGTCAAAAGGTGACGGCAATAGCGCCTTTGCGCGAACACTCCCAGAGCATAATAAAAATGTATCGAAATATATCTTAGGTCGCAAACCATGAGCCAACTTAAACGCGGCCTTTTTCTGACCTTTGAAGGCGTCGATGGCGCGGGCAAAAGCACCCATGTCGGCTGGGCCGTCGAACAACTTAAAGCCAGAGGCATCAACGTCGTCTCGACGCGCGAGCCTGGAGGCACTGCGCTTGGGGAAAAACTACGCGCGCTTCTTTTGCATGAACCGATGAGTTTAGAGTGCGAAACACTACTCATGTTCGCCGCTCGTGCGCAGCACCTACGAGAGGTCATCGAGCCCACTCTTGAGGCAGGGTCCTGGGTGGTGTGCGATCGCTTTACGGATGCGACCTTTGCATACCAAGGGGGAGGCCGTGAAATGGGTACAGAACGCATTGCCATCCTTGAGCAGTGGGTTCACCCGCATTTACAGCCTGATTGCACTTGGCTATTTGATGTGCCACTTGAAATTGCACGAGAGCGGTTAGATCGTACGCGCGAAAAAGACCGGTTCGAACAAGAAGCTGACACTTTTTTCTTGCGCACACGTGCCGTCTATCTCGCTCGAGCCGCCAAAAATCCTCAGCGATTTTCTGTGGTGGATTCCACCGCTTCTATTCATGACATTCGCCTGTCTTTAGCTCAAAAACTTGATGCCTTGGTCTTGCGGAGTAAACAAGTCTGATGCAAGCTCAATTTTTACCTTGGCACTCGGATCTTGCGCGCGAATGGCTTAACGCAAAAGATCGCTTTGCGCATGCATGGTTGATTCATGGGCTTGCAGGGATAGGAAAGCGTCAGTTTGCCTTTGCGGCAGCCGCCTCGTTGCTTTGCGAATCGCCCCGTCAAGGCCTTGCTTGCGGACAGTGCCCGGCTTGCGGTTGGGTTACAAAAGGCAATCATCCAGACCTTAAACGGATCCGCCCTGAAGCAGTCGCCGTCGAGGAGGGCGCTGAGCTTGGCGCCGAGGACGAGTCTGGAATGGTCGAGGAAATCTCCGCCCCCGAACCGGGTGGTGCGACGAAGCGCGCCCCCTCAAAAGACATTCGTGTTGAACAAGTTCGCGCGCTTGAGCCTTGGTTTAACAATGCGACCCACCGTGGCGGTTGGCGTGTCGCACTGATTTATCCTGCAGAGTCACTGACAACGATCTCTGGTAATACTTTGCTGAAAATGCTCGAAGAACCGCCGCCCTCAACAATTTTTTTACTTGTCGCAGACGCACCTGATCGACTTCTACCAACACTATTGTCTCGCTGCAGACGTCTACCACTGGCGACTCCAAGCGTTGAGTCTGCCCGACAATGGCTGAAGGTCAATGGCGTCGCGCATTCGGATGATTGGCTCGCTGCAGCCGGTGGGGCACCGCTTTTAGCTAAACAGCAATCAGAAAACGAAAGTAGCCCTTGCCCCGATTGGCTTGTCGATATTCTGACTTGTTTGGCACAAAACCGCCAAATCGATACGGGTGCTATCGCAGACAAACTCGCTAAATCAAGTCCTAAAACGTGGCTAGATGCACTTCAACGACTCTCCATTGATCTGAATCTCAGTGCCCATGAACTGCCATGTCGCTATTATCCTTCTATGCAAAAGCAACTCCAATTGATCGGGTCACACGAGCGCACAGTTTCCTTGGCACAGTTGACAGCATGGCTCAACGAGCAAAAGCGCGTGGCGGGACATCCCCTGAATGCAAAACTCTTTGCTCAGGCGGTCCTGCAGAGACTTTTGCAGTCCTGTCAAGTTAAAGCATCCGGATAAATATAATGTTTGTTGATTCACATTGCCACGTCAATTTTCCTGAACTTGCTGCCCAAATGCCTGACATTTTGGCGCGCATGAAAAATAATGGCGTCGGGCGAGCGCTATGCGTGAGTGTCAATCTTCCGGATTGGCCTGGTTTGCTTAAACTTGTCGAACAACATGATGAGCTCTATGCGTCTGTTGGCGTGCATCCAGACTATGAAGACACCATCGAGCCAACCGTAGAGGACCTGATCGAGCGCAGCGCCCATCCAAAAGTCATCGCGATCGGTGAAACAGGGCTGGATTACTTCCGCCTTACGGGTGACCTCTCTTGGCAGCGTGAGCGGTTTAGACGGCATATTAGAGCGGCAAGAGACACTCAATTACCCCTGATTATCCACACCCGTTCCTCGTCTCAAGATACTCTCGATATTATGAAAGACGAGGGCGCTCAAGACGCACGAGGCGTCATGCATTGCTTTACAGAGTCATGGGAAGTTGCGCAAGCCTCGATGGACCTGGGTTTTTATATTTCTTTTTCGGGGATTGTGACCTTTAAGAAGGCCACCGAACTCCAAGAGGTTGCGCGTCGCATGCCCTTGGATCGTATACTGATTGAAACGGACTCACCCTATTTGGCTCCCGTGCCACACCGCGGCAAACTCAACGACCCATCAAAAGTCATTCATGTCGCGGAAATGATCGCAACTTTACGAGGCACGACTGTTAAAGAGATTGAAGAAGCCTCAACTAAAAATTTTTTCAATTTATTCAATAAGTTAAAATTATAATTTAATGTCGAATCTTTCTTGTCAATTATCTAATATTTAATATATATTAATAATTTAAAGCCTTGTTTTTAAACAATTTATTATATTAAACGATCCGGTTATGAATTTATTTATTTCATACTACAGATACTCTGCATTAAAAATGTTGATGTTGACGCTGCTCACAGGCCTGCTCGGGATAGCATTAATGAGCCCTGCGAACGCGGCAGATCCAAAAGATTTCTGGTTTTATATCATCAACGATCATGATCAAAAGCTCAGGGATTTACTCCGCAAAGGCATGGATCCAAATAGGAAAAGCCCCAATCAGCAAACACCTCTCACCCTAGCAGCCAGAGAAAACTCCTGGAAAGCCTTTGATGTGCTGCTGGCCAGCCCAAAGATCGATGTCAACTTACCCAATGCGTACAACGAAACGCCGCTGATGTACACCGCACTGGTGGGGGATCTGCCCCGCACTCAGCATATCCTATCAAAGGGTGCCAAGGTCAACCAACCCGGGTGGTCAGCACTTCATTACGCAGCGATTAAGGGACATACAAAAATAGTATCTTTGCTGATTAGCAAAGGGGCAAGTGTGAATGAACACTCTCTAGATGGAGATACACCGTTAATTTTAGCGGTGCGCTCAGGCGATACTGACACCGTTCAAGCGTTGATTAAAGCTGGCGCAGACCCCTTACTCTCAAATTTCAAAGCGCAAAACGCGATTGAAACTGCGCAGTCTGAAGGCAGAAAGTCACTCGCCACAGCACTTGAAAAAATTGCCGCGGCTCGAAAAGCCAAAAATCAACCCTGAGCTCTGAGCTTTTTTAATACGCTTCTGTTGAGAATCCCTCTGAGCTCAGAGTAGGGCACCAAAATAGTAGGCATTCCTAAAGCGTAAGGCCCCAAGACGTAGTGTCCATAGGTCACAGCGACACCCTCTTGCATCAGAGCGACATTGTCCGAGAAGTCAAAGGGCCATGTTTCAAGATAAGCCGCAAGATCCGCCTGGGCAAACTCGTTGTCCTTCAGCCATTTGGCGTGCTTCTTTTTAAGCACCTCTTCGAAAGCCTTCATCCGACCCGGTAGTACAAAATCTTTCAAAGTAAAGATCTTATCCAGAGTGGGGGACCAGTTCACATACATTGCCGTTGACATGCCATGCGCACCGCCCGTGTAGGCATAGCTATGGAGCTCAGTCACGACAATCGAAGCCGTATCTCGTATGACCTCAGCACTCAGAACGATCTCGTAACGGTCGTCCGCGGTGTTCCAAAAGGCCTTCGCCAAATCACCTAGATTAATGAAAGTTTTGCCATGGCCGACATCCATCAACGCAATTTCAAGCTGTGAACGCACTAGAAATGCACTGAATCTCGGGTGCGCTTCAAAATCCAATCGTTTGAAGGTAATCGAAGGACAATCATCACCAGAACAATTGGGTTTGGTCAGCGTTTTACTCAAAATTCGATATTGAGGCCCACGCTTTACTTTTGATTCTGAAGCCGAAGAGGCTGTATTTGAATTGACCGCAATCTTAGGATTAGGTTGATCCTGTTTCGCACGTGCATTCGAGTCGTAGCATCCCAGCAAAGTGACTAGGACACTGCCCAAAAATAAAAAACGAATGAAATGAAATGTCAGAATCTTAGAGCATCCTTGATGTTGTCGCGAAGCGCTTCTGGCGGGGTATTGGGTGCAAAGCGTTTTAACACCTCGCCATCACGACCTACCAGAAACTTTGTGAAATTCCATTTAATCGCCTCTGTGCCCAGTAGGCCAGGACGACTATTTTTAAGCCACTGATACAACGGATCGGCTTGCGCGCCATTGACCTCAATTTTGGCAAACATCGGAAAATTCACACCATAATTTAACGTGCAAAAGCCCTGGATATCCTTTTCATCGCCGGGCTCCTGATGTCCGAATTGATTACATGGGAAACCCATCACCTCCAAGCCTTGCGAGGCAAACTCCTCATGCAGCAACTGTAAGCCTGTGTATTGGTTCGTAAAGCCACATTTTGAAGCGACGTTGACGATCAAGAGTACTTTTCCAGCAAGCGTACTCAATAGCACTTCATCGCCCGTGATGGTGTGCAGACTGAGGACGGGTAAAGTCATGATGATATCCTTAACGAAGAGAGGAAAAGGCTTCGATCGCACGTACTCGACTGCTGCGTAGATCGACAATTTGATTGGGATAATTCAGTGACTGACGCGATATGAGGGTCGGATCGTGAATCTCTTTATTGGAAAGCGAAGCAAGCTCAGGCAACCAGTGGCGAATGAAGGCTCCCTCTGGATCAAATTTTTCGGATTGACTGATCGGATTAAAGACGCGAAAGTAGGGCGCTGAATCTGCACCCGTCGACGCGCTCCATTGCCAACCGCCGTTATTGGCAGCAAGTTCACCATCGATCAGATGTTGCATAAAAAATCGCTCCCCCAAACGCCAATCGATCAGAAGATTTTTTGTCAGATACATCGCGACCACCATGCGCAGTCGATTGTGCATCCAGCCAGTCTGAACAAGTTGTCGCATTGCCGCATCGACAATAGGCACACCCGTTTTAGCTTGACACCAGGCCTCGAAATCTGACGGTGCTTGGCGCCATTGGACTGCGTTGGTTTCTGGCCTCATAGGCTGATGCATCGAAAGAGAAGGGTATCCATACAATAGATGTTGATAAAACTCTCGCCAGAGCAGCTCATTCATCCATGTGGTGATGCCTTCTTGACCGGTTCCAAGCTCACCATGGTTGAGTCGCAACGCTTGTTGCCAGCATTGCGATGCTGAAACCAAGCCCGCCGCAAGATAGGGTGACAGAGTGCTCGTACCCGGAATCGCAGGAAAGTCTCGATCACGCTTGTAATGCGACATCCGTTCATCAGCAAAGTTTGCCAACCTGTCCAGGGCAACCTGTTCACTTGCGGGCCAACCCGAAACGATCGCCTGCATCGAAGGACTCCAGCCAGCTAGACGCTCCGGAATCGGATCCGATTGAAGCGTTGAGTTTTTCACTTGGGGCTGAGGAATCGGTAAGGGATGACAAGGTGCCACCCGAAGCTTTTCACGACAGGCTTTAGAAAAAGGCGTAAAGACACGGTAGTAATTTTCCGAGCCCGTTTTGACACTCCCTGGGACAAGCAAGGTATTTCCGTGATGACCGACAAGAGATATGCCGTGCTCGGCTAATTTTGCATAAGAGGCTCGATCGCGCCGGCGCTCATTGACACCAAACTCACGATTGCAATGCACCTGCGTCACCGCATGCTTTTGACAGAACGACAACAAGGCTTGTGGGACATCACACCAATCTGGAACAGTGAGGATTTTGAGTGGAACATTCAGTTTGGCTAATGAGGTAGATAGCGAGCGTAACGCACGCAACCAAAAATCCACTTTATGCGGGGAGTCTGCGTGCTCAGCCCACTGAGATGGCGAAATGATGAACAAGCCAAGCGCATCATGTTGAGCCATGGCGGCGGTGAGCGCGGGTTGATCACTCAGCCGTAAATCTGTTCGAAACCAGCAAAGTGTCGTCATCTCTCGTTACCTTGCATGCCAACGCTTAACCGCAGCCAGTGTGCTACTCACATGTTGATCAGGGTTCAAGCTGCTATGCACAAAATAAATTTTAGAGTCAGGCGTTACAACATATGAAATTCGACTCGCCATACTAGAAGTAAAAAAAAGAGTCGCCTCATACGCGCGCATCACAGAGCGCTTGGCATCAGAAGCCACCGCAAATTTGCCTCCGCACGGTCCGAGTGAAAACTTCTCCAATGTCTCGATATCATCGCCAGAAACACCCACAACTGTAGCCCCGTATTTCGAAAATTCTTCGGTAGCCTCAGCAAAAAGATTCGCCTCGATGGAGCAACCGCTCGTAAAAGCTTTAGGATAGAAATAAACGACCACAGGACCTTTTTTTAAATTGTCCTCTAAAGAAAATCGGTATGGTTTACCAGCCAATGCTGCGTCAAGAACAAACTTAGGCGCGTCTTGTCCCGGCTTCAGTTGAGCGTATGATGTACCCATAGGCAACAAAAGGAGCAGGGCACTCAGTAAGCGCAGAATTTTATAAAATATTGGCATCACGGGTCTCGCCCCAAAGATCAATCATAGAGATTTTAAAACGTATACGAATGGATGATTGAATTGAACTTAACAATTTATCACTCGCAACGGTTAATCACATGACTAAACCATACGAAAAATCCTTAATTGCAAGGTTATCTTTCTTAGTTATTTTGTGTGGATTGAGTCTAGGAGACGCCAGCCACGCACAACGCTCTCTGCCATTGCCTCCACCCCCACCCATAATTTGGCCAGATGAACGTCCCGCAGAGCCTGCCCGCTGGACACTAGAGGATGTCACGCCAGAGCAAAAGTACGAAACGGCTCGGAAAGAATCAATTGCCGCTCAACAAGTGGCTGTAGACATGTGCAAAAAATTACCCCAAATAGATCAGGCAGTCTGCCTCGCACAAACTCGCTTAGAATATGCAAAAGAAATGGCAGATATCAAAGCAAGATTTGGGGTGACTCAATAAGAGGGCGACTTAATTAAAGCGCCCTTTGAGTCCGCCAACACTGAAACGACCCGCACCAAGCAGCGCAATTGAAATTGCGCCAAATAAATACAGCCCTTGTAACTCCAACAGCCAACCACCTGTTTTTGTCAGATGAAAGAGTTGGTGCGTGTGCGCGAGATACACGGCAACTAGCATGTTAAATACCAAAACGAGTGCGCCTGCACGCGTCAGAAAACCAAGGATGATGAGAACGGGAGCGATGATTTCGCCCAAAAACACACCATAAGACAACCAGGCTGGCCAGCCATTGGCCTGCACCAAGGCCGTTATTCCTGAGATGCCGTTCATCATCTTGTGTAAGCCATGCATCAACATCAACACACCCACAGACAAGCGAAGAACAAGTTTGCCATAGTCATCGAAACGGCTCATTCAGTTTCCTTTACTTTTTAACGTCACGCATCTTAACCGGCGATTCGGTATGATTGAGACAGATGCATTAAAACCTAAAAGGGATCAAATGATCCATGCGTAATAACCGCATAATGTATATTATGTAAAGTAAAGGATTTTAGTCAATGAAAGTCTGTATTTATGGTGCTGGCGCTGTGGGCGGTCATCTGGCCGCCCGACTCTGTGCCGCCGGAAAGCATGAAATCTCAGTCGTTGCCCGTGGACCCCAACTCGAAGCAATACAGCGGCGCGGTTTGACCGTCTCGCGCGGCGAGGAAGTTCATTCAGGCCGTCCTACTTATGCCACCAACGATCCTGACACGCTAAGCCCGCAAGATGTTGTGATCGTCACGCTCAAAGCGCAGGCCTTGCCGGACGCGGCAGCATCGATCGAACGTCTCCTTGCACCCAATGGCGTCGCAGTATTTGCCCTCAATGGGATTCCTTGGTGGTGGCACAAAGGTCTGAACGTCCCTCAAACTCCCCTCTTTCCCCTCGACCCACAAGGCGAGCTTTGGGAGCGGCTACGAGATAAAACCTTAGGTTGCGTGATTTACTCGCCAAACGAGGTTATTGAGCCTGGTGTGATCCGCAGCGCACCTAAAGACCGTTGGATGCTAGGCGAGCCAGACGGTTCGGAGACGGAGCGATTGCGCCATGTCGCCGAGATTTTTCAATCCTCAGGCATTCGCGGCCTTGCGACGACAGATTTACGCTATGAGATTTGGTACAAACTCCTCATCAATTGTGGTTTGAATCCCGTGGCAGCCTTGACTCGGTTGCCTACGCCACTGATGAATAAAAATCCCCACATCATCGCGCTTCGCAAAGCAGTGATGCTAGAAGTCACAGATATTGCCTTAGCCTGCGGAACCGATCTCCGAGGAAAAATCGATCTAGACGAGCTTTGCACACCGACCAAGCGCTCAGGCTCGAATCGTGCTTCTATGCTGCAAGATGTCTTGGCGGGACGTTCACTTGAGCACGAAGCCATCTTGGGAGTCGCCGTTTCCTTGGCCAAAGAACATGGTGTACTCGCACCACGCTGCGAATTGATGTTGGGATTGGTGCGTGGGCTCGCTGAGTCTATGCAACAGCAGAATTAAAAATGACCTACTTAAACGCCGCGCGTAGTTCTCGCACACCTAAAGCCAACACACGTGCATCAACACCAACGGCGACAAACGTACATCCAAGTGTGAGATAGTGTTTTGCCAAGACTCGA
>CAMBLP010000070.1 GCA_945868195.1 Bordetella parapertussis
ATTCAGGCGGGGCGTATCAAGGGCATCGGAGTATCGAGTGCAGCACGCGCTTCTTCGCTTCCTAATTTGCCGACATTTATCGAACAAGGTCAAAAAGACTTTATTTTGAATTCTTGGGTTGGCATCCTTGCGCCACAAAAAACACCTGCCCCCATCATTAACAAGTTGAATGCAACGCTCAACGAGGTGTTGCGTGATCCGGTGGTTGTTGAGCGTCTTCTGAAACTTGGGGTGACGCCGATGCCAGGAACGCCAGCTCAATTTGGTGCCGCGATGAAAGCAGATTTAGCCGATTTCGGTAAAGTGGTCAAAGCTGCCAAAATTAATCAAAAATAAGTACTTCCAGTTTTAACTGTGTTGAAACTCCGACGCAACTGGCCGAGAATTGATCCAACGCTGCTGTGTAATTTTGGCGGATTTTCCTCGAGCCAGTTGAGTGACGCGCACTCTGAGTGTGGAGTGATAGGTTTACCGATCAAACGACTTCATGGAAAAGGCGTCATCCTGGGGACAGCGCTGACTGTTTCCACTGCTGGGGCGGCTGATAATTTGGCGCCTTATGCTGCGCTTAAGTTTGCGCAGCCTGGAGATATTGTTGTGATCGCTAGTCAGTCGTGTGACTCAAGCGCCCTGATCGGCGACAACCTTGTAGGGTTAATGCGAAATGCGGGAGTCGTCGGCGTCATTACCGATGGATTGGTGCGCGATGCAGTGGGACTAGGCCACATAGGATTGCCCATTCATGCGAGAGGGCATTCACCTAAAGCGCCTACCAAGCAAGGACCCGGAGCGGTTGGTTTGCCGATTCAGCTTTCTGGAGTCACGATTGAGTCGGGCGATTTTGTGATCGCTGATGAGGACGGTATTGTGGTTGTTGCGCCTTCGTTGCTCTTAGAGATACTTGAAAAGCTCCAACATATTCAAAGTAAAGATCAGATAAAAATGGATTTAATCAAATCCGGTGGAACGCTGCCTCCTGATCTTGACGCGTTGCTTGATCGTGTCGGTATGGATTGGCAGGAAAAGTAAAAATGCAAAAACTGATCATCGAGGTACGCGTAAACGAGTACACCATGCGGCATGAAAATCCCCACGTACCTTGGTCTGCTAAAGAGCTAGGCGTGACTGCGCAAGAGATTCAAAGCGCTGGAGCAAGCATGGTCCACTTTCATATGAGAAAGACTGATGGAGCACCTGCGCACGGTTTAGATGCCTACGAGGAGGCGGTGACTGCGATCAGAGCGCACTCCGGACTGTTAATCAATCCTACGCTGGGTCAAATCACGGTCGGTGGCAGTCTCGACAGAATCCAACACTTGGAGCATTTCAAGGATCGCCCCGATTTACTGCCGGAAATTTGCGGCATTGATCCTGGTTCAACTAATATTGATACCTATGATGCAGCTTCAAAATCTTTTAAGACCTTGGACAAAGTGTACGTGAACGCCCACGAGACACTACAACTTTTTACGCAACGTTTTAAAGCGTTAGGAATCAAGCCGGCTTTAGCGTGTTGGAGTATCCCGTTTTTGCGCACGAGCGCCGCTTTGATAGAGATGGGTTTGATCGATCCACCTCCCTATTTCACTTTCATTTGTACAGAGGGCGGTGTGATGGGCGGTCACCCAGCCACCCCTCAGGGTTTGCGTGCATACCTGGACCACTTGCCAAGTACAACGCCTCCCGTCTGGTCGGTATGTTGCAAGAGTGGAAATCTTTTGCCACTTGCAATGACAGCGATTGAGCAGGGTGGCCATGTTGCCATCGGAATCGGTGACTATGCTTATCCAGAGCTGGGATATCCAACGAATGCCGCCTTGGTAGACGAGGTTGTTAAGCTTGCCAGGCTCGTTGGCAGAGAAATCGCATCGCCTCAAGAAGCGCGCGAGATGTTGGGCATTGCAAGCCCCTCTAGTTGAGTCAGCAGCCAGAGGGGGCGCAACGAGATCACGCAGATTACATATCAGCGTGCTTGCGGTCGAATTCCCATACTGCTTCAAACCCCATCAGTTGACTAAACTTTTTGAAGTCATAGAGTTGTTTGAGTACAGATTGCGATGAACCTTACTTGAGAAGGGTACCGTACACTTGCTCAAGAATTTGACCGACTGCTAAAAAGGCGGTCGCAGGATGGATAGCGATTTTGAAACCCATTTTTTCAAGTTCGGCTTTTGAATGGACGGGTGTTTTGCCACCTTCGACAACGTTGATCAGTAAGGGTTTTGTGAAACTCTTTCCTATTGTGATCATTTCATCTGTTGACTCTGGAGCTTCGACAAATAGAATATCGGCACCGGCTTCAGCGAAAGCATGCGCCCGATCCAAGGCTTCGTTCAGGCCATGAGAAGTCCGTGAGTCCGTGCGCGCAACGATCAAAAAATCGTCATGTCGACGCGCTTCGCAAGCGACTTTGATTTTGTTGACCATATCCTTGAGAGGAATGACGCGGCGCCCCGGCGTGTGGCCACATTTTTTTGGAAACTCTTGATCCTCGAGTTGAATGCCTGCAACGCCAGCCGCTTCGTAACCTTTGACAGTATGGGCAACGTTTAATAGACCGCCATAGCCCGTATCGGCATCTGCAATGAGGGGTTTCTCACAACCCTGCGCGATCGTACCCGCACGATTGAGCATCTCCGTATAGGACGCCAGTCCCGCGTCTGGCAGACCTAAATACGAGGCCACCACGCCGTAACCTGTCATATACAAGACATCAAAATCCATTGAGTCTGCAAATTTTGCTGAAATCATATCGAATACGCCGGGGGCAACGATGAGTCCTGGCTCTGAAAAGCGTTGTTTCAAGCGTTTGCGTTTGTCTGCTGCATCAATCATTTTTTTAAGTCTCCTGTAAAGCTGATATGAATCAGTCTGCGTTTAATCAAATCACACCAGCATCGATAAGTTGCTGCAGTTCTTGATCAGAAAGCATTAGTCTACCGTGATAAATCTCTTCGTTATGCGCGCCAAGCGCCGGACCAAGAGAATTTACGCGTCCGGGCGTTCCAGACAGTCTAGGTACAATGTTTGGAATCGCTAGCTGCCCCGCGCGTTGATCATCAAAATATAAGATATTTTCTCTCGCCGCGTATTGCGGATCTTCGAAGATTTCGTCAATCCGGTAAACAGGACCACAGGGGACTTGAAAGTCCTCGCAGATATCGATGAGCGTGTTTCGAGAATGGGACTGTGTCCATGTTGCGACAGTCGCATCAACCTGAGCGCGTTCAGTATCGCGCCGTTTAACCAGTCCCCAGCGGTCTGGCAAAGCAAGGTCTGGTTGTCCCATTGCTTGCGCGAGGCGCTCAAAGATTTTGTCGCTTGTACAAGCGATGGCAAGCCACTTTTTGTCGGCCGTTGGATAATGATTGTGAGGAACGACATTCACCGTCCCTGAGCCCATGCGTTCTCGTACGAAACCACTGCGATGGTAGGCGGGGGCGAGTTCATCCAGAATCCGGAATATTGGCTCGTAAAGACCGATATCGATGATTTGTCCGACGCCTGATTTTCGGAGCGCCTCGAGCGCGACCATGACGCCAAAAGCACCAAAGACGCCCGCGAGATAGTCTGGTAGTGTTGCCGATCCTGGCGTAACAGGGGGCTGATCGGGGAAGCCCGCTAAATAAGATAGCCCCCCAAAGGCATTGCCAATACGACCAAAACCCGGCCGATGTTTATAAGGGCCCGTTTGGCCATAGCCGGAAATGCGCAGCATGATCAGTTTAGGATTGGCTGTTTTCAATACATCCCAGCCAAGACCCCATTTCTCTAGGGTGCCAGGTTGGAAGTTTTCTATGAGTACATCTGTTTGCGCCAAGAGCCGTTTAAAAAGCTCCGCTCCCTGCGGTTTGCGCAAATCTAATGTGATCGATTTTTTATTGCGCGCCTCTGATAACCATGGCAATGAGTCGCCACATTCGGTCATCGTGCCAAATTTTCTTAGGGGATCACCGCCGGTTGGTAATTCGAGCTTGATCACTTCGGCGCCAAATTCACCAAGCTGAACCGCGCAAAAGGGGCCTGCGATGAAGGTGGATATGTCGACAACTCGCAAGCCTCCAAGGGCTTGCGGTGTGGGTGTCGTGGTCATGAAAGTAAAGTGATGATTGTTTTACTTCTTTTTAAGCGAAGAGAAATATGCAAGAGACTCTTTGGAGGTAAGCAGATCTGCATATTTTTGACCCATGTCGAAGATACTGGCGTTATGCGGACCCTCTGCGCGATCACCCACGCAATCCGTCACGATCATGGGTCTCAAGCCATAAGCGGAAGCGTCAATCGTACTGGCACGTACGCACCCGCTTGTCGTGCATCCGGTAATGAAGAGTGTATCGGCACCGACAAAGCTGAGCCAAGAGGCCAGATTCGTTCCAAAGAATGCCGAGCTATGACGCTTGACCGAGACCCATTCGCCTTTTTTAGGTTTGACGCTATCAACAAACTGAGCGTTTTTAGAGTCAGGCGATAGTTTTTTAAGCGAGGGAACTTTGATCGCGAAAGTACCAATATCGACGCCATCGCATTCAGATGCAAAGCGAACGTGGGCAACGGGAATCTTGGCTGAACGAGCGCCTTTTAGAAGCTTAGCTGTATTGGCGATTGCTTCGTTGATGTTGAAGCCACCGAATACATCAGCGTTGGAGAATCCAACCTGGAAGTCGATAATCAGAAGTGCTGGTTGGCGCCCAAAACCGATTTTCTGACCAAATTGTTGTCTTTTATAAACATCAAGATCTGACATGAAAACTCCTCAAATTTTATGAATGAAATGTATGGGTATAGTTTGTTTGATCTGAATCATCGAATCGCAAACAGCGTGATGGCAGGGAAGGCAATCAGAAGACCGACGATGATGATCTCCATAATAAAAAACGGCATGACGCCTTGAAAAATTTCTCGGACGCTGATTTGTGGATTAGTCGTGGCCACTACAAATACATTGAGACCCACAGGTGGTGTGATGCAGCCGATCTCCGTCATTTTCACAACCAAGATCCCAAACAAGACTGGATCGATACCTGCTTGTTTAACGATAGGAAAAACAACTGGCATTGTCAAAAGAATCATGGAGGCAGCATCTACAAAACAACCTAAAATAAGGAACGGAATTAACAGACAAATAAGTAAAACGACGGGGTTAAGGTTGAGTCCGACTGCCCATGCGGCAAGGCTCTGGGGGAGCTGTGTGACCGCAAGGGCCGCACTGAACACACCTGCACCAACAATCAGAAAGAAAATGGATGCTGTGCTGGCCCCCGATGATTGAAGTCCTGCCTTAATTTCCATCCAACTCGTTCCTCGATATAGGGCAATACCAAGAGCGACAAATGCACCAATTCCGGCTGCTTCACTGGCGGTCGCGATGCCGGTGTAGAGTGTGCCCATTACTGCAGTGAAAATTAATAAAATTTCCCAAGATGAAAAAGTAATCTTCAGGCGTTCGCGGTAACTCATTCGAGGCTGCACCGTCAGCGACTTCATTTTTGGGTCACGTTTGACCATCACCCAAATACCGATTGCGTAAACAAAAATAGTTAGAATCCCAGGTACGACTCCTGCGATGAATAGCTCCGGTATTGGAGTCTCCGTTGCAATCGAATAGAGCACCATGATGGTAGAGGGCGGGATCAGAACTCCTAGAGTGCCACCAACCGCTACGCACGCGCCTGAGAGTTGTTTTGAATAGCCTGCCTTGAGAAGCTCAGGTATGGCTATTTTAGAAACGGTTGCTGCCGTGGCAATCGAAGAGCCTGATACCGTTGCAAATGCCCCGCACGCTACAACCGCGGAGGTTGCAAGACCCCCCGTGAAGTGACCGATCCATGCCCTGGCGGCTTGGAAGCCTTTGGCTGAGATTCCAGCCGAATAGGCCATGTGACCCATGAATAAAAATAGGGGGATGACAATGAAGGCAAACTCGGCAGTAATCGAATAGGGTAGGGTACCCAGCAAATAGTCGGCAGAGCGCCAACCATTCATCGCTAAAATTCCAATCAATCCTGCTGAAAGTAATGATAAAGCGATGGGAAACCCCAGTGCTAAAAGCCCAAACAGGCCAAGTACTAAAAGCGTTCCTTGCTCGGTTGGACTCATAGTCTAGACTCACCCAATTCATCACGAATTTCAGTTTCGAGATCCACGGCATAGGGATGCTCGCCTTTAATAGCAAACTCGAGCGCTAACATAATCGTTTGAATCACCAGAATAGAGAAGCCTAGTGCAACAAGCGTTCGGCTTGGCCAAAGCGGAATCTCCACCATGCCAATGGCGACTTCTTCACGCGTAAAAGAGTAAATCGCACTACGCCAGGTAAACCACGCCAGCATTGCGATCACTGCTAATTGAAGCGCAAGCAATGTCCATGCAATTGGCGTACCAAGCCATCTAGGAAAGGCATCCGCGATGATCGAAACGCGAAAGTTTTCCCTTAAGGCTAAGGTTGAGGGCAAGCCAAAAAAGATGAGCGCCAAAAGCAGCAAGACACTGATCTCCAAGACTCCCCAAATCGCCACGCCCGCCATGCCTCTCAGCATGGCGTCGGCGACCACCCCAATCATCAGTGCGATGATTAAAAGACCGGTAAAACGAGCCAGCACTTTACAAAAAGCGCCGGATCGTTCAGTCAGTCGGATCAGTTGGTCGCGGCGACTCATTTTCCTTTCTTAGCCAAGAAGCGATCAACGCCTGTCACGTAAGGAGATTCTTTTTCATACTTGCGGACCAAGGCAATATAGCTATCGACCAATTGCTGGCCATTGGCACCATTTCGAGCTGCTTTGTCCAGGTACTTTTTCATGACAGCCTCATTGGTTGCGTCGCGCCAGCGCTTTGCCTCCGCCGCATCTAGAGTACTGACCTGTACTTTGGTGGACTTGAGTAAGATATCGACGGACTTATCCGCTTCCTTGCTCTGTTCGCTCACATAAAACATCAGTGCATCATTGGCTGAGCTTGTGAAAATATCTTGAAGCGGTTTAGGGAATGAATTCCATTTTTTAAGGTTAATACCCGTGACCACTGTTGCAAAGATACCCATGCGTGCAGCGTTTGAAAGGTGGTTCACCATGTTGGGTAGACCATCCATGACACCTTGTTCAAAAGGTGTGGTGGAAATGGCATCCACACCACCACGCGACAACAAATCGATCGCGTCTGTATAGGGAACAGTGACAGCCGTCGCGCCGAGTGCGGTCAGGACTTCAGCTGGGCCGAGCAGTGTGCGGATACGCATACCTTTCAGGTCTGCTGCGGTATTGATTTTTTTCATGCTCCAGAGAACGTTCTCAGCGGCAGGCAGTGAGAGCAGCATATGGACGTCGTTTTTCTTGAACTCATTCTGAACAGCAGGAGTGGTGTTGTACCAGTCACGAAATGCCATACTCGCAGCACCTGGATTTTCAGTGACGAAGGGCAGGGTGATATCAGAGATCGGGTACTCGCGTGGATTAAAGGCGGCAGGTACCGTGAATCCGATGTCGACCACACTGCGGCTAATGCCAGGGAATACGTCCGTCGCTTTGAGCAAAACACCGCCGTAGAACCATTCGAATGTAACTTTGCCGCCGGTTTTTTTTGTAACTTGATCGAAGTAGTGTTGTTGAACACGGCTAAACAAGGACGTGGCAGGATAGTTAGACGCAACTTTGAGTTTCATTGGCTTGAAATCCTGCGCGACGGCAGGCGCACTGGCTATCAAGCCGCCGATCAGCAGGGACGCCAGAAAGTTTCTTTTTTTCATATTGGTTCAGCTCCTTAATAATGAATAGATGCACAGAAAGGACTACAAAGAACAAATGGTAATCGGGTGGATCAAACGATCATCAGGCTGGAAAGACGGGCTCCCTCAGATGGTGATTCGTGACTTGTTGAAAAGCATGCCCAAGCCTCAGTACGATTTCCTCGGCAAATGGAGCAGCGGCAAGCTCCATGGAAAGAGGCATGCTATTTTCGGTAAAACCGCAAGGTAAGGCCAGGGCAGGCGCACCAGCGGCTGCAAACACAGAGGTAAACTTTGGAATGGCCCGAATCGCATTGCTGTAATCCATGCCTGCAATCTCGGGCGCGGGAAATGGAACGGTTGGATGCAGCATGGCGTCAACCGAATGCCAGACGCGCTCAAGACGGAGTTGAAAATTTTCAATCCAGCGTAAGGCTTCAGCGTATTGCGCGCCAGTGACATTTTTCCCGATTTCGTATCGGATTAAAAGATCTTGGCCATAATCTTTGCGCCTAAGCGCCAATTGCTTTTCGTGCATGGCATAGGCATCGGCCAGAATAATGCGAAACCCTAGCATCTGCTGTGCGTTCTCAACGTCACCCAAATCAATATCGACGATATCGACGCCCAGGTCGCGATAGATGCCGATGGCTTTTTCTAAGCTGAGTTTCAAGTCGGGATGAATATCGTCAAAGAACCATCGTTTCATCACGCCAATGCGCATCCCTTTAACGGGATCGTTGAGGCGACGCGTGACCGCGGGGACGGGACGATCGATCGAGTATGCGTCGCTAGGATCATGTCCCGCGATGACTTCAAACGTGCGCGCTACATCTGAGACACGACGCGCCAACGGACCCAGGCTATCAAAGCGGGCACTCACCGCCACACTGCCGCTGCGTGAAATGCGACCGGTTGTGGGACGCAGACCTGCTAGCCCATTAAACGCGGCAGGTATGCGAATGGATCCGCCTGTGTCACTACCAATCGATACCACGCTCATGCCAGCAGCCACCGAGGCGCCAGAGCCGCCACTTGAGCCGCCTGCGAAACATTTTAAATTCCAAGGATTTTTAACTGGACCAAAGTGCTGGCTTTGGCTGGTCGGTCCAAATACCCATTCGTGCAAGTTGGCCTTGCCTGTCAAGACAGACCCTGCTGCCAATAACCGATCGACGATAAAGGCGTTTTGGGTGGGTCGACTGTCTTTCAAGATAATCGATGCGGCGGTCGTAGGCGTGCCCACCCAGTCTATGTTGTCTTTGAGCGAGACAGTGACTCCACCGAGTAATCCTGACCATTCGCCCCGATTTGTTAAATCATCAATACGTTGCGCACAGGCCAAGGCCTCAGTCGTTGTGACGGTCAGCATGGCATTAAGCGTTGGATTCCAACGCTTAATCTGCGATAAGGCGTGTTGAACACGACTCTGTGCTGTGTACGTCACCGCATCGATCTCCTGTTTTATTATCCGATGTTTAAGATGCCAGGTGGTTGGTGCTCAACTTTCTATCTTCTCATCGTCCCACACTTTCTGCGGCATTGGCAAGCCTTCAAAAGTTTCTGGTGGAATCGGACGATCGACCCTCACGGATAAACCCTCGAGCACCCACATCAGCTGCCTGGCATGCTGCGCGCTGTGCCAGACCGTTCTTTCCAGAAATTGATGTTGATTTTGATCGCCATAATAAACATCAGCTTTTTGTTTCCAGCCATATTGTTGACCAGGACCATCAAACCATTCAGCGACGATTTTCTGAACATGTCGAAGGTAGCGAAGCATGACTTCGCGACCATTTTCCGTAGGACCCGGAAACCGGTTATACGATGCAAACGTCAAGGGAATGCCGTCTTTCTCTTCTAAAAAAGCATCCGCATTATTAAAGATGTGATAGACGAGATCGGTGTAGCTTCTCGGACGGTTCGGAAGCATCGAGTGCAATGCTGAATCTGGAAGTTGCTGATAGAAACGTTCGGAGGATTCGAGCACCAACATTAAGCGCCGTCTCAACTCATCGACGGGAAGCATGTTGAGATTGATGCCCTGAATACCCACTAAGTCAGCGACATCTTTAAGGACTTGGCCATTAGCCCATTTTTTTCCCTTTGTCACGATCGGCACTTGACGAAGACCAAATTCAGCCAACTCTTCAAACGCTTTGGGGTCGCCTAATACATTGCGAGATTCAAACGGAATGTCGTAGCGCGTTAAAAACTCTTTTGTTCTTAGGCAGCTCGTGCAGCCAGGTTGCCAGTAAACACGAATGACGTCTGCTGCAACATTCATTTTTTGTCCCCATTTAAGTCTTGATTAGAGAATTTAATGTCATTATGTCCGAAATTCTGTGAAGCAAACTAGCATTCTTTTTTCGTACGGGTTTCTACTATCAGGAAATTACTAGATTCTATACTATAGAAGACTTTGTCCGGACAAGGTGATAAACTTTTTAAAACATCACAATCGCTTAATGAGTAACGAGACAATGGAAATTCTTAAAGTGGGTCCTAATCGTTATCGCGCTAGCTACGGTCGTTACCTTGAGGACTTTGAGATCGGCGCGACCTATGAACACCGTCCGGGACGCACCATTACGGAAACGGACAATATCCATTTCTCTTTGCTGACGATGAATATGCACCCGATGCATTGTGATCATCATTTCGCTGCAAAAAGCGAATTTGGCCAACCTTTAGTCAATAGCGCTTTTACTCTGGCTGTTGTAGTCGGCATGACGGTAAACGATGTGAGCGGCAAGGCAATCGCTAACCTTGGCTGGAAAGACATCAATTTGCTTGCTCCAGTATTTGCAGGCGACACGCTGTATGCAGAGTCTGAAGTGTTAGAAAAGCGAGAATCTAAAAGCCGTCCCACACAAGGCATCGTCACCGTGCGGACACGTGGCTTCAAGCAGGATGGAACAGAAGTGATCAACTTTGTTCGTTCGGCACTCGTACCAAAGCGCGGTCATGGCGTGGGTGATACGTAACCTCTGCAGCACATTTGATGACACCTGATACGTTGGAGTGAGACATGAAAAACGACCTAAACCAGGCAGTAATAGCCACCGCGTCAATTTCCGAGCAGCTCGCGGCATTTGCGGCAGGCTTTGACAAGCAAGTGATCCCCGAGGCCGTGCGTGAGCGAGCGCGACATTTGATGTTGGACTCGCTGGGGATTGCTTTTGCTTCGCGTGCCTATGACTTTGCTGACAAAGCGATGGCGGGTATTCGGGATTTGAACGAAGGCGGGCAATCCATAGTGATTGGTACTGCTGAAAAGCTTGACACACGCAATGCAATTTTGATGAATGGCATTTTGATACATGGACTCGATTTCGACGATACCCATGCCAAGGGCGTGATTCACGCGACCGCATCGGTGCTCCCTACGGTGCTTGCTGTCGCTGCCAAGTATGATCGTAGTGGCGAGGAGTTAGTCACGGCAT
>CAMBLP010000071.1 GCA_945868195.1 Bordetella parapertussis
AAGAGTGCGCACTATTTATGGCGGTAGCAACGAAGTTCAAAAAAACATGATCGCCCGCGAAATTTTTGGACACTAACTCCCATGACGTTTACCGTAACACCCATATTTGGTTCCGAATTTCAGGAGTCAGCTTCTCGCTTTGCCAAAGACGCAGAAATCGAGAGTAGCGGTCTGCTCAATGCAGCTCAGAAACGGCAGCAACGCGATCAAAAGTGGAAGGAAATGATCGCGCTAGGTTGGTCTGCCTGCCTCATCCCCGAGGCCGATGGCGGACTTGATGGTTCCCTGCTTGATTTTTGTGCGCTCCTGGAGGGCACGGCAACGCATGCGCTGCCACAACCCCTGATTTCGGGTATGGGTTTGCCCGCGATTCTGCTCGCACCACTGAGCTTCAAAGATAAATCATCGCTCTTGTCTTCAATGGCCGATGGCTCGATTCGACCGCAACTAATTTATCAACCCCTTGACCCCTTTTTAAAACAAATGTCACATGAGATGACATTAAAAATTATTCAGACCGCAGAAACATGCGTTTTGGAGGGTAAAGTCGCCGGAGTTGAGCGCTTGCCTGAAGCGACTCACCTCCTACTCTGCTGTCAGAATCAGGATGGTCATGCCTCTCTCTGGTTGATCCCGAACAATGCAATCTCTCCGACCGTGAGTCATGAAATCCGCATTGATTCGCGCGATAGCCTCTCATTGACTTTTAACGCACAAAAGCTTCAAAACGATTGGTGTATTGCCTCAGGATCAGTCTTGGAAGCATCATTTGCACGCATGTTTAACTACGGTGCGCTTTTGTCGTCTGTCGAAGCCGTAGCAAGCATGGGGGCCGCGCTCGAACAAACGATTCGCTACCTAAGCGAGCGACAGCAGTTCGGTGTCACCCTTTCTAGCTTTCAAGTGCTCAGACACTATCTTGCAGATGTTTACGCGAAATACGACAGTATTCGCGCCTTTGTCAGCGCCTTGACCCGTAAAGTCAGCGACTCGGGCGAAATACAACATCGTGAACTCTCTTTACTCAAGCTTTATCTTTCTCAAGTCGGTCCAAAACTCGCGCACACCGTCATTCAAGTGCATGGAGGTATGGGCATGACCGAGGAGCTTTGGGCCACAAGACTTAATAAGCGACTTCTCATGACAAACCTAGAGTTTGGCGATGGTCAATTCCATGCAGAACGCGCATACATCACAACAAAGGCAGACTAAAAAAATGCACGATCTAGACGCACTTTTCAATCCCCAATCACTTGCGATTGTTGGAGCCTCCAGTGACCCTAAAAAATTAAGTGGTCGCGCCATTCACTACATGAAAACCTACGGCTTCAAAGGCAAACTCTATCCGGTGAACCCGTCGTCATCAGAGATTCAAGGTTTGCCTGCTTATCCCTCGGTTTCAGAAATTCCTGGTCCCGTTGATCAAGCCGTCATTATTGTTCCCTCATCGCGTGTTGAAGAGTCTCTCAGGGACTGCGCAAAAAAAGGGGTTAAGGTCGTTCAAGTTCTAAGCTCCGGTTTTGGCGAAATGGGACCTGAAGGCAAAGTCGCTCAAGACAAATTGGTCGACATCGCGCGACAAGCAGGCATGCGTATGGTGGGGCCGAACTCTCTAGGCGCACTGAGCCCTTCGAATGGTCTCTTCGCGACTTTCTCAACCTCTTTTGCGAGAGGCTCTGCGCCCAAGTCCGGCAAAGTCGCCTTTGTCACGCAAAGTGGAGCGTTCGGTTCCTGCACTTATGTCATGGCTGATCTTAGAGGTGTGGGCATGAGTCGCACACTGGCAACGGGTAATGAAGCTGATGTGGATGTTGCAAGCTGCATCGACTATTTGGCCGAAGATCCATTAACGGAGGTCATCTGCGCATCGATGGAGAGCTGTCGCAACGGAGATCAATTACGCGCGGCTATCCATAAAGCATCCCGCGCCGGTAAGGCAGTCATCATGATGAAAGTCGGTACATCGGAGGCGGGAGCCGCTGCGGCCGCAACGCATACCGGCTCACTCGCAGGTGACGATCGCGTCTATGACACCATCTTGCGTGAGACGGGCGCCTGGCGTGCGCGTTCGATCGAAGAAATGGTCGATATCGCTTATTTGCTCGTGAACGGTCAAATGCCCGTCAATAACCGTGTCTCGCTCGTGACCGTATCGGGAGGAATTGGTATCTTAATGGCGGACGATGGCGCGCGAATGGGCTTGGAGATCAAACCTTTTTCCAAAGCCTTGATGGAGGCCTTAGCTGTCGTACTGCCCTACGGTGCCGGACACAACCCCTACGACACAACAGCCCAAGTCGCCACGACACCTCAAATTGTGGTCGATGTCGGTCAATGTATTTTGCAGCATACGCAGGATGATTCTTTAATTTTCTATCTCGCGAACAATGGTCTTGCTCCACTCGTCTTCAAGGATACGCTTAATGCCTTGCTTCGCCTCAAAGAGTCTTGCAAAGATCGACTCATTGTCGTGATTATGCCGAGTGAAGCGGGCGTCAGAGCTGAACTTGAACAGGCAGGCATTCCTGTTTTCGAAGATCCTACAAGAGCTGTTGCCGCAATCAGCGCTGCATGTCAAATTCGTCAACGCCGAAATGCGATGCCCGCTCTTGGCGTGGCCAAGCAAGTATCTCGATTAGCCATTGAACCATCGGACGAATCCAAAGCTAAACAATTACTTCGGCAAGAGGGTATTCCAGTCATCGAGGAACGTGTTTGTCTCACCGCGAAAGACGCCATACAGGCTGCCAATGATTTCGGATACCCAATCGTTGCGAAAATCCTTTCTCCGGATATTCAACATAAAACTGAAATTGGTGGTGTATTACTCGGTCTCACTCACGTCGCAGAGGTACAAGCCGGTTTCGACACCCTGATTCAACGCGCGAAATCAGCTAGACCTGATGCGCGTCTTGAAGGTGTGCTCATTTCCAGAATGGTGTCCAAAGGGGTTGAGACCCTCGTTGGCATGCATCGCGACCCTGTATTCGGGCCCATGATCATGTTTGGACTGGGTGGCGTCATGGTCGAGCTATTCAAAGACGTTTCGATGGCGAGCGCCCCGCTTGACCAGGCGGGTGCCCATCAATTGATTGACTCCGTTAAAAGTGCCGTCCTGCTAAAAGGTTGGCGTGGCAGTGAACCTTTGGATTGCGATGCCTTGGCAGAGGTTTTATGCAAGATCAGTGCGATGGCCTGCAAATATCCTGAAATTCAAAGTATTGATATCAATCCTTTATTGGTTCAAGCATCTGGAGTTGTCGCACTGGATGCCGTTGTTTCGACCTAAACTAAAATGATGATTCACCACCGTCTGCAATAAAAAATGAGAGCGTCATGTTGAAAATTACCAAACTGAATATTTATCAGACCTTTGTGTGTTTTTTGTTACTCCTCACAAGCGCCTGTGTCTTTGCTCAAAGCAATTCCATTCGGCTCATGGTGGGTTTTCCTGCTGGAGGCGGCACTGACGCCATTGCGCGCATACTGGGCGAGCACTTAAGTCAAAAACTAGGCACACCCGTCATCATCGAAAATCGTGCTGGCGCGGGTGGTCAGATCGCAGCCCTTGCCCTTAAGACCGCAACTCCAGACGGTTCAGTACTCTTTCTTTCGCACGATCATACGATTTCGATCTTGCCCCTGATTAATAAAAAGGCCGGATATGCACCCGCAACAGATTTTGTACCTGTGGCTGGTTTTGCCACCTTTGCTAACGGGATCGCATTATCGGGATATTTAGCTGAAACAACGCTAGATCAATTTGTGCATGCAGTTCGTACACAACATCAAGGAAAAGCCGCCGTCGGCGTGCCTGCACCTCAATCCGTTCCAGAGTTTTTAGTCAAAATACTCGCTGCGCATTACAAGCTTGATCTCATTGCGGTTCCCTACAAAGGGAGCGCGCCCATGATCGCCGACATGCTCGGCAAACAAATCCCTGCCGCAGTAGGTTCCGTACCCGATTTTATTGAGTTTCACAAAGCAGGAAAGCTACGCATGGTCGCTGTGATGGGAAATAAGAGACAAGAAATCTTACCTGAAACCCCAACCTTCGCAGAGCTTGGTATCAAAGGTTTTGAAGACCTCCCTTACTATGGAATTTTTGCTCCAAAAGGCACGCCCTCAGCCATACTTGAACGCTATAGCGATGCCTTGAAAGCCGTATTGGAAATACCCAACGTGCAACAAAGACTTGTCGCACTGGGTTTAACTGTGGGCTACATGAGTGGTCAGACACTCTCGGAGCGCGAACGCGCTTACTCACAAAACTGGGCAAGGATTATTGCCGAGAGTGGATTTACAGCTCAATGATCCAGTGGATTGCCCATTGCGGCATTCGCTTCCTGCGCCTTGGCGGGTCCGCGTAAAAAGCGGGCGACACCTACGGCGACGAGCACGCCGATCAGAGCTCCACAGGGATAGATCCAATACGTTGAAAAATCGCCTCGTGCAAAATCAGGTCCAAAGGCTCTGGCCGGATTAAAGGCGGCACCATCAAACGGCCCACCCATCGTGCCCATCGCCATCACATACGCACCCACGGCAAGTGGTACCGAAGGACCGAGCAGCTTGGGGCCATTCGTCATACTCAAAATCAGCAAGACCATACCAAAAGTCAAAATCGCCTCGAAGATCACCGCTTCAACATGCATACCAGGCTGGGGGACCGTGGCGGCAAGATTGCCACCCGTGCCAAAGAGTGCTGCTGCGGTCACGGAACCCGCAGCCGCCGCAATGAACTGCACCACCATATAGCACCCTGCCATGGGAAAACCCATGTCCCCGCGCAACGCAAAACCAAGCGTCATCGCAGGATTAAAGTGAGAAGAAATATCACCTAAAAAATATACAGCTACCGTCAACCACAAGGCGGCGATTGCCGAAAGGATGAAGGCATACTGATAGGGTGCAAGATCTGCGCCACCATAACCGGCAAGGATGGCCGCGCCACCTGACAATACAAAGGTCAGCCCAGACGTGCCAATAAACTCAGAAACGAGTCTCCTGGCACGGTGGTCGTTACTTTTCCAATCTGCATATGCGCGATCGCCAACTTGCTGTTTGAGAGCCTGCTGACCAGCCAGGCTATCCTGAGATTTCGAGTCCAAGATTAAGCCTTCTTTGCGGGGATATCAGCAGAACCAGGTTTTGTCATGTTGATCGGCACAACAACGCGGTCATACAACGCCTCGTCCACACCGCAAGCCAATGCCGCAGCCTTGAGGGTGGTGTTGTGATCAATCGCGTAGTGCGCGACCACCGAAGCTTTATCGTAACCAATCACAGGCGACAAGGCTGTCACCATCATGACCGAGTTATCGATATTGTTTTTAAGCTGCGCCTCATTGACGACCGCACCTTCGATCATGAACTCACGGAAGTGATCCGACATGTCGGCCATAATCAAAGCAGAATGGAGGTAATTGCTGATGATGATCGGGCGGAAAGCGTTGAGCTCAAAATTACCCTCTGCACCACCCATCTGAACTGCAACATCCGAGCCCATGATCTGAATACACACCATCAACATGGCCTCGGCTTGTGTCGGATTGACCTTGCCGGGCATGATCGATGAGCCAGGCTCGTTCGAGGGAAAAGTCATTTCCATCAGGCCGGTGCGTGGACCAGAGCCCAACCAACGCATATCGTTGGCGATCTTAAACAAGGTGACTGCAGCGGTCTTGAGTGCAGCGTGGGCGCGTACCATGCGATCCAAGGTGCCCTGTGCCGTAAACTTGTTGTCCGCGGTCTTGATGGCAAAACCTGTCAAAGTTGTCAACTCAGCAGCCACTTCATCACCAAAACCCACCGGTGAATTCAGTCCTGTACCCACAGCCGTGCCGCCCATGGCGACTTGCAACAAACCTTGTGTGGCGTACTCAACATCAACAATCGCATCGTTCAAGGCACCAACGTAACCCGACCACTCCTGACCAACCGTCAAAGGCGTTGCGTCCTCAAGGTGGGTACGGCCGATCTTAACGATAGTGGCCCACTGCTTTGACTTGGCATCCAGTGCATCGCGCAAACGCTTGAGTGCAGGGATGGTTTTTTCCGTTGCCATCTTGTAGGCAGCGATATGCATCGCGGTTGGAAACGTGTCGTTACTCGATTGACCCATGTTGACATGGTCGTTGGGGTGAATGGGTTCTTGCGCACCCAACGTGCCTCCGACCAATTGGATGCAACGATTCGAAATCACTTCGTTGAGGTTCATGTTGGACTGTGTGCCCGAACCCGTTTGCCAAACATACAACGGAAACTCAGCATCCAGTTGGCCGCTGATGACTTCGTCTGCGACCTTTTGAATCAGCTGTCCTTTCCAGGCGGGTAAGCGCCCTGCTTTCGTGTTGACGATCGCTGCTGCTTTTTTAACAAAGCCATACGCGTGATAGACCTCTTTGGGCATCTTGTCATGACCAATGTTGAAGTGAATCAAGCTACGCTGCGTCTGCGCGCCCCAGTAATGATCGGCTGGCACTTGCACCTTGCCGATACTATCAAACTCTTGGCGCAAGCCTGTCGCGGAGATTCCGATGGGCAAATCGAGGATTTTTGGAACGGACTCGGTAGTCATGGGAAAATCCTAAAAAGAAAACTAGAAACCAAATAGTGGTATTTTAATACCAAATAAATACTAAGATCGGTGTATTTTTACAATTGCAAGAATCACTACATAATCAATATTTCTTGTTATCAGATCAAAATCTTTATGCTAAGGCTTAAATAGTGTGCGGGCTTCGGTATGGACGGCAGATCTACGCTAGACTCATCTGCATACTCAAAAGAGATTGATCTTGTGGACAGTATTTTTTACGTCATCGCCTATCTATGTTTTGTGGCCTGGTTCAGCTGGCTACCCGTCAAAACAACCTATCGTTATCAGCCGCCTTACTTCTGGCGGTGGACGACACTGCTTACCTCAAGCGGTCCTCTGCTATCCACACTGATTTTGATTGGATTCCTGTTGTCGGCGACTTCAGACGAAGCCTATGGCAGTTTTATGGGCACCGGGTTTTTTATGATTTTGGCTCTTTTGCCCTTTCAGATTCTCATCGCTGTCACGGTCTATTTGTTTATCTGCAGCTCGCTCAAAGAACGCACTGCTCTACTCGATGACACGTCAATTTCAAACTGACTCTGCAAGCACACACCAAAATCTGCTGCCGAAAGACGGTTGCGTCCATTACTACCCTGCGATCTTTAGCCAAGATCGCTGTGCCTCGTTCATGGTCGAACTCATGCATTCATTAGATTGGCGTGTCGATCAACTTTATATGTTTGGCAAACTCATCACCACCAAAAGAAAAGTCGCCTGGGTTGGCGACGAAGGGTGTTCCTACACTTATTCAGGGGTTAAAAAAGAACCACAGCCTTGGACACCAGAACTCTCGAGTATCAAATGTACTCTCGAGGAAATCGCGCAGTGTACCTTTAACTCATGCTTACTTAATCTCTATCACGATGGCAGCGAAGGCATGGGATGGCACAGCGACGATGAGCCCGAGCTTGATCAGAACGCGCCTATCGCTTCTTTAAGCCTTGGCGGAGAACGCACCTTCTCTTTCAAACACAAGACCGACAAAACAAAGGCTTCGCTGCCGTTGGAAAACGGAAGTGTGCTGCTCATGCACGCACCCACGCAAGAGTTTTGGCATCATAGCCTCGTGAAAACCTCACGGCCCGTCGGCCCCCGCATCAATTTGACGTTTAGAGCGATTAAAGCTTAGAACGCTTCAATCTTAGAACAACTCAATAAAAGCCGACCTTCTGGATCCAGAGGTCTGCCTCATAGTCCTTGCCAAATGCCACAATCCCTAAAGAGCGAATAGAGCTTGGGCTAGGCGTTTGCCAGAGCATTTTCCCAGACGGCTTGAACTCTGCCCAAGAAAGCTTAATTGTCTGCCACTCACCCGTCGTCTCAAAGCCTGCCTGATAGTACTGCCAGGGCAACAAGGTCCATGACGTGCGTAGATGCACAAAATACCGCTCTCCA
Organism: Bordetella parapertussis; assembly: GCA_945868195.1. Classification (GTDB taxonomy): domain Bacteria; phylum Pseudomonadota; class Gammaproteobacteria; order Burkholderiales; family Burkholderiaceae_B; genus Zwartia. The sequence goes on from CAMBLP010000071.1 coordinate 8,000, forward strand.
TTGCCCTTGACCGTGATCTCAACTCCAGACACAGACTCCGTCAAATGTTCTTTGAGTACGGTGCGAAACTGTATAAAACCGCCACGATTGGCCGTGCTCACCGAGCCCGAAAGATGCGCCACAGGACGTCCATCCACGGTCACAAAACTCATCTTGCCGGTCGAGACGCCGCCCATCACCTGATCCGTCAAAAACTCCCAACGCGCTTCAGGTTTACCTGAAAAGTCATCCACCATAGGATTCGCTCCCGCTAAAAGCGTGGCATTCAAGAAAAATAATAAAGTCATAAGGATCGCTTTCATGCCACCAGAATACTCCTTAATGAGTAATATAAACTTTTCATTTCAACCTCAAGCTGATCGATATCATGCCCACTATTAATAAAGCCCTAGAGGGCGTACGCGTCCTTGACTTTACACAGATTGGTGCGGGCCCCTTAGCAGGTATGCAAATGGGAGACATGGGTGCCGAGGTTATCAAGGTCGAGGCACCTAGTGGAGACATCGGTCGCAAACTTGGCCCGCCTTGGCAAAACGGCGAGTCGGTGGTGTCGATGTCTTTTAACCGCAATAAACGTTCACTGATTATTGATTTGAAAAAACTCGGCGGTGCTGCTTTAATTTTGCAATTGGCGCAAACCACAGATGTTGTGCTTGAGAGCTTTAGACCGGGCGTCATGGCGCGCCTCGGTATTGGTTATGAAGCACTGCGTGCGGTCAATCCAAAAATTATTTTTGCTTCTGTCTCTGCATATGGTCAGACAGGACCCTGGCGTGATAAACCAGGCGTAGACGGGATTGTGCAGGCCGTCTCTGGCCTGATGAGCAATATCGGCGATGAAGACTCACCACCGATGAAAGTTCTCGTGCCCGCAGTCGATATGGTGACAGGATTTTTAACGACGAGTACAGTGATGGCGGCCCTGCGTGTTGTCGAAGCGACGGGTCAGGGACAGCATCTGGATATGTCGCTCTACAACAGTGCGATTATGTTTCAACAATCCGCCATCGCATCATATTTGTCGAGCGGTGAAAAACCCATCCGCATTGGTACGGCTGCGCCCTACTCGGCTCCGAACGAAGCCTATCCAACGAAAGATGGCTGGCTCATGATTGCAGCCTATCATGACGATCGTTGGCCTGCTCTTTGCACACTACTCAACAAGCCAGAGTTAGCGTCTCATCCTGAATTTTCCACGATTCCTTTGCGTGTGACGAATCGAAAAAAACTCATGAAAGAGTTGACCGTCTTGCTCGCGTCGAAGACCTCTACAGAGTGGCAGACACTCATGGAAGCGCAAGACATCATTTGCGGTCCAATTGCTGATTACGACATGGTGATGGAATCACCACAACTCAAACACAATGGGCTGATCGTCGATACACCGAGTGCGATTGCAGGCAGTGTCAAGATGCCAGGGCTCGCCGTTGGGGACAGAAACGCGCAGTCACGCGTGCGCTACGGCCCTCCTGCCTTAGGCGAACACTCCTGCGAAGTCCTTGCTGAGTATGGCTTGGCTCAAGCTCAAATCGATGCCCTGTTAGCAGAAGGCGTCATCGTGCAAAGAAAAACATAAATCAAAGTGAGACAGATAGCATGACGTTCAAAGCGATCAGACAATATCTTGAGGGCGATAAAAAAATTAGCCGTCTCGTAGACCAAACGATTGATGATCTCGATCCAGGCGAAGTCATTATCAAGACGCAATATGCTGCAGTGAATTACAAAGATGCACGAGGCGTCATGGGGGTGGGAAATGTCATCGGACGGTTTCCTTGCATTCCAGGTATTGAAATGGCGGGCGCCGTTGTCGAGTCTACTGATCCAAATTTCAAGGCAGGCGACTTAGTCACCGTTCAAGGCGGTCGTGACTTTGGTATGAAACGTGATGGCGCATATAGTGAGTATGTGCGCGTTCCAGCCAAGTGGGTTGGATACATCCCCGCTGGAACGGATCCCTTTGACAGCGTTGCAATGGGACTTGCCGCCTATACGTCCGCTGTCGCCGTTGTTGAGATTGAACGTCGCGTCAAAACGAGTGATGGTCCGATTATTGTCACGGGCGGGACAGGAGGAAGCTCTTCTTTTGCGATCGATATGTTGGCGGGTTTGGGTTATGAAGTCGTCGCTAGCACAGGCAAAAAATCTGAAGAGGACTATTTAAAATCTATTGGTGCAAGCCGAGTCATTGGACGCGATGAAATCGCCGGCGGTGATAAACCACTCGAAGAGCAACGCTGGGCAGGCGCGATCGATGCCGTTGGAGGCGCCCCTCTCGATGCAGTACTCCGCTCAGCAAAGAAACACGCTGTGATTTGCGCCTTTGGTAATGCCGCAAGCGAAACATTGACGACGTCCATCTATCCCTTCATCTTAAGATCCGTTTCCCTAGTGGGTATCAACGGTAATCATCCTGTCCCCGAGCGCGGGGAGATCTGGGCACGTATGGCCAAGGGTGGTGATTTACACCCCAAGCATTTGCATCAGATTGCTTATCCGATTAAGTTTGAAGACTTACTCGACCATTGCGCCAAAGTCATGCAAGCAGGGATTCGAGGGCGAGCAGTCGTCACCTTTAAGTAAAGACTATAGCGATAGTGGTTACGCTTAAACGGCACTGTTATTTGTGTTAGATTGAAATGTACTTAATCAGTATTTGGGCTGATTTCTAAAGGGAAGTCATGGATAACAAACTCAAAGAGCTCGATCGACTTGGCAATCTCTGTGTGGGTATTTTTCACAGATTTGCGTTGTTCGCCATCGGTGCAGCCACATTTTGGGCTGCTGGATGGACATTTTTTGATTTGTTTCAAAAACATCACGCAACGATTCCAGATCTTTTATTGCTGTTTATTTACCTTGAGATCGGCGCGATGGTGGGGATTTACTTTAAAACCAATCACATGCC
>CAMBLP010000072.1 GCA_945868195.1 Bordetella parapertussis
TATGCGATCAAAGCTGGCCTCATGACTGTCAGTAAGTCAAACAAGATCAACATCTTCTCTGGCCGTATCCTCGAAATCGAAGGTTTGCCAAACCTCAAAGCCGAACAGGCCTTTGAATTGTCAGACGCCTCGGCTGAGCGTTCCGCTGCGGGTTGTACCGTCCGTCTGAACAAAGAACCCATCATCGAATACATCAACAGCAACATCGTGATGTTGAAGTGGATGATTGCCAATGGTTACTCGGACGAGCGCAGCCTGATGCGTCGTATTCAGGCAATGGAAGCCTGGCTCGCCAATCCACAGTTGCTCCAGCCTGATGCAGACGCCGAGTACGCTGCCGTGATTGAGATCGACCTGGCCGACATTCATGAGCCTATCGTGGCCTGCCCGAACGATCCAGACGACGTCAAAATGTTGTCAGATGTCGCTGGCACTAAGATCGACGAAGTGTTCATTGGTAGTTGCATGACCAACATTGGTCACTTCCGTGCTGCTTCGAAGCTACTCGAAGGCAAGCGTGACATGCCTGTCAAGCTCTGGATCGCCCCCCCCACCAAGATGGATGCTGCACAGCTGACAGAAGAAGGTCACTATGGCGTTTTTGGTTCGGCCGGTGCACGCACCGAGCCACCAGGCTGCTCACTGTGCATGGGTAACCAGGCTCAGGTTCGAGAAGGTGCGACGGTGATGTCTACCAGCACACGTAACTTCCCGAATCGTCTGGGTAAAAATACCAACGTGTATTTGGGCTCTGCTGAATTGGCAGCCATTTGTTCGAAACTTGGTCGCATCCCAACCAAAGAAGAGTACATGACAGACATGGGCGTGCTCAAAGACAGCAGCGCCGAAATCTACAAGTACCTCAATTTTGATCAGATTCCTGATTACAAGGATGTCGCTGACGCCGTCTAAACCCAGTACTCCGGTGGAAATAGCCGGAGCACATCGATAGATAGGTTCAAGCTCTTCTAGCCACCTGTGTTTGACCCCACAGGTGGCTTTTTTATTGTGCGTGAATGATGCGTCTGGTGTAGGATAAAGAGATCCACACCAAGGGGCGTACACCATGAAACACGACACACTAAACACGCTTAAAAAATTCAAAATAGGCAAAAAACAAGCGCACTTTTACTCACTACCGGCGCTCGGTGAAGCGCTAGGCGTGGATGTCTCTCGTCTGCCAGTCTCCATTCGCATTGTGCTCGAATCGGTGATGCGAAATTGTGATGGGAAAAAAGTCACAGAGTCGCATATTCGCGAACTCGCTGGCTGGAAACCAAAAAGCAAACGCGAGCTTGAAATCCCCTTTGTCGTTGCGCGCGTGGTGTTGCAAGACTTTACAGGTGTGCCCTTACTCGCCGATCTCGCTGCGATGCGTGGTGTTGCCCAAAAAATGGGTAAGGATGCCAAGTCTATTGAGCCACTTGTACCCGTCGACCTCGTGGTCGATCACTCCGTCATGATTGATTACTTCGGCACGAAGGACGCCTTAGATCTCAATATGAAGGTTGAGTTTTCGCGTAACAAGGAACGTTATCAATTTCTAAAATGGGGAATGCAAGCCTTTGATACGTTTGGCGTCGTGCCTCCCGGCTTTGGCATCGTGCATCAAATCAATTTAGAGTACTTAGCGCGCGGTGTCCATCATGACAAAAAAAATGATGTTTATTATCCTGACTCGCTCGTCGGCACCGACAGTCACACCACCATGATCAACGGAATTGGCGTAGTCGGTTGGGGCGTGGGCGGGATCGAGGCCGAGGCTGGCATGCTGGGTCAACCTGTCTATATTTTGACCCCTGACGTGGTGGGCGTGGAGTTGTCAGACGAACTGCGTGGTGGCGTCACCGCGACTGATTTGGTGCTCACCATTACGGAACTGCTACGCAAACAAAAGGTCGTGGGCCAGTTCGTCGAATTTTGTGGTCCGGGCACAGCGAAACTGTCTGTCACTGACCGTGCAACGATTGGCAACATGGCGCCAGAGTATGGTGCCACGATGGGCTTTTTCCCAGTCGATGCACGCACGATCGAATATTTCGAGGGCACGGGTCGCACCAAGGACGAGGTCAAGGCGCTCGAAGCCTACTTTAAGGCGCAAGGAATGTTTGGCATCCCCAAGGCCACTGATATAGATTACACCCGCGTGATCAAACTTGATCTGGGCTCCGTTGTACCCTCTCTTGCAGGCCCTAAGCGCCCTCAGGACCGCATTGAAATCGGTCAAGTTAAAAAGACCTTTAAATCTCTGTTTTCAAAACCGATTGCCGCCAACGGATTCAATCAGCCCGCTGCAAAACTCAACAAGCCTTTCAAGACAGCTACGGGCAGAACACTGAACAACGGCGATATTTTGATTGCGGGCATTACTTCTTGTACCAATACCTCGAACCCGAGCGTCATGCTTGCGGCGGGTTTGCTCGCCAAAAAAGCGGTTGAGGCCGGACTCACTGTCCCCGCGCACGTCAAAACTTCCCTTGCCCCGGGTTCGCGCGTCGTCACAGAGTATCTTGAGCGCGCGGGGCTCTTGCCTTATCTGGACAAACTCGGCTTTGATGTCGCCGCCTACGGGTGTACAACCTGCATTGGAAATGCTGGCGATCTGGTTGCCGATTTCAATCAAGCCATCCTGGACAACGACTTGATCTGTGCAGCCGTACTCTCAGGCAATAGAAACTTTGAAGCGCGGATTCACCCGAATCTCAAAGCAAATTTTCTCGCCTCACCGCCTCTGGTTGTGGCCTACGCCTTGGCAGGCAACATCACCCGAGACTTAATGACAGAACCTGTGGGCCGCGGCAAAAAAGGCGACGTCTATCTCGGCGATCTCTGGCCCACCGCCAAAGAAGTCGACAAGCTCATGAAGTTTGCAATGGATCCCAAGGTGTTTAGAGCCAACTACGCCAAGGTGGAAAAAAAGCCTGGCAAACTTTGGCAAAACATTGAAGGCGTCAATGGGGAACTCTACAACTGGCCGAGTTCCACCTATATCGCCGAGCCACCCTTTTTTGATGGTTTCACCATGGAACCCAAACCGATGCCCGCAGTAAGAGGCGCGCGTATCTTGGGTATTTTTGGCGACTCCGTGACAACCGATCACATTTCACCGGCAGGGTCGATCAGCGATGCCACACCCGCGGGTCAGTGGCTACTCGATCATGGCATCCAAAAGGCGGACTTCAATAGCTACGGTTCGCGCCGCGGCAATCACGAAATCATGATGCGCGGCACCTTTGCTAACGTCCGCATTAAAAACTTGATGATCCCGCCCCGCCCCGATGGCTCGCGCGTTGAGGGTGGGCAAACCTTGATGCAACCCACGGGCGAGCAAATCTCGATCTATGAGGCTGCCATGCGTTACGTCTCGTCGGGCATTCCTACCGTTGTCTTTGGTGGCGAAGAATATGGCTCAGGCTCCTCGCGCGACTGGGCTGCAAAAGGCACTCAGCTGCTAGGCGTCAAGGCCGTCATTGTTCGTAGTTTCGAGCGAATCCACCGCAGCAATCTGGTTGGCATGGGCGTGCTGCCTTTGCAATTCAAAGGTCATGACAGCGCGGCCTCTCTGGGCCTGACCGGTGCAGAAACCTTTGATATAGAAGGACTAGAAACAGGCATCATCCCGCAGCAAGACGTGACCTTAGTGATTCACCGTCCAGATGGCTCCAGCACGCGTATCGCTGCCTTATTACGCATCGATACGCCCATTGAGGTTGACTATTATCAACACGGCGGAATTCTGCCCTTTGTACTGAGGCAACTCTTAGCCGCCTAAGCACGACGAGGAGTCTGGATAGTTCGTTACACTAGACTCCTTTTGTCGGCAGGCACGCAAACTCATGGCACGTCTTCGTTCGAGCTCTCCTTCTACCCGCCTGACGCGAGATGCTTCGCGTCTGGTGGCGCTTGCGCTCGCGCTTCATAGCTCCGGCAGTCGTGTCGAGGACCGTTATTGGGAAGCCGAACTTGCGACGGTCTTGCTCAAGCTGATGCGCTCGCAAAATGACGCCGCGATCGATGCAGCGCTTGAGCATCTTTCTCAAACCCATTTGGGTGGTTATGAGGTCTTGATTGAGCAAGCCGAGACGCTTTCTGAATCATGCGTCCTAACCGCTGAGGGCAAAAAAGATGGCAAGCGCTTTGATGTGCTGCTGCTTGTCGCGCCCTTGGTGGCGTGGACGCGCTACAGCATTCCCTCCTGCGAAGTCCCCACCGCCATGGCACAGGCTTTACGTGAGCACCTCCAAGCCCACATCCTAGCCAACGACACTCAGGTCGCACTGTTTCCCCATCTGGTCAGCCTAGACCAAATGCCACGTACCTTTTGCGAAACGTGGGACTGGCTGCAAAAACTTGGTTTGGCGGCTTTAGGAACCTCTTTTAATGCACCTAAGTTAAACACCGAGCCCGAAGCATTTAATATGCTGGCCGATACACGCTATCTCGTGGCGGCTATCGCCGTCCCTGAAGGGCAACCAATGTTTCGCTGGCAAGAACAGCCCGGTGAACTCGGCCTAGGTCGTGAAATCTGTCTAGAGCGCTGGGCCGCAGAGGCCAAACCACACATGACGACTCTCCTACCGGGTTGCGGCTTTGAAATTCTCACGCCTGACGCCTACTACGTGAGTAATCGGGATGCGGACCGACGCGTGCGGCCCTTGTCCGTGAAGGCGGCGGTTTCTTGGCTGGGTGCGGCGCTCAACATCGAACCCACTCAACTGCGCGCCATCGTGGCAGGCTGTGGCGAACGTCGTATCGATGAATATCGTATTGGCTTTACCCAAAAGAATCAAAATGAAGTGGTCTACGGCTGTCTGTGGCCGCTCTATGGACGTGAAGATGATCAGCCGCTGCTCGAGCATGAGCCGCCTCCGATTGAAACCGTTGAAGAGATCGCCGCTCTGCTCAAAGAGTGTGGTGTCAACGACATCCGACGCTTACCCGGTATGTTGATGCCCGAGTTTTGCGAAGACTGCGGTGCACCCTATTTTCCCAATCCAAATGGTGAAATGGTGCATGCCGAACTCCCCGAAGACGCAGAAACAGCGCCACCACACTTTCACTAACCATGCGCGCAGATATTTTTTGCCGAGTCATCGACAACTTTGGCGATATCGGCGTGAGCTGGCGACTGGCGCGGCAACTTCATCAAGAGCACGGGTGGTTGCCACGACTCTGGGTCGATGACCTCAAGAGCTTTCAGCGACTAGAGCCGCGCGTCACTGTGGCTGCCACTCAACACATCGATGGTATCGAAATCATCCATTGGTCACAGTCAACTGACTTTACGCCCGCGCCAGTTGTGATTGCCACTTTTTCTTGTGATTTGCCAGACCAGTATGTCGAAAATATGCGTGCACAACACAATCATCCAACGGCAAGACCCGAATGCCTGTGGATCAATCTTGAATACCTGAGTGCCGAGGACTGGGTCGAAGGCTGCCATGGACTCCCATCCTTGCGCGCTGACGGATTATCCTCGCATTTTTTCTTCCCAGGTTTCACGGAGCAAACAGGTGGGTTGTTGCGTGAATCAGCACTGATTGCCCAGCGCGATACGTGGCAAAAAGATCGTGCAGCACAACGCGCATTCTTGGAAAATCTGGGCTTAAGTCAAGCTGCAATCGCTGCACTTTTCCCTGCCGTGCGAGACAACCCTGCAGCTAGACTTGTCAATTTATTTTGCTACAACAACGCGCCTGTCGCCGCACTGATCGGGGCATTGAGCGCTGACCCACGACAAACGGTCTTACTCATTCCCGAAGGCACTCACCCGCAATATATGTCAGGACAACAGGGACAGCTCTTCATAGAACGTGTGCCGTTTTTACCTCAAACCGAATACGACAAAGTCCTCTGGACTGCCGATCTGAACTTTGTCCGCGGCGAGGATTCCATTGTCCGTGGCATATGGGCTGGCAAGCCCCTGATCTGGCAGATCTATCCCCAGACAGAGAACACCCATCTGGTGAAATTACGGGCATGGCTCGCGCAAACGGAATTACCAGAGGATATTTGCTCTGTCATGATGCACTGGAATCCAGAGAGTGTGCACATTGATTCTGCTGCTGCAGAAGACGGTGCTGAATTCGCCAGTGCACTGCTACGACAGCTCAAACCGGAATACTTTCACGCCTGGCAGCAGCAGGCAGACCGTTTCTGCACCCGTCAAACGGCCAAGACTGACTTGGCTTCTGCGCTTACGACGTTCTGCCTAAGCAAACAAGGTCAAGCGCAAAGCAAATTTGCCCCAGAAAGGCTAAAATAAAAGACTTTTCTATCCCTAACTCCGGTTTTTACCGTCCCGGAGACTCATCGCTACCGGAGTTTATTCGAATGAAAACAGCACAAGAGCTGCGCGTCGGCAACGTGATCATGATCGGCAAAGACCCAATGGTCATTCAGCGTGCCGAGTACAGCAAGTCAGGCCGTAACGCCTCTGTTGTCAAATTCAAATTCAAAAATCTGCTGACCGGTTCAGGCGCAGAAAACGTTTGCAAAGCAGACGAAAAATTCGAATTAGTCGTACTCGATCGTAAAGAGTGCTCCTACTCGTACTTTGGCGACCCCATGTATGTATTCATGGATGCTGATTTCAACCAGTACGAAATCGAAGCAGAAAGCATGGGTGACGCTATGCACTACCTCGAAGAAGGCATGCCCGTTGAGGTTGTGTTCTATGACGGCCGTGCAATTTCTATCGAATTGCCCACGATGCTTGTTCGCGAGATCGTCTATACCGAGCCCGCCGTGCGCGGTGACACCTCCGGCAAGGTCATGAAGCCCGCAAAAATCAACACTGGACACGAATTGCCTGTGCCCCTTTTCTGCTCGATTGGCGACAAGATCGAAATTGACACACGCACTGGCGAATACCGTAGCCGCGTGATGTAAATCTTTTTACTGTCGCAAAATTAAGAATAAAAATCCCACCTCTAGGTGGGATTTTTTATGACAAACATAGGGGGGTAATGCGCAACGATAGACATGGCGCGCCAGTTTAACTGAGCCAGCTCACGATCCGCTGTGCACAAAGATTCACATCAATCGTGGCCATATTTGACAGCTCTTTGCCCTGTAACTCAGGACTAAAACTGATCGTACGTGACTCACTATTGCAAGGACGCCATCTCAGAGGGGTCGCCGATCGTTTAGCTGGAAAAAAACCGACGGTCGGCACATCAAGCGCTCCCGCAACATGCAGAGGACCCGTCGATCCGGCCACCATCAACTGAGCAGTCGCGATACTTTTTGCAAAAGCGGCAAGTCCCTCAGTCGAACGATAGACCGCACTTTCGATATATTCTGGAATACGCTGATGCAAAGACTCAACACTGTGCTCCTCTCCAGGACCACACGTCAAGACCCATTGGGGTAATGCTTGCTGCTCTTGCTGCAACTGTTGATGCATTGAAATCACCAATTGCGCATACTGCTCAATCGAGAGATTGTTGGCCGAGCCACCCGAGCCACTATGTAAAAAAAACCACGGCCTCGCAGCATCGAGTCCGAGCTTATTGGCTAACTGATCACGCAACGCAGTCTTTTCGTCTGAATTGATCGGCCAGTACGGTGGCGCAGACTGCGCTGGTTTATGGCCTAAAGATTCGATTAAAGCCGAGGCTAGCTCAAGGTTGTAGATAAACTCAGGTCTCTCTGAACGAGAGCGCCTTTGAACCACAGTGCGATTATAAAAAACCTGAGCCCACTTTGTCGCTGGGGCAAACCGGATAGGAATGCGACCTTTAAAAACCTGCCACCCTATCCTTCCTGTTGAGAATAAAGTCAATACCGCGTCAAAATGTTGACGATTTACTTGATCAAGATCGTGAGGGTCTGACAACACTTGATCCACCCATGGACAGACCTCGGCAAGAGACCGGGTATAGGTAGGGACCAGCACGCTGAGATGACTTTGAGGCAAGGAACGCTTGAGGAGTGCCAAGGCAGGCCAGGCCAGCATGAAATCGCCCAGCTTATCGTTGCGGACGACCAGAATACGTAAGGGCTTCATGCGCTTGGGGGATGCTTCGTCGATGAAACGCTTTGATCGACCTGTTGCCGTTGCGTTGTTCCCCTGCCCCAGAGATCAGCGTATTTAACAAAAGTAGAGTGCGCAGACAAGACAGCGAGTAAAAAGCCCGGACGACCATCCAGAAAACCTGCCTTTAAAACATACATCCGCACAAAACAACTCACCCCATGCAAAAAAGCGACGCTGAGACGAGTTGTTTTACCCTGCTGTTGCCGTCCCTGAGCCCACAGCTCGGCGTAGTGGGCAGATTTAACGAGGTAGTGCCGCATACTGTCGTAAGTAAAATGAAGCAAATCACCATGCAGTCTTTTGACTGGCAGACTGTTGGGATACACGAGCTTTTCATGAACTAGGTCACTATTGTAGTGGGCAGCCTCTCTCGGATAAAGACGGTCAATCCGATCCGGATACCAACCTGAGTGACGAATAAACCCTCCGAAACACCAACTCAAGCGTGACATTCTGCCAATGGCAGGTTCACCCTGAATGTGGGCTTGAATCGAAGCTTTCAAATCAGGCGTCACTCGCTCATCGGCGTCGATCATCAGGATCCAATCGCAACGGGCCAAAGCTTGGGCGCGCTGACGCTGTATCCCAAAACCTTGCCAGTCCTCAGCTTTTACAACCCGTGCATTGAAAGACTCAGCGATGCGACAGGTCGCATCCGTACTGCCAGAGTCAAGCACAAGCAATTCATCCACCCAATCCAAGGTACTGAGACATTGAGCGAGATGAGCCTCTTCGTTTTTGACGATGATGACTGCAGACACCGTACTCATGGATGATGATGACCTTATGCTGTGAATGATGCCGCTCAAGATACTTATAACAATAACACTAAGGAATCCGTGCTAACACGTTTGCAGCGATCCACGGGGGCTTTCATCGCGTCGCGCGCTCGAGTTCACCCAGCCAACGCAGCGCGTAGATGCGATCCGACCCGCACATTTCCTCAGAGGGCTGCAGTCCGCCACAAAACGCGGGGCGCTCCGGCTGACCAAAGATCGCGCAGCGAAAGTCTGCTTGCAAATGAATACACGGCACACCCGCTGGCTTGCCGTGCGGCATCCCTGGAATCGGGCTCGTAATGGAAGGTGCGATGCAACAGGCACCGCAATGCCTGTCACTGCAAGTGATCGGCATCAAGAAAATCAGGCAAAGCCACGACAGAAATCCCGTCTTCGACCAGCGCCTCTCGCTCCTCGGAGGTGGCCGTTCCACGGATCGGGCGCTCTTCGGACTCACCTTCGTGAATGCGACGGGCTTCTTCGGCGAAACCAGAACCGACATTTTCAGTATTGCGGACGAGTTCTCGCATCTGTTGCATGATGGCCGCCTGGATTTGCGCCAACTGGAGAGCCTCCGGCGAAGATGCCACGACGGTTTCACGTGAGGAACTTGCACTAGAGCCCGCACCGTCCGAGGCGCGAGACTCCACATCAAAATGCCCCACATTCAACCTAGGGGCTGACAAACGCTTTTCAATAGTTGCGCTGTGACACATTGGACAAGTCAGCAACCCACGGGTTTGCTGCGAGTCATAATCCTCGTGCGAGCCGAACCAACCTTCAAAAAGGTGACCATGCTCACACTGCAAATCGAAAACTTTGAGACCCATACACTTAATCTGAAGGCAATATTGAAAATTACAAGTCTTACAAAGTATAACGGACTCACTCTCCTCACCCACCGATCACCCTAAACGAGGCACGGCGGCGAGTAATTCTCGGGTGACTTCACTCCTGGGTGCCCGAAGCACTTGCAACGCATCGCCAAACTCCACGACCATGCCTGCTTCCATCACCGCTATACGGTCGGCAAAATACTCCACTACGCCAAAGTTATGCGTAATAAACAAGTAAGCCATGCCTGTTTCTTTTTGTAAATCTTTTAATAAATCAAGGATTTGGGCCTGCACAGAAACATCCAAAGCCGACGTAGGCTCATCCAAAATCAAGACTTCTGGTTCAACCGCCAACGCGCGGGCAATCGCGATGCGCTGTCGCTGACCACCAGAAAACTCATGCGGATAACGATCTCCAGCATCTGAGGGCAAACCAACTCGCTCTAACAGTGCAAATATCCGCTGGGACTGTTCTGCGGCATTCCACTCAGGGCGTAAGGCGGCGATCCCTTCTTGCAAAATCTCCCGCACCCGCATGCGCGGATCGAGGGAGGCGAAAGGATCTTGAAACACAATCTGAATGCGGCGGCGCAGTGCTTTCATCTCTGTGCGAGAGGCCGTCAAGAGATTTTGCTCACCGAGACGAACGACTCCAGAAATCATGGCCGATGTATCAATCAACCGCAACAACGCCTTGGCAACCGTTGTCTTGCCGCAACCTGAGGCGCCGACGAGTGTCAATGTTTCGCCACGTTGGAGGGTAAGATTCACCCCTCGAACAGCTTGATTGATGCCCACTTGTCTGCGCAACAAGCCCTTGCGAATGGGATATCCAATCTCTAATTGTTCCACCACAAGCGCGGGCGTCTGCCTACCGAGGTTCGCAGAGGACTTGGCCGAGGCGTCAGCAGCACGCAAAGCCGTATCCGGTATGACGGTACGATGTATATCGGCCTTAGTCACCGAAGGACTCAGAGGCTGTCCCCGTTTAGCGAATGTCGGGATCGCTGCAAATAATTCTCGTGCGTAGGGATGTTTTGGGGCGTTAAAAAACTGATCAGCAGGCGCGGTCTCAACAATTTCACCATAACGCATCAAGGCAACGGTATCGGCCACATCACGCACCACAGCCAAATCATGCGTGATCAACAAGACCGCCATACCAAACTCTTGCTGAATATCGCGAATCAAGCTCAAGACCTGTGCCTGCACGGTCACATCCAACGCCGTTGTAGGCT
>CAMBLP010000073.1 GCA_945868195.1 Bordetella parapertussis
TGCCCCACACCAGAAACAACAGGAATGATGCTTGCGGAAATATCTCGCGCTAAAGCTTCATCATTGAAACTCCAGAGGTCTTCAATACTGCCGCCCCCTCTGACAAGTAAAATAGTGTCAACCTCTTGCCTTTCATTTGCTAAAGCTAACGCCTGCCTGAGCTGTAAGGAAGATCCCGCTCCTTGCACCATTGCCGGGTAGATCACAATCGGTACGTGGGGCGCACGACGCGCCAAAGCGGTCAGCACATCGCGTAACGCCGCAGCGGACAACGAGGTGATGACCCCTACAGCGCGAGGATGTCCAACAATTTCTCGTTTATGAGCGGGATCGAATAAACCTTCTTGATCCAATTTGCTTTTTAAAGCAAGAAACGCCTCAAAAAGCGAACCTAAACCCGCGCGTCGTAACTGTTCTGCCTGAATTTGATACTCACCTCGCGCTTCATAAAGCGTCACCCGCCCTTTGAGTTCGATCGAATCCCCCGCTTGAGGCATAAACCCCACGGTTGCCGCTTTACTGCGAAACATCACCGCTCTGACCGAGGCACCATTATCTTTGAGCGTGAAGTACCAATGACCAGAAGCAGCGGGCATAAAATTAGAAACTTCGCCCCGAACCCAATTCACATCGAAACTGTCTTCTAAAAGACGTGCGACAGCTTGATTGAGCTCAGAGACTGTCAGAATGTCCCGCGTGAATGCTGAATTGTCTTGTTGATCACTAAGTGCCATATGGGGTCTTCACCAAAGATTGTCCACAAACGTAATAAATTCGTAATAAGTGTTTGTGATTAATGAATATATTGTTTTAGATGTAAAATCGCTTTAAAAAAATATAGTAACTATTTGTTATTATTGAATAATAATTAAATCCATTATAAATTGCTCAATTTTTAAGCAATTACTCGGAAGCACCCATTTTCCATCATTTCAGAAGATGCACACAGAATTATCCACAAGTTCTGTGGATAGCTTTTAATACGCTTTGGGCTTGCCAACTATTCTGTCGCACCCTTACCATGCCAATATTGTGTTGTGCATTCCATCCTAAAGCTAGAGAGGTTACTTTTTGCAATCTATTGTCATTCAGGCAGGCTGGCCCATCTGGCCATTGATCGCCCTATCAATCGTTGGTTTAGCCATCGTAATCGAGCGTACGTTAAGCCTCAATGCTGCACGACTCATTCCTCGCGACCTACCCGCCCAAGTCATACAAATGGTTCGCGCCAAGGCAGACTCGCCCGAGGCCATTGAAAAACTTCGTGCGTCTTCTCCACTGGGCCTGATTCTTGCAGAACTGCTTCGATGCAAAAATTTGCCCCCCGCAGAACTCCGATGCGCGGTCGAGGATGCCGGTCGTGATGTTTCCCACATATTACAAAAATACCTCCCCGCTCTAGCCACGGTTGCAAGCCTTGGACCACTTATGGGGCTATTTGGAACCGTCGTAGGTATGATCGAAATTTTCGCAGCTTACAAACCCGACGGTTCGGATCCAACAGAGTTGGCACGCGGCATTTCAATTGCGTTGTACAACACTGGGTTTGGTATCCTTATTGCGATTCCTGCTGTCATGGCACATCGATTATTCAAATCCCGGGTTGAAGCGCTTTTGTTAAAGATGGAGCAAGCGACTCGTTATGTTGCTCAGAATATTAAGCACTCCACCTGATGAACTTTCGCTCAAACGCCTCTTCAGACGATAGTCCAGACATCAATTTGATTCCTTTAATTGATGTTTTGCTCGTGATGTTGATTTTTTTAGCAGCAACCACAACGTTTACGCGTGAGCGTCAGCTCAGCATTTCCTTACCCCAAGCGAACGCCGAGCAAACGACAGCATCAACAATCGAGGTTTCTATTGCTAAAGATGGGCGCTACGCCATCGCAGGAGTCCTCATTTCCACAAACAATCTTGCTGCCCGCTTAAAAGCTCAACGTTCAGATCAAACAGAGAGCGCCTTGATCATTCGCGCAGATGCAATGGCCCCTCACCAAGCCGTCGTTCACGCGATGCAAGCCGCGCGAGAGGCTGGCATCAACAAAGTGCACTTTGTCACACAGGCTAGTCAGTGAGCACCCAAGAGCTGCGCACGAGTATCGAGCATTGGCTGCAGCGCCAGTGGCAGCAAAGGGGGGTGTGGGCATGGTCCATGGCCCCGCTCTCCCTGCTGTTTGGTGCGCTCCTAAAAATTCGCGTCCTGCACCACTATTACTTTAAGCGCGATGCCGTTTTTCCAATCCCTGTCGTGGTCGTTGGCAACATCTACATCGGTGGGACAGGAAAAACGCCTGTCGTCATCGCTCTAGTCAAACAACTGCGTGTCTTAGGCTGGCATCCTGGTGTCATTAGCCGTGGATACGGCACGCAGATCGGTGACAAGCCCCTTGTGGGACAGGGAAAACTTGATGCAAGTCTTTTTGGTGATGAGCCTGCTTTGATCGCCAGGGAAACCGGTGCTCCGATCGCAGTGCACCCTAATAGACCACAAGCTTACTTTTCTCTCTTGGCGCTCAATCCTCAGATAGACTTGGTGATCTCAGACGATGGTTTACAGCACCTACGCCTCCACCGAGACATCGAAATTGTTGTCCAAGATGAGCGCGGAACCGGCAATGGTTGGTTGTTGCCTGCTGGACCTCTGCGTGAGCCCGTTAGCCGCTTGAATTCTGTTCAAGCTCTGATCTCTAGAACAGAAAATGCCGCCTCCACACCCTCGACCACAACATCGTCTTTGGTACGAAAAACGGCGGCCTCATTTCGAATGATTCAGTTCAGAAATCTCTTTAGTGGACAATTACTTGATCCACCAAGCTTTATTGCCCGCACCAAAGGACTTAAAATTATGGCGATTGCAGGCATTGCCAACCCAGCGCAGTTTTTTTTAAGCCTGCATAACATCGGTATTGCGCTCTCCGAACAACGCGCTTTGGCTGATCACTACACCTTTGAAGCCTCGATATTTCAAGCATTGGATGCAGAATGTGTGCTGATGACGGCTAAAGATGCTGTCAAGTGTGAAAACATCAAAGACAACCGACTTTGGGTCGTGGAGACTGAGGTGTACTTTTCAGATCCGGATTTTATGCCATGGCTAAACGAGCAATTAAAGGCAAAGTCCGTGCAGCCACAGCCCGATTGATTACAATATGACGATGCAAACACGTCTGCTTGACCTTCTTGTCTGCCCCCTTTGTAAGGGCCGGCTCTACTCAAATGCTGATCATACGGAACTCATTTGCCGGGGTGATCGCCTCGCCTATCCTGTCCGTGATGGTGTTGCGGTGATGCTTGAAGCCCAGGCACGCCCCTTGGCCGATGCCGAAGAGCATCCCGACAATGCCTAAAGGCAAATGAATACACTTATGCGACCGTTCATCGTCATTATTCCCGCACGCAAGGCTTCGACCAGGCTCCCGGGGAAAATGTTGGCGGATCTTGCAGGGACTCCGCTTGTTGTTCGAGTCGCACATCGTGCAGCAGCCTCAGCTGCCAAAAAAGTTTATATCGCAACCGATGATGCATCCATCGCAAGCGCTGTCCGTGCTTATGGCATTGATGTATTGATGACCCGCGAGGACCATCCCTCAGGCACTGATCGCTTGGCGGAAAGTGTTGAGTTGCTCAAGCTTTCTGATGATGACATTGTCGTGAATGTTCAGGGGGATGAGCCCTTGATTGATCCAGCGTTGATCAACCAGGTAGCGGCATCACTTGCACAACATCCACAGGCAGCGATGTCGACCTGCGCAGCGCCGATCTCTGACGCATCCAGTTTCTTTAACCCAAACATTGTCAAGGTTGTTTGCGACAGTACATCGCATGCTCTCTATTTTTCTCGCGCCCCTATCCCTTGGGATCGCGATGCCCTCAGCCAAGGATCACAAGTGTTGAGTCAGGGTCTGCCCGCGCTCCATCACATTGGCCTGTACTCTTACCGTGTTCATTTTTTAAAAATCTTTCCCTCTTTATCTCGAGGAGTACTCGAAAGCATTGAGTCACTCGAACAACTGCGCGCCCTTGAGCACGGTTTCAAGATCGCCGTTCATTTAACGGACCGGCACCCTGGGCCAGGAGTCGATACCCAGGCAGATTTGGACCGAGTTCGTCAAATACTGGCAAAAGAAGGTTTAACGTCAGGGTAAGCACCACAAAAGCCCAACTGCGTCAACTGCTGCGATGCGGCATAATATTGTCAATCATCACTCAAAGTATCGGGAGTTCATATGCGTCTAATTTTGCTTGGTCCACCAGGCGCTGGCAAAGGCACGCAAGCAGCATATATCACCGAACATTTCGGCATCCCTCAAATTTCTACGGGCGATATGCTTCGCGCGGCCGTCAAAGCCGGTTCTGCGCTTGGTATCGCCGCCAAAAAAATCATGGATGCCGGCGGGTTAGTTTCGGACGAGATCATTATTGGACTGGTCAAGGATCGCCTGACACAACCGGACTGCACGAAAGGTTATCTTTTCGATGGCTTTCCTCGCACGATTCCGCAAGCCGATGCGCTCAAGCACGCCAACGTAAGCCTTGATTTTGTCGTTGAAATCGCGGTTCCCGAACAAGACATTATCGAGCGCATGAGTGGGCGCAGGATCCATCCTGCTAGTGGTCGCAGCTACCATGTTCGTTTTAATCCTCCCAAAGTCGCAGAACAGGACGACGTGACTGGTGAGAAGCTCGTCCAGCGCGAAGACGACAAAGAAAAAACCGTGAGACACCGCCTCCAGGTTTATCGAGAGCAAACGCGGCCGCTCATTGACTATTATTCCTCTTGGGCCAAAGCGGAAACCTCAGCCCCACGCTACCGCAAAATCCAAGGTGTTGGCTCGGTCGACGAGATCAAAGCCAACATCTTCGCGGCGCTTGCTTAACCTCTCAAGAACAGTCTCATGGAAATCAAAAATAAAGTTTTTATCGTTACAGGTGGCGCTTCGGGTTTAGGCGCGGGTACTGCAAAAATGCTCTGTACACATGGAGCCCGTATTGTGCTCGCGGACGTCCAGGACGAAGCGGGTCAAGAGCTCGCCAAAGAACTGGGCCAACGCTATGTGCATTGTGATGTCACTCAAGAGCAAGATGCTCGCGCTGCCGTTGCGGCAGCCCTCGAGCTCGGCCCCCTCTTTGGCTTGATCAACTGTGCTGGCATCGCTCCTGCGGCTAAAACCGTAGGGAAAAATGGTGCGCATCCTTTTGAAATGTTTCAAAAAGTCATTTCTATCAATTTGATCGGTAGCTTTAATATGATTCGAGTGGCCTCTGAGGCCATGAGTAAGACCGAGGCAGAACCCACCGGCGAACGCGGCGTGTTGATCAACACCGCTTCCGTGGCGGCTTATGATGGACAAATTGGACAAGCAGCATATGCGGCATCCAAGGCTGGCGTCGTCGGGATGACACTTCCCGTTGCACGCGACCTCGCACCGTTGGGGATTCGATGCGTCACGATCGCACCGGGCATTTTTGGAACACCGATGATGTTTGGCATGCCTCAAGCCGTTCAAGACTCTCTGGCAGCCAGCATCCCTTTTCCATCGCGCTTTGGACGTCCCGAAGACTACGCCAAACTCGTCCATCAAATTATTACGAACGAAATGCTTAATGGCGAAACAATTCGCCTGGACGGCGCAATTCGCATGCCACCAAAATGAGCCTATTGCGTGCCGCCGCAACCGTCAGCAGCTTCACACTGCTGTCGCGCATCACGGGCTTGGCACGCGACATTATCATTGCCCGGGCGTTTGGCGCTGGGGCTTTGACCGATGCCTTTTGGGTCGCTTTCCGTATCCCTAACCTGCTAAGAAGACTGTTTGCCGAAGGTGCCTTTGCGCAAGCCTTCGTGCCAATTTTAGGTGAGGTTAGAAACCAACACGAGTCTGAAGCTGTTCGGGTTTTACTGGACCGTGTGGCCATCACCTTATTCCTTGTTCTTTCCCTCACAACAATAGTTGGGGTGATCGGCGCACCGTGGGTCGTGATGGCAATGGCTAGCGGCCTGACCGATCCATCTCGCGCATCGGATTTTGATTCCGCCGTTTGGATGACTCGGGTGATGTTCCCCTACATCATTTGCATGTCTCTTGTCGCTTTCGCCTCCGGGGTTCTCAATACCTGGCGACGTTTTGCAGTCCCGGCCTTTACACCAGTCTTGTTAAATCTTTCAATGATTGGCAGTAGCTTGTTGCTTTCGGACTATTTTTCACAACCCATTTATGCCTTGGCAGCAGGCGTCATGCTTGGCGGACTCGCACAACTCGCTGTTCAATGGTGGGCGTTGAGTAGACTTGGCCTCAGACCTCGCCTGATCGGCCCCGTCAAACCTGCACTGAATGATCCGATCGTGCGACGCATCTTGAAACAAATGTTGCCAGCCACCTTAGGTGTGTCAGTGGCTCAAATTTCATTATTAATCAATACCAACATTGCCACATGGCTTAGCCCAGGAAGTGTGACCTGGCTTTCCTTTGCGGATCGACTCATGGAGTTTCCCACTGCCCTAATCGGGGTTGCGCTGGGTACAGTACTTTTGCCAAGTCTTGCTAAAGCGCATGCCCAACCCGACGGGCAGCTGCACTACAGCCATCTACTAGACTGGGGACTCAAACTGATGCTGTTACTGGGCCTACCTGCTGCACTGTGTATGGTCATGATGGCTGACGCGTTGGTCGCGACGCTCTTTCATTACGGTGCCTTTAATGCTTCGGATGTATCCCAAACGCGAATGGCCGTCATGGCATATTCCGTCGGGCTGGTGGGGCTGCTCACGATCAAAATCCTTGCGCCTGGCTTTTATGCCAAACAAGACATCCGTACGCCAGTCAAAATTGCGATTGGCGTGCTGATCCTAACTCAGGTCATGAATCTCTTTTTGGTGCCTTGGCTGGCCCATGCGGGTTTAGCGCTCGCGATCGGCTTGGGTGCATGCTTGAATGCCCTGGCCCTCTATATTGGCCTGAGACGTAAAAAAATATACCAACCGGCTCCTGGCTGGGGTGCATTTTTACTCAGGCAAACTTGTGCTTTGCTTGTGATGGCGGTTCCCTTGTGGATGGCTGCCACCCAAATTGATTGGGTCGCCCTTCAACCCACCCCGTGGCTCAGAGTTTTATGGTTATTGGGCGCCTTATCCCTTGCGGGCGTATGCTATCTGTTGACACTATTAAGCCTAGGAATGCGCCTGAAACACTTTAGACGCGCGCCGGATGCAACAGATAGACCAAATTTGACCCAATAGGGTTTGCAATTCAGGGACTTAGTGCTAGAATAGCGGACTGAACTCAACCAAATGCGCTCTTTTTATTGGGCGCGCACTTTAAAGATAAGACAGATTATTCATGGCAAATACAGCCCAAGCCCGTAAACGTGCACGCCAATCAGTTGCTCTCAATATGCACAATTCCAGCCTGCGTTCGATGCTCCGTACCGCTATCAAGCGTGTGCGTACCGCGATTGAGACTGGCGATAAGGCCGCTGCGGCTGAAGTCCTCCAAAAAGCAACCAGCGTGATTGACCGCGTTGCTGACAAGAACATTATTCACAAAAACAAAGCGGCACGTCACAAGAGCCGCTTGTCTGCCGCGATTAAATCTTTGGCTTAATGCCCTTTTTGCGTCTATTGGCAGAGCTTGTCATCAGCCAATGATCATATAGTCGTTTTGCACAAAAGACGCTCTTATGACTTTGGTGCAGATTTGAAACAGCCCTTCATGGGCTGTTTTGCTTTTATTTTTAGACGGAACACCTCCCCATGACTAAGCATCGTATTCTGCAAATTGGCTCTCTCACTGGACACTCTCCTGCAGATGCGGAGCTTGGTGCTCGCTACGACGTACTGCAATATTGGAAAGCGGCTGACCCACAGGCTTTTTTACGCGAGCACGCCGACAGCATCGAGGTCATCGTCACCTCTGCAAATATTGGTTGCAAGGCTGAGGTGATTAACGCACTTCCCAAACTAAAAGCCATCTGCAGTTGGGGCGTCGGCTATGACTCCATCGATGTCGATGCTGCTCAACTTAGAAAAGTTATTGTCAGCAATACTCCTGACGTTCTCAATGATTGCGTCGCTGATCTGGCTTGGGGACTCCTGATTGCCGCCGCCCGCAATATTGGATGGGGTGACAGATTTGTACGTGCTAATCATTGGGAAAACAAGATCGGTAGCTTGACGCTTGGCACTCGCGTCAGCGGGAAGAAACTCGGTATCGTAGGGCTCGGTCGCATCGGTGAAGCCATCGCGCGTCGTGGACAGGGCTTTGATATGGAAGTGGCTTACCACAACCGTCGCCCTCGCAACGATGTTCCCTATGCCTATATTGACTCGCTTGTCGAGCTTGCGACATGGAGTGATTTTCTTGTCATCGCAACCGTTGGAGGCGCCAGTACGCGGAGTCTGATCAACGAACCCGTGCTGCGCGCACTGGGACCAAAAGGTATCTTAGTCAACATCGCCCGCGGCTCGGTCATTGACGAACCGGCGATGGTTCGCGTCCTCACAGAGGGGGCGCTCGGTGGCGCCGGTTTGGATGTTTTTGATAGAGAACCGATCGTTCCAGACGGGCTAAAGTCCATGAACAATGTTGTCCTCATGCCTCATGTTGCAAGTGCGACGCATGAAACGCGACGTGCGATGACAGACTCTTTGCTAGACAATCTGGCTTCTTACTTCTCTCACGGCAAAGTGATTACGCCCATTGACTAAGTCTCAGGCAGGCTTATCGCCTAACGGGATCGACCATCACATCGGTCTCTACTTTTAATAGATTATCTTTCGCGAAGTCGTGAACAAATTTCCAGGCAAGCGGCTCGAGGTTACGTAAGCGGTGATCGATCACGACACACCGTGTGCCATCGATCACCGTCGGAGTGGCGTAAGGCGAATAGGAAAGATGTCCGCCAAGCGTGCCAGCAGGACGATAGGGAGCGAGAACCCCCGCAAGGCGTTCAGCCCAATCACTCGGCCTAAATGTTGTGCCGGCTTGAGTTTGGCCAAAAATGATGAAATAGCGAACTTCTGATGTCATGCATAACCTGTATCGCCGATTACCAGGCTCTAAAACTTCTGAAACGTGAGCCTGTCTCTAAGATTGTATATGATTGATGTTTTACGCCCATACACGCGATCCCGCTTGACGGGCATTTTTACTACGGAGCCCCGGCGATGACCTCTGCTATTTCGAATACGTATGCCCGACTTCCCGTTGCCTTTACACATGGAAAAGGCGTTTGGCTATGGGATACCAATGGTCGACGTTATCTAGACGCCATGGCGGGTATCGGTGTGTCATGCTTGGGTCATGGGCACCCAAAACTCGTCGAGGCTATCAGCCAGCAGGCCGCCCGTCTGATTCACACCTCAAACCTTTATCAAGTGCCAGAACAAGAAGCACTGGCTCAAAAAATCGTCGAGATTTCGGGGATGACCGAAGTTTTATTTGGAAATAGCGGTGCCGAAGCCAACGAGGCGGCAATCAAGCTTGCGCGCTACTATGGCTACAAAAAGGGTAACGATCTCCCCACGATCATTACGATGGAGTCGTCATGGCATGGACGGACACTTGGAACCCTCGCGGCGACCGATAGCGAAAAAGCCCGAATCGGCTTTGGTCCTCTGCCCGGAGGTTTTATCAAAGTCGCCTATAACGACCTCAACGCGATCAAAGCAGCCGCAGACAAAGAGCCCCGCGTTGTTGCCGTTCTGCTTGAGGTCCTGCAAGGCGAAGGCGGCATACGACCCTCGGATATTTCCTACATGCAAAACCTGCGCAAACTGTGCACTGAGCGCGGTTGGCTCATGATGATCGACGAAGTTCAGTCAGGTATTGGACGAACAGGCAAGTGGTTGGCGCATCAGTGGGCAGATATTTTGCCTGATGTCGTTGTCTTGGCCAAAGGCTTGGGTGGCGGCGTTCCCATTGGCGCCATTGCAGCACGGGGTCCCGCTGCCGGCGTCCTCGGACCAGGCAGTCATGGCACCACCTTTGGTGGCGGACCTTTGGTCTGCGCAGCGGGTAACGCGACACTTAAAACGCTTGAGGATGACAATCTGCTCGCCCATGCAGCCAAGGTCGGCAATCACCTCAAAGCGGCCCTAGAAAAGGCGCTAAAAGGGGTGCCTGGCGTGCGTGAAGTCCGAGGTCAGGGTCTGATGCTGGGCGTTGAGTTGGACAAGCCTTGCGGCGTCTTGGTGGGCCGCGCACTCGAAGCCGGCCTCTTGATCAACGTAACGAGAGATCGCGTGATTCGTATGTTGCCTCCCCTGATCATTACAGAGGACGAGGCTGATGAAATCGTCAACATACTTGTGCCTTTGATCAAAACCTTTAACGCTGAGCAATAACCCGCTCACATCGAGTAAATCATGTCAAAAGCCGCAAAACCTAACGGCCCTCTCAGGCATTTCCTGCAATTCAGTGACTTCACACCCACTGAGTTGCATTACGTTCTGGACAGAGCACGGCTCATCAAGGACAAATTCAAGCAGTATCAACCTCATCACTCCTTGCATGACCGCACCTTGGCGATGGTCTTTGAAAAGGCCAGCACACGGACAAGAGTATCCTTTGAAGCTGGTATGTATCAATTGGGTGGTTCGGTGATTCATCTGACCACCA
>CAMBLP010000074.1 GCA_945868195.1 Bordetella parapertussis
TTCGGCGTTCGAAATACGCAAAATAGTCTCGCCCAACAAGGCTGCACAAGAGAGCTGACGGATCTTGGCACATGCCCGACCCTCGTCAGACAGCGGGATCGTGTCCGTCACGACCAACTCAGTCAACTCTGAAGCTGCGATACGCTCAACCGCCCCGCCTGACAGCACGGCATGGGTGCAATACGCGTATACGGCTCCGGCACCACGTTCTTTAAGCGCTTGGGCCGCCTTGCAAAGCGTACCTGCCGTATCCACCATGTCATCCATGATCAAACATGTCCGGCCGTCAACCTCACCGATGATGTTCATCACCTCGGAGACGTTCGCGCGCGGACGGCGCTTGTCAATGATCGCCAAATCAGCCTCTAGCTGCTTGGCGAGCGCACGGGCACGCACCACGCCGCCGATATCGGGCGACACCACAACCAAGTTGCTCAGGTTACGCCGCCAAATATCACCGAGCAAAATCGGACCTGCGTAAATATTGTCGACCGGAATATCAAAAAAACCTTGAATCTGGTCTGCGTGGAGATCCATGGTCAAGACGCGGTCAACGCCTGCGACCTGCAACATGTTGGCCACAACCTTGGCCGTGATGGCCACACGCGCCGAACGCGGGCGACGATCCTGTCTCGCATAACCAAAATAGGGGATGGCTGCAGTGATCCGTCCGGCAGAAGCGCGACGTAGCGCATCAACCATCACCATCACTTCCATGAGATTGTCATTGGTCGGGGCACAGGTTGGCTGCAAGACGAAAACGTCTTTACCGCGGACGTTTTCATTGATTTCGGCCATCACCTCGCCGTCCGAAAAACGGCCAACGGTCATCCGACCCAAGGACATGTCCAGATGATTGACCACATCAACGGCCAACCGCGTGTTCGCGGTGCCGGTAAAGATCATAAAACTTTCACTGGGCATGATGGGGGCAGTCACAGACCGTCAGAAACAAATGTGGAACAGCTCAACACAATTCGGGGCTGGGGAGGAAGGATTCGAACCTTCGCATGCCGGAATCAAAATCCGGTGCCTTAACCAGCTTGGCGACTCCCCAACTAGCTTTCAATCCAATACCGCAGTGGGTGTTCTGTTAGACCCTCACAAACCATGGTGGCCTGTATCGGGTTTGCAAAACGAGGATCAGTAACCTCCACTAATCCCGCACTCGCAATATCGAAAAAATCTACACGTATTTTAGCGAGCATTTTCTGCTGTGCCACCTCGGCCTGCTCGACACTCTGGAACCCGATAAAAAAACAGGACCCAGACCCAGTCATTCGCGCCTTAAAACCAGCTTTTTCTAGCCAGTCGTGCGTCTGACGTACAACCGGGAAGCGGTTTAAAACCACTGGCTGCAGATCATTGTGACCAAACCCCAAACGAGTGATCATCTGGCGCTCAGAAAAGTCCATTATTTTGACCGTTTCAGTGTCTCTTGTCAAATCAGGTGCCTGAAAAATACCTTGGGTTGGCACGCTCTGAGCTGGCTGGACGATCAAAAAAGCCCCCTGCGGCAAGTCAACTGAGGTCAGCCGCTCGCCGACGCCCTCGGCAAAGGCATTTTGTCCAAAGATAAATACCGGCACATCCGCACCCAACTGCAGACCCAGCTGCATGAGCTGCACCCGATTCAACCCAGTACGCCAAAGACGATTTAAGGCGATGAATACCGTAGCCGCGTCACTTGAGCCACCGCCAAGCCCGGCACCGGAAGGTATTTGCTTGCGAACATGGATGTGTGCGCCCTGCTTTGTCCCGGTTGTTTGCTGCAAAAGGCGGGCCGCACGCACCACGAGATCTTCATCGTGCGCAACGCCTTGCATATCCGTTTCCCGAGTAATTTGGCCATCTGCACGCGTATCGATATCTAGGCGATCAGCCAAACTCACGAACCGAAATACAGTCTGCAGCAGGTGGTACCCATCGGCGCGCCTGCCGATGACGTGCAAAAAGTGATTGAGTTTGGCCGGTGCGGGCAGGTCATACAGCATGGTTTGACCTCAACTCCTTGCGCTCAAGGTGCGTCCACGACGAGGCGGATCACAACTTGCTTGCTCCCCTCAATACGGGACAAGACCAAGAGCCTGGGACCTTGCGCATCGAAGCGTCCAAGCTCTACGCCCCAGCCGCTTTGCGCAAAAGAAATGATGCGACCTTGCTCATCGCGTTTGACTTGCTGCATCGTGGGCACTGCGCGCAACGGGGTCCGCAACCAGCTGCGGATCTCACGGACAGGGAAGCGCCGACCCATCACCTGCTGCACCAAGGTATCGGGATCGGACGAACGCATCGTCTCACCGTTCGCCTGCGTCAACACCGCCTGACCAGGATCGACCTGCACGCGTGCCAAGGTGCTTCCAAAAGGGTTGTTCAGATCCAGGGTTAGACGGCCACCAATATCACGCCACACAAAGCTACCCTGCACCGCTTCGGGCGGCTCAGAAGGTCCCTCTGCACGCAGGGCAAAGCGCCCCTGACGAATAAGTTCATTCAGGGAGGACGCCTGCGTCGCAGACGTCTGAGTCGATGGGTCAGGTGTCGCGCACCCTGCCAAAACGAGCGCGAGCGCAGACAGGGCCGCCACACTCAACCAGTTCAAGGCTTGACTCCGAATCGCTTGAGTGTCTCTAACAGCGTTTTATTTGAGGCATCCTGGCTCACGCCTTGCGCCCAAATTGTTCGGGCCTCGCCTTGTCGGCCTAGTTTCCAAAGCGCCTCTCCCAAGTGGGCGGCAATATCGGCCTCGGGCCGTATCGCATAAGCGCGTTGCAAATAGTCCACGGCCTCTTGGAACTTTCCCGTTCGAAACTTGATCCAGCCCATACTATCGAGAATAAAAGGATCTTTTGGGGCGATCTCAAGTGCGCGCGTAATGAGCGCTAGGGCTTCGGGCAAGCGTTGATTTCGATCTGCCAACGAATAGCCCAAAGCATTGTGGGCATGCGCATGTCCTGGATCCAAAGCAATCACCTGCCTTAACAAACGCTCTGTCTCACGCATTTGATTCGCACGCTCGTGCAACATTGCGAGTTCGTATTTCACATTGACAGAGTCAGGCATCCGCTGGTCGAGGGCCTGCATCCGTTTGATGGCTTCGGAAAGTCGGTTGGCATCACGCAGAATCTGCGCGCCCGCCGAGGCCCCCAACACGATCTCCTCATCCGTTTGCGCATTGGCCGAATCAATCAAGGCTAAACCTTCATCGACGCGTTTTTGTTTCGCGCGGATAAGCGCTTGTCGGATCCGCGAGGTATAGCGCATCGACGGGTCGTCAATTTTGGCAAGCAAACTCACCGCTTCGTCGAGTTGGTCTTGTTCTTCGGCAATTTTAGACAGTAGCTGGTAGGCCTCCGCAAGCGCAGCGGGGGCATCCGTAGCCCCTGCAGCTGCAGAGGCGCGCAAGCGTTGCTCTTGCACAGAGACATACTGATCCAGAAAACCTCGCGCCTGCTCAAGTTTTTTGGCGCGATAGGCGACCTGAGCTTGCATAAACAGCAGATCAAAATCCTCGGGGGAGAGCTTGACCATCGACGTCAATTCGGCCATCGCCGCATCAAATTGGCCGCGCTCGGAAAGATGGCTCGCCAGCAACACACGCAGGCGTCTTGAGTTTGGCTGTACAGCCACAAAATTAGTGGCTTCACGTAAAGCACGATCGGGATCAACGCTTAAACCATATTCGAACACTCGTAAAGCGGCTTCTTCTGAGCGCGGTGCGGCAGCCAACGCCCGGCGAGACTCTTCGAGGGCGCGCTCGTTATCACCCGCAGCGCGCGCCATATCGGCCAGCGCCATATGTCCCGCAGCCAAATGTCTTGCATTGCTGTCGCCTATCGCCGTGCTCAAAATCCGTAATGCCGCGCGCTTGTCGGGCATGCGACTCAAGACCGCAAACGCCTGACCAATCGCCGCGGACTTGTCACTCGCCGCGTCAATTTGTTTACGCAACGCCGCCGCCAGGCCACTCGTTTGACCAGAAGCCGCCGCAAGCGCCATTTCCGTCGAGGAGGCCTCTGGGTCATCGGGCATTAAGCGCAGCCATACTCTTGAAGCATCAAGCGCGCCAGGTAAATTGCCGCCAGCGAGATAAAACTCCAACGCGCGACGCGCCAATCGGTAGTCGCCCAGCTCGCGGCCCAGATCCAGCATGGTCTTGCCCGCGGGCAAATAAGTACCCCGCTGCGCAGAAATCTCAGAGGCCAGAATACGAAACAATATCGTTGAGGTGAGCGTCACTTCGGGCAACTGACCCGCGCGCAGGCGAATGCTCTGCGACTCAGGCAAACGCGGCTTGATTTGAAGCTGGGCGCCTTGCCCTACCCCTTTGGCAGGACCCGTTTGCGCCGAAACGCTCGGGACCCATAGCAAAGCCGCCCCCCCTATCAGAGCCGAGGCACACACTTGGTAAAAGATTGATTTAAACAACGACTTCACTCGACCCGCCAGGTTGGTGGCACAATCAACAAACTCAGTGAACGGATGTTAGCACTCAGCCATGCCAGAACTACCAGAAGTTGAAACAACTCGCCGGGGAATTGACGCCGTTGCAACAGGTCACACGCTCAAAAAAATGATCGTGCACGAACCACGCATGCGTTGGCCTATCCCCAAAGATCTCCCTGACCTGGTTGCCGGACAGGTTGTACGAGCCTGCAGACGGCGCGGCAAATACCTGTTAATCGAGTTCGATCACGGCACGCAACTGATCCATTTGGGCATGTCAGGCTCTTTACGCAGCGTGCTCCATGGCGAACTCCTCAGAAAACATGACCATGTGGAGTGGCAGTTTGAACACGTCACCTTGCGCCTTCATGACCCACGGCGCTTTGGCTCGGTTTTATGGCATCCCAAGAGTGCCGGGCCCATCGAACACCATCCCTTGATCAGCAAACTGGGCATCGAACCTTTCGATCCAGGCTTTGATGCGACATGGCTCAAAAAAGGCCTGAATGGGCGGAAAATGTCGATCAAACAAGCCTTGCTGGCAGGTGATGTTGTCGTCGGCGCTGGCAATATTTACGCCTCTGAAAGCTTATTTAGAGCGCGCATTCACCCTAAAACACAAGCAGCGAGGGTTTCTCTCGCGCGTTGCGAGCGCCTCGTCACCGCACTACAAAGTACGCTCAACGACGCGCTGCAGTCTGGCGGCAGCACGCTCAGAGACTACGTCAACGCTTCTGGCGAAGCAGGGGCGTATTTCACCTTGCATGCGGCCGTCTATGAGCGGGACGGCGAACCTTGCAGGCATTGCGCCACCCCCATTAAACGCATCGTGCAAGGTCAGCGCGCGACCTATTTTTGTCCGCGCTGCCAAAAGGTCTAAGGCGTTCCCAACTTGCATCATCGCGCGCTTGGCAGGCTTGCGCGTCAAATCCCGTCCCAAGATCGGATGAACGGCATCAATACCCACCAGTGACAGCAACGTAGGTGCTGTCCTTCAAAACCGTCATGTTAAACGCAGCATTTCTATTTCTTTATCAAGCTTGCAGGACTTTGCCTGGGTTCATCAATCCATCCGGATCAAGTGCTTGCTTGATTTGTTTCATGAGTCTGAGTTCAAGCGCGCTTTTATAGCGTGTCAGCTCGTCACGCTTGAGTTGGCCCACGCCATGTTCCGCACTAATCGAGCCGCCGTGGGCATGGACGCTGTCGTGGACCAGTTGATACACGTCGTATTGCGAGGCGAGAAGCTCTTGTTCGGTCTGAGCGGGCGCGCGGGCGACGTTGTAATGCAGGTTGCCATCGCCCAAATGGCCGAACACAATATGCTGGATTCCTGGAAACTTGACTTGCAGTGCCGCATTGGTTTTTTGGACAAACTGTCCAATCAAGGAAATAGGAATCGAGACATCATGTTTGATGCTCTTTCCAAGCTCAGCCTCGGCCAGTGGGATGCTTTCACGCAAATGCCAGATCGCCTTGCTTTGAGCAATATTTTCAGCAATCGCCGCATCGATCACCAGTCCATCCTCGATCGCCGCACCCAACACAGACTCAAAGCGCGCTTGCGCATGCTCCGCGCTTTCACTATCGGACAACTCCAAGATAGCGAACCATGGCGAATCCGCAGAAGGTCCTTCAAAGGGGAGACGTTGCTGAGGGTACAAACGCACCACGGCTTTGAGAACCGGCCCCATCATGACCTCAAAACCGGTCAAGGAGGCACCAAAGCCAGCGCGGGCGCGCGACAGCATCGCAATCGCATCCTCGAGAGAGTTGAGCGCCAACATCGCAATACGCTGAGCAACCGGGACCGGGTAAAGTTTTAGGGTCGCGGCAGTGATGATCCCGAGCGTACCCTCGCTACCGATATACAAATCACGTAGGTCGTACCCCGTATTGTCCTTGCGCAAGCCTCGCAAGCCATGCCAAATCTCTCCCTGGGGCGTCACCACCTCGAGACCTAAAGCGAGTTCGCGTGTGTTGCCGTAACGAAGCACCTGCGTGCCACCCGCGTTCGTTGAGAGATTGCCGCCAATCGTGCAACTGCCCTCCGCCGCCAAGCTCAAGGGAAACAAACGGCCCGCCGCACGTGCGGCTTCTTGAACCGCTTGGAGAATGCATCCTGCCTCGACGGTCATGGTGTCATTATCCGTGTCGATTTCCCGCACACGATTCAAGCGCGCTAAGCAGACGACAAGCGCACGCCCCGTCTCATCTGGTGTCGCGCCACCGCACATCCCCGTATTGCCACCCGAGGGCACAATCGGAATCTTGTGTTCGGCGCACAGGCGCACCACGC
Source organism: Bordetella parapertussis (assembly GCA_945868195.1). GTDB lineage: Bacteria > Pseudomonadota > Gammaproteobacteria > Burkholderiales > Burkholderiaceae_B > Zwartia. The sequence goes on from CAMBLP010000074.1 coordinate 6,746, forward strand.
CAGCCACCTCTTCAGTACTCCCCGGTCGGACAACCGCCAATGCGTCACCCCGATAACGGCCACGCCAATCCACCAAGTAAGGCGTCATCGCCTCGCCCGTTAAGACCTGGGTCGCACCCACGATTTGCTCTAACTGTTTCAACGCGCTCATTCAGTTCTCATTCAGTATTTTTGCGGTTTCATTGACTTACGGGACGGACCTGCAGGTTGCAACAGGTCAAATTGTAGGTGAGTTACGGATTGACGAGGGCGAATCACGCCGATCTCTAGCGGGAAATATTCCTGTCAGATCGGCGATAATACGAGATCGGTGTTTTTTGCTTCTGGAGTCCTTCACGTGTCCTCGCCCTACAACTTTCCTCATGCCGCGTTCAAAGCCTACGATATTCGCGGCGTTGTACCCACCGCTTTAAATGCCGATTTTGCGCGGCAACTTGGCCTGGGTCTCGCAGCGCGTGCGCATGCCTGTGGTGTGACGACCCTCGTGGTCGGTCGTGATGGCAGGCTCAGTAGTCCAGAGTTGGCGGGTGCCCTGCAGCAGGGTATGCGCGAAGGCGGCATCGACACCATCGATGTCGGTGAGGTGCCTACACCACTCGTTTACTTTGCAGCCTACACCCTCAAGACGGGCTCCGGCGTTGCGGTCACGGGTAGTCACAACCCGCCCGAGTACAACGGGTTCAAAATGATGATGGGTGGCCAAACACTGCATGGCGACGCGATCTTGGGTCTACGTGACGAAGTCGCTGCAGGTCCTGCCATCGCCGCCAAACCAGGCAAAGCCTCGGCCGTCGATATCCTGACGCCCTATTTGGCGCGCGTCATCGGTGACATCAAGCTCAGTCGGCCGATGAAGATCGCCATTGACTGCGGTAACGGCGTTGCGGCAGCTGTCGCTCCAGCCCTTTTCCGGGGGCTTGGCTGCGAAGTCACTGAATTATTTTGCACGGTTGATGGCACCTTCCCCAATCACCACCCCGATCCCGCCGACCCACACAACCTCGAGGACCTCATCCGCTGCGTGCAAACCACGGACTGTGAAATCGGCTTGGCCTTTGATGGAGACGGCGACAGATTGGGCGTGGTCACCAAATCCGGCCAGATCATCTGGCCGGACCGTCAACTCATCTTGTATGCCCGCGACGTACTCAAGCGCTGCCCGGGCGAGACCATCATTTATGACGTCAAGTGCAGCCGCCATGTCGCCGAACAAGTGCGAGCCGCGGGCGGCAAGCCGCTGATGTGGCAAACCGGCCACTCCCTGATCAAAGCAAAACTGGCGGAGACCGGCGCCCCCTTGGCTGGCGAGATGAGCGGACATGTGTTTTTCAAAGAACGTTGGTTTGGCTTTGACGATGGCCTCTACACAGGCGCTCGTCTGCTCGAGATCCTCTCCAGAGATGTCGATCCCTCGGCGGTTCTTGAGGCACTGCCTCAGGGTGTTTCAACACCCGAACTCAAGCTTGAAATGCGCGAAGGCGAGCCGCACGCGCTGATCAAGCGCTTGCAAAACGAAGGGGTTTTTGCGGGCGCAACCGAAATTTTTAAAATCGATGGTCTGCGTGCGGACTATGCAGATGGCTTTGGTTTGGCGCGTGCCTCCAACACCACCCCTGTCGTCGTCTTGCGCTTCGAGGGGGATACGCCGGAAGCCCTTGAGCGCATCAAAAACGTATTCCGCGAACAACTGCTGGCGCTCGCGCCAACGGCCAAACTGCCTTTCTAAACCTATTTTCTCTTCACGTTGCTGAGTCCTATGCCCTCATTGTCAAACAGCCCCGCTTGGAAACAGTTTTCACAAGCTGTGCTGAGCAGCAGCGCCAAGCCTGAAGCCCTGCGTGTGATCACCGCGGCCGAACTCGAGGTGGATCTCACGACGCAGAGAAGTTCGTCCGAGCTTACCCGCGCAGCCACTGCCTTACTGACGCAGCAAAACTTTGAGCAATATCGACGCGACCTGTTCGAGGGTGCGGCTATCAACTGGACAGAAAATCGCGCAGCTTGGCACACCGCCTTGCGCGCGCCGATTCCTCCTGAGCCCGTCGCTGAGGCTGTCTTGACTGAACGCGCGCGTTTGGTCAAATTTGTCGAGGAAGTCAATGCGCGTAACCAGTATCGTAACGTCGTACATCTAGGCATCGGTGGCAGCGATTGGGGGCCGCGTTTAGCTTTTGAGTCGCTTGCAGGTACGGGAACGCGACGCACGTTGAGATTCGCCTCGAACGTGGATGCGCACGCCATCACTGCGGCACTCGAAGGGCTGGATGCGCACGACACGCTCGTGATCATTTCTTCGAAATCCTTCACGACGACCGAGTCACTGGCCAATGCAGCTTGTGCGATCGACTGGCTGCGTGCCCATGGCGTCACTTACCCGCTCGACCACTTTGCCGCCGTGACGGCCAACCCTCAGGCTGCTCGCAATTTCGGCATCAACGACGACCGTATTTTTCAGTTTTGGGACTGGGTCGGTGGACGTTACTCGCTTTGGTCTTCGATTGGCTTGCCCATCGCGCTTGGCTTGGGTATCGACGCGCTCAATGACATGCGCGCTGGCGCGGCCGCAATGGACGAGCATTTTCTCAATGCTCCGCTCGAACACAATGCCCCGGTGCAAATGGCTTTGAGCGCCGTGGCCAATCGCAGCGTGTTGGGCTATGGTTCCTTTGCTCTCTGCCCTTACGATGCGCGTCTAGGCAGCCTTGTTCCCTGGTTGCAGCAACTCGAAATGGAATCGCTCGGCAAAGCGACTTTGCGCGACGGCTCAATACTCGACGTCCCGAGCAGCCCCGTTGTCTGGGGTATGCCTGGCACGGATAGTCAGCACACTTTTTTTCAATGGCTGCATCAGGATGGCAAGGGCGCGCCGGTCGATTTCATCCTGTGCGCAGTGCCCGATCACCGTCACACCCGACATCACCGCCTGCTGATCGCGAACTGCCTAGCACAGCGCGCGGCCTTGCTTGAGGGAAAGACTTACGAACAGTCTCTTAAAGAAGTGAGCAAAACCGAAAAGGATCTCGAAAAAGCCGCCGTGCTTGCGCATCACCACGTGCATCCGGGCGGTCGCCCCTCCACCCTCATTGTGTTGCCCAAACTCGAAGCCAGAGAACTCGGCGCACTACTCGCGCTTTACGAACACAAAGTATTTACCGAAGGTGTACTTTGGGGCCTCAACCCCTTTGATCAATGGGGCGTTGAGTTCGGAAAACGCCTAGCTGGGGATATCGAGCGACGACTCGACGCGTTAGGGAGTGATCCGGCCGTCAGTCCCTATGATCCTTCAACGGCCTATTGGGTGCGCAAACTGGCGAGCGGTTAACCTCTCCCCTTAAAACTGCAAAAAAAAGCCCAAGATTTTGCAATCTTGGGCTAAATCCACCAAAGGAGGAGGGTGGAGGAGACAACTGTGGCAAGTTCAGGAGAATGTATGCTCTCAGTGGGAGAATTAAAAATTTGCTTGTTGTCTTGAGACACACTTGCACTTTCATTCAACACACTTATGACTGAACTTCCATAAACAAATAATAACTGAAAATCTGGTGCGGCGCAAGAATCTTCTCTTTACCCTACAAAAACTAACTAAAATGACCTTTTTTGATGCACCGCAGCAACACTTTGTCCTCAGCTCCTAACTATTATAGGCTGTCCCCGTCATCACTTTGGCCATCACACCCATCAAGGTGCGCAACGGCTTAGGCAAAGACGCTGCACCCCTGTCTTCAGCACTGACCCGATGCTTGATTTCGTCACACTTCATTTGCTCGACGATCGCTCTCGAGCGGGTGTCCCCCTGCGGGAGCTCCGTCAAATGACTTTCTA
>CAMBLP010000075.1 GCA_945868195.1 Bordetella parapertussis
CGCCTGCAACGGTTGAGCCAGGGCTCAAGCGAAAGACCGTCAAGTCGCGGCGGTTTGCCTTGCGGATACCGGCTTCGGTGACGCCGATTTCAACACCGGGAACGGGGAATACCGCGGAATCGGACGGAATATGTAAGTTAACGGCCATGTTTGATCTGCTAATAAAGAGTTGAGCAAAGTATCATTATCACCTGTTTTTCATCTGGCTGAGCGGGTCGGAAGCGTCTCGCAAAGAGCCTCACCTGCTACTATTTGCAATGTAGCAGCAACCCCCTTTTTTGCCCAAAGTAGGGCAATTGATTGCCTAGGAGATTTTTATGCGTTTGATTAAGCAACTTCTTGCCTTAGCCGCGCTTGTGCCGGGTTTGGCGTTCGCACAAGCCACTATTAAAGTCGGTATCGCCAATGACCTGTCCGGTCCGTTCGCCGCTCTTGGAGCGGAGGCGCGCGATGGTTTTAATCTCGCGATCAAAGAGTTGGGTGGCAAGCTCGGTGGGAAATCCGCAGAGTTCTTGCAAACGGATATGGGCGGTAATCCTGATCAAGCGCGTCAGCTTGTCAATCGTTATATTCAGCGCGACAAGATTGATTTCTTTACCGGTCCGATCGGATCGAACGTGGCTTTAGCAGTCGGCCCCGTCTTGTTTGCTGCCAAGATCCCTTATCTTTCCAATAATCCTGGCCCCAGCCAGTTTGCGGGTGCGCAGTGTAATGACTACTGGTTTGGTGTGTCTTACCAGAACGATGCTTTTCACGAGGCAGCAGGAAAGGTCGCTGCGGACCGTGGTTTTAAAAATATGGTGATCATGGCCCCGGATTATCCGGCTGGCAAGGACGCTCTAAATGGTTTTAAGCGTGGCTACAAAGCAGCGGTGAGTCAAGAGGTCTACACCAAGCTTGGACAGATCGATTATGCGGCTGAGTTGGCGCAACTCCGCGACGCTAAGCCAGAGGCGGTCTATATCTTTTTGCCGGGCGGTATGGGTATTAACTTTATCAAGCAGTTTGTCTCTGCAGGTCTGAACAAGAGCATCAAGCTAGTGGGTCCCGGCTTTTCAGGCGATGAAGATGTGATTCGTGCGGTAGGCGAGCCCATGGTTGGCATGTTTAATACTGCCCAGTGGGCCCATGATCTGGACAATGCCCAAAACAAAAAATTTGTTGCAGCCTTCCGCAAGGAGTACAAGGACCGCATGCCTACAGTCTATGCGGCGCAGGCCTACGACGTGATCATGGCGATCGATGCCGCTGTCAAAGCCACCAAGGGCAACGTGGCGGATCGTCCAGCTGTGTTGGCTGCGCTTAAAAAGGCAGACTTCTCTTCAGTGCGCGGACCGTTCAAGTATGGCATCAACAACTTCCCCATTCAGCCTTATTACCTGCGTGTGATTGAAAAGAACGCGCAAGGTCAGATCACTAATAAGTTGGTGGGCAAGGTGTTTGACTCCTATCAGGACGTCTACGTGGGCCAATGCAAGAAATAACATGAGTTCGACGCTGATCGCCGAGCAGTTGCTCAATGGACTGCAATTCGGCCTGATGTTGTTTTTGATTGCAGCGGGCCTGACGCTGGTTTTCGGGATTCTCGATATCCTGAACGTGGCGCATGGTTCGCTGTATATGGCGGGCGCTTATGTTGCCGCTCAAACCATGCAGGTCACGCAGTCGTTTGTCGCCGCAGTGGTGGTCGCGGTCGTAGTGACGGGGCTCGTGGGGTTGGTGCTCGAGCTCGTGTTGATCAGAAAGCTTGTCATCCGCGATCACCTAGCTCAAGTACTCGGCACGTTTGCGGTGATTTTGATTGCCAATGACGTGATCAAAATGATCTGGGGGCCTGCACCGATGATGATGAGCATGCCGCCTGCGCTATCGGGACCCGTTCAACTGACGTCAGAGTTGCTGTATCCGGCATATCGGCTGTTGATCATCGCGGTGGGCTTGGCGGCCGCCTTGGGCCTTTATTTGTTTGTGACGCGCACGAGAGCTGGCGTGCTAGTGCGCGCGGGCGCATCCAATCGACAGATGGCCACTTTGATGGGTGTGCGCGTGCCGCTGTTATTTCTTGGCGTTTTTGTGCTGGGTGCGATGCTGGCCGCGCTTGCGGGTGCTTTGCTGGGACCGGTGACGGCGATTCAAACAGGCATGGGTGAACAGATTCTGATTTTGGTACTGGTGTGTATCGTGATCGGCGGGATTGGTTCCATGCGTGGCGCGTTTGTGGGTGCTTTGCTGGTGGGCTTTGTCGATACGTCAGGGCGCGCTTTTTTGCCTTCATTGTTAAAGATTTTTTTCTCGCCTGCCGTCGCTTCTAGCGTGGGTCCGACGTTGGCGGCATTATCTATTTACATCCTAATGGCGGTGGTGTTGGTGTTCCGACCTTCAGGGTTATTTCCGGCGCGCGGTTGATGATGCGCAAGTTATTCACTGCGACCAATATGTCTGCGCTGGGCCTAGTCTTGCTATTGGTGTTCCCGCTCGTCGCACCTGTCCTCAATCTTGATTTTTATGTGTCGTTTGTTCGTCGCGTCTTGATTTTTGCTTTGGCCGCGACGAGTTTGAATTTTATTTTGGGTTACGGGGGTATGGTCGCGCTGGGTCATGCGGCATTTTTTGGTGCGGGCGCCTATGTTGTCGCGATTCTCTCTGTCCAAGGTGTCTCGCAAGCTTTAATTGCCTGGCCTATCGCGATGTTGGTCGCGGGTGCGTTGGCGCTTGTCATTGGCTTTATTTCCTTGCGTACGCGTGGCGTATATTTCATCATGATTACGCTGGCATTTGCCCAAATGGTGTTTTATTTATTTATCTCGCTGCGGCAATATGGAGGCGAGGATGGCATCAACTTAGCAGATCCCAGTGCGTTGCCTGGCCTCAATCTTGCGAACGATCGGACGTTTTATTATGTTGTGCTGGTGGTGGTGCTGGCCTGTCTGTGGTGGCTCAATCGTCTCATTCAGGCCCGCTTTGGTCAGGCCTTGCAGGGTATTCGTGAAAACGAGTCTCGGATGGAGGCTCTGGGCTATCCGGTTTTTCGGATCAAGCTGGTGGCCTTCGTCATCGCAGGCATCATGGCCGGGCTCGCAGGCGCACTATTAGCCAGTCACAATCAGTTCGTCTCTCCAAGCCTGATGCACTGGACGGCCTCGGCTAATCTCATCATTATGGTGATTGTCGGAGGTATTGGCTTGCGCTATGGCGGACTCGTGGGCGCCGCGGTGATGCTGTGGCTTGAGGAAGTGCTGCGCTTGTATACCGACTATTGGCACTTGCCTTTGGGTGTATTGTTGCTTGCGATCGTCCTGTTTGCGCCGAGAGGGTTAGCGGGGATGTTTAAACGGAGCGCTGCGCGATGAGTGCTCTGGTTTCCAACGCCGTATTAGTGGCGCAACAGTTGACCAAGCGCTATGGCGCGCTGGTCGCGTGCGATCAGGTCTCGCTGTCTTTGTTGTCCGGTGAGATTCATGCTTTGATTGGACCTAATGGCGCGGGCAAGTCTACGCTGATTCATTTGCTCTCAGGTTCGGTTGCCTCAGATAGTGGTCGTCTTGCGCTTCAGGGGCATGACGTCACGCGTGCGAGTTTGCACCAGCGGGTGGCCTCGGGTTTGTCGCGTTCTTATCAGATCACCAATATTTTCAAACAGTTCAGTGTGTTTGAAAATTTATTACTCGCGATGCAAGCGTGTTCGGGGAGCAGCTTTAGTTTCTGGCGTCCTCGCGCGCAGGATAAGGCCTTGTACGAGGCCGCAGAATCCTTGGCGTGCGATTGTGCGATCGCGCCAGATGTGTGGCATGTTGCTGCCGGAACGTTGCCGCATGGAGAGCAACGCAAACTAGAGTTTGCCTTGGCCTTAGCCTCTAAGCCATCCGTGCTGTTACTTGATGAACCGATGGCAGGCATGGGGCCGGATGAAACCATTAAGCTGACCGAGTTAATTGCCTCGATGCGCGGACGCACCACGATGTTACTGGTCGAGCATGATATGCAGGCGGTTTTTCGACTTGCGGATCGTATCTCTGTCTTGGTTTATGGCCGCATGATCGCAACCGGCACGCCCGAGGAAATCCGAAATCATGCTGGTGTGCGAGAAGCGTATCTGGGTGAGGAGCAGACTTGATGTTGCACGCCCATCACATACAAAGCGGATACGGCCAGAGCCAGGTGTTGTTCGATGTCTCCCTTGAGATCCAGCGTGGCGAGGTCGTGGCTTTGTTAGGGCGTAACGGCATGGGTAAAAGTACGCTGATCCGGACGTTGTTTGGTCAACTGCCCTTAACGGCAGGCACATTAAGTTTTGAGGGTGAGAGTATTGCGGGTTGGTCCTCTGATCGCATCGCGCGCTTGGGTTTGGCGATCGTGCCGGAAGGGCGACAGTGTTTTCCCAATCTGACAGTCCGAGAGCACCTCACGGCGTTTGCCGCGCACCGCAATTCCGAGATCATTGAAGCTTGGGATGTCGAGAAGGTCTTTGAAATCTTTCCTCGTCTGCGTGAGCGGGCACGCAATATGGGTAATCAATTGTCCGGCGGCGAGCAACAAATGCTGGCGATTGGACGCGCGTTGGTGACCAATCCTAAACTTCTTGTACTGGATGAAGCGACTGAGGGGCTTGCCCCACTGGTGCGTGAAGAAATCTGGCAATGTCTTGCGCGTTTGCGCGAAAGCGGACAAACCATTCTCGTGGTCGACAAGTATGTCGAACGTTTATTAAAGCTGGCCGATCGGCATGTGATTTTGGAGCGGGGTGCGGTGGTGTGGCAAGGGAGCTCCGCTGAGCTTGATGCCCAGCGGGATTTGTGGACACGTTATCTGGGCGTTTAGCCTTTGGCTAAGCGCGCAAACACTTTGTCGGCAGCGGCGATGGTTGCGTCAATCACGCTGTCATCATGCGTCGAGGAAACAAAGCCGGCCTCATAGGCTGACGGTGCAAAATACACACCCTCGTCCAGCATGGCATGAAAGAACACCTTGAACATCTCGATATTACTGGCGGATACTGCGGCAAGTGTGGTCGGGATATCGTTTGAGAAATACAAGCCGAACATGCCACCCTCGCTGTCTGCGCTAAACGGGATGTCATGCGCATGCGCGCGCTCGGTGAGTCCTTTGGTCAGCGCGCGTGTTTGTTTGTTAAGCGCTTCGAAAAAGCCTGGCTTAGACAATAGCTTGAGCGTGGTGATGCCAGCGGCGACCGCGACAAGATTGCCCGACAAGGTGCCGGCCTGATAGACACCACCCAGAGGAGCAATATTTTTCATGACCTCGGCGCTCCCACCAAAGGCTCCGATGGGCATGCCGCCACCGATGACCTTGGCCAGGGTGGTGATGTCGGGCTTGATGCCGGTCAGGCCTTGAACGCCCTGAGGGCCGACGCGGAAACCTGTCATGACCTCATCAAAAATCAATAAGGCGCCGTGCGCCGAGCATTCGCTGCGCAAGGTTTCAAGAAAGCCGGCGATTGGCTTGACCATGTTCATGTTGCCCGCGATCGGTTCAACGATGACACAGGCGATTTCTTTGCCATGCTGTTTAAACGCAGCTTTGACACCCTCGATATCGTTGTAGTCGAGCACGATGGTGTGCGCGACAAACTCGGGTGGGACGCCCGCCGAAGTTGGGTTGCCAAACGTCAAAAGACCTGAGCCCGCTTTGACCAACAGGCTATCCGCATGACCGTGGTAACAGCCTTCGAATTTAATGATCTTGTTGCGACCTGTCGCGCCACGTGCAAGACGGATCGCGGTCATCGTGGCTTCGGTACCCGAGCTCACCAAACGAACCTGTTCAAGAGAGGGCATGCGCTCGATCAGCATTTCCGCGATGATGACCTCAGTCTCTGTTGGCGCGCCATACGACAAGCCGTGCACGGCGGCATCCTGGACCGCCTTGATCACCTCGGGATGCGCGTGACCAAGAATAGCCGGACCCCATGAGCCGATGTAGTCAATGTAGCGTTTGTCATCTGCATCCCAAAAATAGGGTCCTTGGGCGCGGGCGACAAAGCGCGGTGTGCCGCCGACTGAACGGAAGGCCCGAACGGGAGAGTTGACACCCCCCGGGATGCTGCGACAGGCGCGTTCGAAAAGTTCAACGTTGCGTGACATAAAAAAATACTCCGTTCAAACGGGAAGAGAGGATGTGGAAAGAGAAGAGGCGGGCGGCGTCTGCGTAAACGGCGCAGACAAGGCGCGCGCTGCGGCTTCGATATCGGGCGCTAGAAATAGGCTGCCGACGACGGCGATAGCATCTGCACCGGCGCTCGCCAAGGTCGAGGCTTGAGCGATGCCGATGCCCCCGATTGCAACGACGGCGGGCCGAGGCTCGCCTAGGGCTTGGCAAAGTGCTTGCCCCTCGGATAGTACGCTCAGCGGTGCTGTCGGGGCATGTGGTTTGGTCAAAGAGGCATACATGGCGCCAAAGGCGATATAGGCAACTTGATGCGCGAGTAAGCGCTGGGCGCGTTGTGGATCGGCATAACAGGAGACGCCCAAGAGCATTTCAGGACCGATTTCACGGCGAACAAGGGCCGGGTCATCATCGTGCTGACCCACGTGCACGCCATGTGCGCCAAGCTCAAGCGCGAGACGCCAATCGTCGTTGATTAGAAACACTAGGCCGAGTTCATGACAAACCGGGAGTAAGGTCTGCGCTAAATGACGGCGCAGCGCGGGCTCGGCGGTTTTGTGTCGGAGCTGCAAGGCTTTCATGCCACCACGTGCGGCGGCGCGGACCGCTTGCTCGAGGCGAAGGGCATCATCCCAGTCGGGGGTGACGCCATAGAGGCCAATAGGAAACTTAATATTCGTTTGCATCAGAGAACAAGGACTCTTTAAGGATCGATTGGTATGCGCCGGGCGATCAAGTGTCCCATGCCTGGTTGAAAAGACTGTAACAGGGCTTGTCCCGCATGGGCGCAGGCCTGTTCCGCAGCTGTGGGAACACTGAGTCCGCGAGCCAGCAGGCAGGCGAGCGCGGTGGCGACAAGGCCGCCCGAGTCCCGAGTGTGCTCTGGAAAGACAGGGTTTGGCCAGGCGATCGTTTCACTTTCAGGACCTGTTAGCACGTTAGCCTGAAGGCCGGGACGTTGTTTGACTCCAATGATGAGCACCCATTGGGCGCCGATGGCTTGTAGCGCTTGGGCACCTCCGGCTTGTCCAGAGGCCTCCATGACCTCGTCGCTAATCCATTGGGTCAGTCGACGCGCCTCAATGACGACAATATGGGCCTGAGGCACAAGCAGCTCAACGACGGCACCAATCAAGTCGTCAACCTCGTCCTCTTCTTCGGCGGGGATTTCAGTGTCGATTTCTTGGGCGCCTAGGTGTAAAACCAAAGGGATTTGACTGTAATCCGCGGCGATTTGTGCAACGGCGCTGACAGCTGCAACCGAGGACAGTGCGCCGACTTTGATCGCTTGGACAGGGATATCCTCCAGGATGCAGCGCGCTTGGTCATCGATTTGCTCTGCGGAACAGGGCAAAACGGACTCGCTTTTGGCGCTGTCTTGGATGGTGATGGCCGTTAACGTAGACACGGCGTGCCCACCGAGCGCGGCACAGGTAATCGCGTCCGCGGGCAAACCATCCGAACCGGTCGGGTCAAAAGGGCCAAAAAGAAGAGTGACGGGTGTTGCGATGGGTTGATTCATGTCAAAAAGACAAGCGATGTGTAGGCACGCATGGGTTGGTTTGGTTAAGATTGACCCCATTGTAAGAGATGACCCGTTTTCCCTGTCTTTTTCCTTGAGGACAGACGGGTTCCACTAAAAGAGAGAAAGATGCGTACTTGGATGTGTTTAATTTGTGGTTGGATTTATGACGAAGAAACGGGCGTACCAGAGGAAGGGATTCCTGCCGGTACCCGCTGGGAGGATGTTCCGCCAAACTGGGTCTGCCCCGAATGTGGCGCGCGCAAAGAAGATTTTGAACTGATGGAGATCTAAGCCACGCCTATGGACGCATCGCAACGCGCTGCCGGGACGGTGACCAACTTGTCGAATCAATTTTTGATGGCGATGCCAGGCATGGTGTCGGGTGATTTGGCGGGAACGGTCATTTATTTGTGTGAGCACAGTCCCAAAGGCGCCTTAGGTCTTGTGATCAATCGGCCTACGGATTTGAGTGTCGCGGGCTTACTTGAAAAAATCGACCTCAAGCTCGAAATCGCCCCTGGACAAAGCGCTGAGCAACATCCGGCATATTTGCCTGCGGTATTTTTCGGCGGTCCGGTACAGACCGATCGCGGCTTTGTCCTGCATTCGCCCGCAGGAGATTACAGTTCAAGCATCAAATTCGGACGCATGGCCCTGACGACCTCGCGCGACGTATTGGAAGCGGTTGCCCAAGGTCACGGACCACAACAGATGTTGGTCACGCTCGGCTACGCAGGATGGGGCGCAGGTCAACTTGAAAATGAGTTAGCTCAAAATGCCTGGTTGAGCGTTGCGGCCCAAGAAAATATTATTTTCGATACGCCGCCCAAGGATCGCTACCCCGCAGCGCTTAAGCTGCTAGGCATCGATCCCGTCATGCTGATGGGTGCGGCAGGGCATGCCTGAAGAAACCTTGCTAGCCTTTGACTACGGCGCTAAAAAATTAGGCGTTGCGATGGGCAATACCTTGCTCAAACAAGCCCGTCCGCTGGACATCATTTTGGACGCGACGCGCGACGGACGTTTCACCCGGATCGAGGTTTTGCTCAAGCGCTGGCAACCTGAAAGACTGGTTGTGGGCTTGGCACTGGCGACAGACGGCGGCGAACAATATGCCAGTCAGCATTGTCGACGCTTCGCGCGTCAACTCGAAGGCCGATTTGGGTTGCCTGTTGTCTTGGTTGATGAGCGCGGCTCGAGCGTTGAAGCTCAAAAAATGACCGGGAATGAACCTGACGATGCGGTTGCCGCGGCCATCATTTTGCAGCGTTATTTTGATACGCTGACTTAAATGACTCTGGGCTCAACGAACGCATGCGCAATCCCCAACTAAACCCACGCGGTGCGCTCACACATCTGCTCACAATCGAAGGGGTGTCGCGGCTGATACTGACGCGCATTCTCGATGAGACTGAGCTGTTTTTCACTACAACAGAAGGTGAGATTAAAAAAACACCGCTCCTACAAGGTAAAAAAGTACTGGGTCTTGTGGATAAAGACATGGCTGAGCAGGCGCCAGCCGCCATGAGCGTATTTGAGCGCGCGGCGCAGCGTTTGTCCGCAGAGTGGCGCGGTATCCAAACATTACCTAACGACACGAAAAATTTCTTGGCGGATCTTGATGCGGATATTGTCGTGTTGCGCACCCAAGCCAGTGGCGCGCCGTATGTAATCGCACGACATGTTGGACCGCCTGTGCACATTATGAATGCGGGGGACGGCAGTCATGCCGATCCGCTTCGCGCTTTGATGGATATGTACACGATTCGCCGCGTCAAAAAAGACTTTGCGCATCTCACGGTGGTATTGGTGGGGGCAATCGCGCTTTCGCGTCAGGCACGTTCTTGTATTCATGCGCTCACGACCTTGTGTGTCGCCGAAGTTCGCGTCGTCGCGCCCTTGACGTTATTGCCTGAGGGGCTCGCGCAGCTGGGTGTGCGTGCATATACGGATTTGGTTCAGGGGCTACAGAACGCTGATGTTGTCATCGTTCTGGATCAGGAACCTTACGAGGGTGAAAATACCTACATCCCTTCGGTTCAAGAGTATGTCAAATGCTATGGGCTGACAGAGGAAAAGCTGGCGCATGCTCAAGACGATTGTTTGGTTCTTGGTGTGCAAGCTAATAGTATCGAGCAAGACGCTTTAGGTCTCGCGGTGCGCATGGCGGCGATGAGTCTTGTTGCGGGGGTGTTGGCATGAGGCTGCATATTCAGCAGGGCCGGGTGATCGATCCTGCAAATGGTATTGATGCGCATACAGATGTCTGTATTGCCGAGGGCATGATTATCTCAGTGGGGGCGGTTCCGGAGGGCTTTGTCGCCGATCGAGTGCTCAATGCATCCGGAATGCTTGTGCTACCCGGTCTAGTGGATCTGTCTGCACGTGTGGGGCAGTCGGGCGAAGCCTCTGTTGCTGCCTTGGCCGGGGGCGTGACAAGTCTCGTGCAGCCACCGGAGGCACAGTGGCATAAGCCGCTCGAGTCACAAGCTAAGGTTTACCGCCTAGGTGCGCTCACGGTAGATTTGGAAGGGCAGGCCTTGACGGAAATGGTGAAGCTTTCACAGACGGGTTGTGTGGGGTTTACACAGGGCAATATGCCTGTACAAGATACCGCAGTGCTTTTACATGCAATGCAATATGCGAAATCGTTTGACTTTGCGGTGTGGTTGCGACCTCAAGACGCATGGCTGTCGCGAGGCGGTGTCGTTGCGAACGGTGCGTATGCGTCGCGC
>CAMBLP010000076.1 GCA_945868195.1 Bordetella parapertussis
AATGACACCCGGCACGCGTGTGGTGACAAACTCGTTTCATATGGGTGACTGGGAAGCGGATGCTTTGATTGGCAACGGCTATGCCCAAGGCTATTACTGGGTTGTTCCTGGTAATGCCGCGGGCAAGTGGACGATCAAAGGCATCGAAGGGGTCAAGTCAGCCAGCCTCGATATTACCCAGCGTTATCAACGCGTAGGCGGCACACTGTCGATCGACGGTAAAGCACAGCCCCTCCTTGGACCTTCTTTGGTGGGTAATCGCTTGAAGTTCAGCTTTATCGACCAAGGTGGACAGTCACGGATTGCTGATGTGAACTTAAAAGGTAATACGTTCGCTGGAAATGTCCTTGAAACTTCCACTCTTTACGAAATCACTGGTACACGTAACTAAGTGATTCGTTCTTAAATCTATCTATTGCCTTTCTCCGCCACAATCCGTGCTTCATGCACTGGTTGTGGCGTGACTTTGCGTGATACATCACGAAACTATTTCTTTTTTATGCCTCTATGACTCAGCCAACATCGATAGTGAATGAACCAACGCAACGCCTGACCGCGTTTAGTGCGATCGCGATTATTGTGGGGATTGTCATTGGGGCAGGTATTTTTAAAACCCCCTCAATGGTGGCGGGTGTCACCGGCGATGCGGGGTGGCTGTTAGTCGCCTGGTTTCTAGGTGGCCTCATTTCTCTTGCAGGTGCGCTTTGTTATGCAGAGCTTGCGACAACGTATCCTCATGCAGGCGGTGACTATCATTTTCTGGCGCGTGCTTTTGGCAAAGATGTTTCCTTTTTGTACGCGTGGGCTAAGGCAACGGTCATTAATACGGGCTCGATCGCGCTTCTTGCTTTTGTGTTTGGCGATTACATGACCAAGGCGATTAATCTCGGACCGTATTCCCCGGCGATCTGGGCGATTGGTGTGGTGGTGGCGCTCACCCTGATTAACTTGATTGGTATCTCTGCGTCGTCTTGGGTCCAGACCCTACTGACCATCATCGAGGTGACGGGATTAATATTAGTGGCGATTGCTGGTTTTTACATCTCAGGAGATGCGCCAGCTTCACCGGCATTTTTCTCCTCCACACCTAGTTTAGGGATGTTTGGTCTAGCCATGGTCTTTGTATTGCTCACCTATGGCGGGTGGAACGAAGCCGCGTATATTTCCGCTGAAGTACGCGGTGGTCGTCGCGCGATTGTGCCTGTGATCCTACTGAGTATTCTGATCCTGACGCTGATTTATCTCTTGGTTAATATTGCTTTGCTGGCTGGACTCGGCCTAGAAGGGCTATCAAAGAGTAGTGCGGTGGCCGCAGATCTGATGGGCAAAGCGTTTGGACCCTGGGGCGAACGTACGCTAGGCATCTTTGTTGCTGTCGCTGCCTTGACTAGTATCAACGCCACCATGATCGTGGGCGCCCGAACCAACTACGCTTTAGGAAAAGATTGGCCCGCATTGCGTTTTATGGGTCATTGGGAAGGGGGTCGAGGTTCTCCGATTCGTGGCTATTTGGTTCAATCCACGATTTGTCTTGCTCTGGTTATTTTTGGTATTTTCCAGACGGATGGTTTCGGTGTGATGGTGGAATTTACTGCCCCAGTCTTTTGGTTCTTTTTGTTTTTGGTGGGCGTGTCAGTTTTTGTCATGCGTGTTAAAGATCCCAACGCGGATCGTCCTTTCAAAGTGCCTCTCTATCCTTTGACGCCGATTTTGTTTGTATTGACTTGCGCTTACTTGACGTATTCGAGCGTGACCTACGCAGTCAGTAAGGGCGCCGTGCATATCTCACTGGTTGTGATGGCGATTGGTGTCGTTGCTTTGTTTTTTACGCGTGGGGTCAAAGGCCCGACCAAAAATACAAACTAATCAATCACCAAGACTCCTGTCTCAGGGCCTTGGCGGTTAGTGTTTGATACCGAGGACTGCGAGACACTCTCCGTAGGCGAGAGCGTCCTCGCAAAGATAGACGACGATATCTTGCGGTGACATATTTTCTAAGATTTGAATCACCTCCTCGGCGATATCCGTATTGCGTTGAATACCTGCCACGTGAATTTGAGCTCCGCTTCCAAAGACTTCGGCAGGTATCAGCTTTTCAACGAACGAAAAATCGATTTTTGAAATCACGACATAGGCACGGACCGCCAAATCGTCAGCGGACACGTCGAGCAACACGCCCCCTTCGACAGCTTGTACCAGCTTGCTCTGAATCATCAAATCCATGTCGATCTCCTTGGCGCCTCGCCTTAACGTTCAGGCCGCCTTTGTTGTCAGTGTTTTTTCTTCGAGTGCCTCAAGCAAGCCGGCTAACAGCAGGTTGAGCTCAGCGGTCATCAAGGTAAACTCACCATCGAATTTTTCCGCTTCGTTCGCGGGTGCGAGCTGATCGGCCTGGTCGAGTATGTCTTGGGGTGCGACACGTTTGATATCAAGCGTGTCGGTGAGGACAAAAGAAACCTTGTCATGCCAGGTCAGTGCGAGACGCGTGCATTGTTTGCCGGACTGGATGTGTTTTTCAATGTCAACAATGTCAAGGGCATGTTTGACATAGCGGATTGCCGCGGCTTGATCGCCGCCTGCTCTGAGCTCCGCATCCTGATCGATGCTGAAATTGGGAGGTGCCTCACCGCTCGTAATCCATTTTGTCATGGCGACGGCTGGGCTTAATGTGACTTGGATGGGTTCTACAGGGAAGGGGTAGATGGCCTTGCCAAGTGCTGACAAGATTTCTTCGGCTTTTGATGTTGACGCTGTATCGATCACGAGCCAGTGATTGAGAGGGTCAATCCAGACGCGTGTATCGCGTGTCAAACTAAACGCGCGTGGAATGAGCGCGCTGGTGACTTCCTCTTTTAAATCTCTGAGCTGTTTACGCCCGGGTTTAAAGCCTTGCTGCTCTTCAAGCTCGAGGGCGCGTTGTTTGACAAACTGATTGATCACCGACGCGGGCAAGAGTTTTTTTTCAGAGCGAAAGGCGCAGAGAATTTGGCGATCGACGCGATAGGCAAAGCGTACGTCATCCTCTCTCGGAGGTGTCCAACCAGAAGCTGTTGGCGTCGCTGCGCCAGGTGAGACAAATTGCTCTTTAGCCAAAAAGGCGTCAATTTGCTCGGCTGTCCAGTTCCAGTTGCTTGAAAGACGAAACAGCTTTAGATTTTTAAACCACATAACTTACCCAGCCAAAAGGGAGGATTCTAGCTGATGTTAGTGTGGCAAATTTGCTGCAGAGGCTATGCTCTCCCTAACATGCCTTCAAACGTCGTGTGAATGAGGAGTTCGACAATATCCTCATCAGAAAAGGCACCACCCATTTTGAGAAAATCTGCGACGGGGTCGCAAGAGCGGGCAAAAATAGTATAGAGAATGACCTCGCCAGGCAGCGAGGGAGATAAACCGCCTGCGTCTTGCGCTTGTCCAATCCACTCGCCCAGTTTTTCAGTGAGTGTGCTGAGTTGGGCCATATAAGGCGGATTGTTGAGGAGTGCTTGCTGAATGCTAGAGCGTGTCGAGGGCAGCAGTGGCATCGTGCCACTCAAGTGCAATCTAATGGCCCACCTGACGAGCGATTTCAGCTTGTCGAGCGCAGACAGGTTGGAAGCCATGCCGTCAGCGATCGCAATGGTTTCTTCGAGCAGCCGTGTCATGGACGCCGCAGCCAGGGCTTCTTTTGACTCAAAGTGCTTGTAGAGACTTGCTTTGGCGATGCCAACATCGGCCGCGACTTCGTCCATGGTCATCAGATCAAAACCCTTTTGAGCGAGGAGTCTATTGACCGCGTCCAAAATTGCGTTCTCACGGAATTTAAGCTGTTGTTGCTTAAAAGTGAGTTTGTTACTGCGAATGGTCTGGAGGCTGACTGACATCGGCTCGTTTAATTGAATTTAATCTGATAAGTTCATAATATTACTATTTAGTCGCAAAACATACTAATATGTAAAAAACATCTCACAATAGTTATATTTAAGCTACTAAAGTTCAATTATGCCTCTTACTGTTAAAACTGATGACCCTTTTCGCCAAGCTACAAGCGACAACGGATTGCCAGAAGCTTTTAGCCAAAACTGCGATGCGCTTTGGCAATTGTGTGGCGAGGGCATTTTTAGTTGGAGTGTGTTTCGTTTTTATCGTGCGCGATTGTTGACCCAGACAGGCGCTTTTGACCGTACCAAGCCTTTTTTATTGGATCTTCAATATTTGCGGGCCTTGACGGGGCAGCAAATTGTTTCGACTTCAATCGATGAAATCGCCAGATTATTCGAGTTGAGTGAGAATCACCGCTCAGCATGGTCCGAGGCTTTGTACGCCATGATTCCAAACGTCGCTCTTGGAGATCGTTTGTTAGGATGGTTTGTGCCCGGAAGCGGTGTCCAGTTTTTCTCTGCGACGCAACCACTCGGACATATTCAAGATCCAGAATTTGTTCGTATGTTTAGTGCCATCTGGTTAGATGAGCGTACGCGTAGTCCTCAGTTGCGCCTTGCACTGCTTGGCACGAAGCCGTTGGCGACGTCTGAGAGTACTGCCGTCGTTTCAGGTGAGGTGGGTGCGTGAACGAGGTGCCAAGAATCCCTCGCGATAGTCGGATTGCCGTGATCGGCGCGGGTATCTCCGGGCTCTCTTCTGCCTGGTTGTTGAGAAATCACTCGCAGATCACTCTGTTCGAGGCGGGTGCGTATTTTGGTGGTCACTCCAATACTGTCGATGTTTCGATCGAGGACGTGACACACCCGGTTGATACGGGTTTTTTAGTGCATAACGAGCTGACTTACCCAAATTTAATTCGGCTGTTTTCTCATCTGAATATCCCCGTTCACTCCAGTGATATGTCATTTGGTGTGTCGATTTCTCAACCCGATATCGAATGGGCGGGCACCAATTTAAGCACTGTGTTTGCTCAGCCCAGCAACGCGTTAAAGCCCAAGTTCTTATGGATGCTTCGGGACATCTTGCGTTTTAACCGAAATGCGCAACGCTACTTGGATCAGTGTCGAGAGCAATCGCAGACGCTTGGCGAGCTTCTTGATCGCGAGCGTTTTGGCGAGGCCATGCGCGATTGGTACCTCCTGCCGATGGCCGCAGCGATCTGGTCTTCATCAGTGAAAGATATTTTGGGTTTTCCTGCCTCCACCTTTCTATCGTTTTGTCTCAATCATCGTTTATTGCAAATTGAGAACAGACCAAAATGGAAGACCGTTGTGGGCGGTTCGCGTGAATACGTCAAAGCGATGGTGGCCCAACTCAGTGACGCACGATTAAATTGCCCTGTTTACAAAGTAGAGCGCGTAGGCGAACAGGTAGTGATTCGCTCCGCGCAAGGAATCGAGCATTTCGATGCTGTGATTTTTGCGTGTCATGCTCCGACCACGCTCGCTTTGTTAGACGATGCAAGCGAGCACGAAAGAGAGGTTCTAAAAAGTTTTCGCTATCAGCCTAATAAGGCGATTCTCCATCTTGATACCAAACTGTTACCTCGCCGACAAAAAGTCTGGTCTGCTTGGAATTACATGTCTTCTCCCGGAGAGGGCCAGCAGCGCCCCGTAGCGGTGAGTTATTTATTAAATCAATTACAGCCCTTGCCCTTTAAAACGCCTGTGATTGTGACGCTTAACCCCAATCAAGAGCCCAACCCAGACTTGGTGTTACGTACGTTTGATTATGAACATCCCGTGATGAACATGGAGGCGGAACAAGCGCAACGTCGCTTGCCGGAGATTCAGGGTCTCAAGCGTTCTTGGTTTTGTGGGGCCTGGTCAGGTTATGGCTTTCATGAGGATGGGTTGAAGTCGGCGTTGCGAGTTGTCAGAGATTTTGAGGTGGAGATTCCTTGGGTGCCCGTCTATGCGTGAGACCTTGCTCGAACTTTGTCGCGGTCGTGTCATGCATGCACGACTGAGGCCTTTTGTTCACAGGTTTGTATACCGCGTCTTCTGTATTCGTTTGCGTATCGATCAGTTATCTACACTGAGCGCTTTCAATAGCTGGCTTTTTGGAATCGATAAAAAGCGTATTGTGAGTTTTCACAGCCGTGATCATGGTGCACGTGACGGTTCTGATCTGATGACATGGTTGTCCGAGGCACTCAGAGCGAGTGGAGCCAGGATGGAGCTCGGCGCAGTCTGGTTGCAATGCTTTCCTCGGGTATTTGGTTATGTTTTCAATCCCGTGAGTTTTTGGCACGTGCATGACACGCAGGGTCGCCTGCGTGTTTTATTAGCTGAGGTCAATAATACTTTTGGTCAGCGACATCAATATATCTTGAGCGCGCCTGGCTTCGAGCCCATCGAAGAACACACACTCTTGGAGTGTCAAAAGGTATTCCACGTATCCCCCTTTTGTGATGTCGAAGGCGCTTATCGCTTCAAGTCCAGTCGTCATGGAGTTCAAGAACGGATTGCGATCGATTACTTCGTTTCAAATGAACTGACTCAACCACTCTTGAAAACGGCGATTGTCGTTCAAGCGCAAGCATTCTCGAACAATGGTTTATTACTCTGCCTCTTATCGATGCCAATGATGACCATCGGTGTCATGCTTCGGATTCATATGCAGGCATTCAAGCTTTGGCGTAAAGGCGCAAAATATCACCCGGTGCCACCTTTGCCCAAGGACGAAGCTACTCACAACACAAAGGTTTCCTCATGAGGTTGAAAGAAAATCGTCTCTCTGGTGCCATGGCTAAAACGCCATGGGCGGGCAGACTTTTGGTGAATTTGTTGAGCCGAATTTCCTACGGCTCTCTCAAACTCATCGATCCCGCAGGCATTGAGATGATGCTTGGACAAAATGCCTCTGATCCTTCTGGGTTGGTCCTTCACGCAGAGCTTAGGGTGTACGACTGGCGTGCGGCTGGACTGATTATGCGTCAAGGGGATGTCGGTTTTGCGGAAAGCTTGCGCCGAGGCTGGATCGACTCGCCCGATCTGGTGGCTTTGTTCACACTCGCCATACGTAATGAGCAAATCTCCGAGGCGGTCGATGGACATTGGTGGGCCTTACTGCTCAAGCGCTTATCGCACTGGGTCCTCAAGGACAATAGTCGTGCGGGGAGTCGACGCAATATTCTCAGTCACTACGATGTGGGTAATCCTTTTTATCGGCTGTGGCTTGATCCTTCAATGACGTATTCGTCTGGCTGGTTTCAGGGAGATGAGTCAAAAGACCTCGCATTGGCACAAGACGCAAAGTACGACCGCATTCTTGACCAAATTCAGGCGCAATCAGGTCAGACCATTCTTGAAGTGGGTTGCGGTTGGGGAGGCTTCGCCGAACGTGCTGCTCGGCGAGGTCTTAACGTCGTCGGGATTACCTTGTCGGACGCTCAACTTGAGTGGGCCACACAACGCATGCACGACGCAGGCCTGAGCGATCGCGTTCGTTTGCGCCTACAGGATTATCGCGATGTGCCCGAGCAGTTTGATCATATTGTCTCGATTGAAATGTTCGAGGCGGTAGGCTTGTTGCATTGGCCCAGTTATTTTCAGATGTTGGCACGTTGTCTCAAACCCGGCGGCAGAGTGGTTGTGCAAACCATCGACATCACAGAGGATCGTTTTGATGCCTACCGTCGCGGGACGGATTTTATTCAACAATTTATTTTCCCGGGTGGCATGTTGCCAAGCCCCTCAAGGTTTAAAAAGGAATGTGAGTCGGCGGGTCTGCAATCGATTGAAGTCTTGTCTTTCGGACAAGACTACGCAGAAACGTTGAAACGCTGGGCACAACGCTTCGAGTCCTCGCTCAACCATATTCGTGAACAAGGCTATGACGATGCCTTTATCCGTATCTGGAGAATGTATCTTGCCTATTGCGAAGTTGGATTTCGCCAAGCTCGAACGGATGTTAAACAATGGACATTATGCGCAAAATCTTGATTTCATTTTTTTTGAGTTTGACATTGTCGACTGCTGTCGCGGCTACGACATTCACGCCTTTTTTACCGGGCGCGCAACAAGTCGGACAGGGTATGTTAGAACGTTTTGGTTGGTCGATCTATGAAGCCCGTCTCTATGCGCCTGACGGTCGCTTTGCTCCCAACAAACCTTTTGCGTTGTCGCTGACCTATGAGCGCACGATTGCCGGTGATCGCTTGGTTCAGGCATCGTTGGATGAAATGCGCAAGCTTGGCGCACCCGTTGATGAACGTCCTGAGTGGGGGTCGGCACTTTCTCGGGTGTTACCGAGTGTGACCAAAGGGGTCACGTTAACGGGCGTTTATCGCCCTGGTGAGGGAGCGACTTTTTATCAGCAGGATATTGAAACGGGTCGTATTGACGACGCGTTGGCGCGGAGTTTTTTTGGGATTTGGCTTGATCCGCGCTCGAGCGAGCCGAATCTGCGCCAAGCTTTGTTAGGAGAAAAGAAGTGAGGATGACAGGTCTCGTTGCTTATGCGGCGTTGGGCTTGCCTCTGGCAATGGCTATGTTGCCGATCTATATGATTTCCCCAAAATTCTATGGCGATGGTTTGGGTGTAGATCTGGCTGCGCTGGGTGCGATTTTGTTTCTGACGCGTATGTTTGATACCGTTCAGGATCCCTTCCTTGGACGTGTTGTCGATGCATTTCAGCGCAAGCGTCACGGGTGGTTGCTCTTGATGGTGTTCTCTGGGGTCATCCTCGCAGTTGGATTTGTTTTTCTATTTACTCCGCCTGATTGGTCCAAACTTGGACTGCTTGGTTGGTTGGCAATGAGTTTATTGCTTGTGTATTTTGCGCATAGCTTGTTAAGTATTTGCTATTTGACCTGGGGTGCCAGACTGACAGATGAGGTGTCTCAACGCTCTCGCGTTTCAGCCTGGCGCGAAGCTTTTGGTTTAATCGGTGTCGTGGTCGCCTCGGTCTTGCCGACAATATGGGTGGCAGAGTGGGGGGCTAGACAGGGCTACCAATGGTTTGCCTGGGTTTTTGTTGGAGTGTTGTTTGTAGGGTTATTTTCGACTTTGCGTTGGGCCCCTTCGCCAAAGGTGTCCGCTGCAGGCACATTAGATGGCTGGCGCGTGGCACTCAAACCACCTGCGGTTCGCCGCGTGATGTGGTTTTATTTATTTAATGCAATCTCCGTTGCGATTCCAGCAACGCTGGTTTTATTTTTTATCGACGATGTGGTGCAGGCGCCTCAGCATGCTGGCATGTTCTTGGGGATTTACTTTCTTGCTGGAATGCTGACTTTACCGCTTTGGGTTGCGCTCTCCGATCGCGTTGGCAAGACGCGTGCTTGGATGTTGGGCAGCGTGCTTGCGACAGCATCCTTACTTTGCGCGGGCTTTATAGAGGGCGGCGATATTGTTGCTTATGGTGTGATTTGTTTCATGGCGGGTAGCGCGCTCGGTGCGGATGTCGCCTTACCCCCCGCCATGCTTGCCGACGCGATTCCTGAGCAACATCGAAAAAGTACTGGGCTTTACTTCGGGGTCTGGGTGTTGATTAGTAAGTTTGCTCTGGCGCTGGCTGCCGGTCTTGCGCTGCCGAGCTTGAAGGCTTTTGGCTATGTTCCGGGACAGTTTCAGACCACGATCGGGTTAACAGCGCTCTATGTTTTTCTACCCATTGTGTTTAAAGGCATCGCTATCTTGGTGTTAATGCCTCAGTTTGGTGGCAAGCAGTCATTACGGGTGTCAGATCCCAAGGAGTCTTAATCATGAAATTCAAAGCACTTATTGCTTCCGCAACCGCTGCGCTCATGACGGCCTGTGGCAGCGTTGATGTTGATCAATACGCTAAAGAAACGCCCAAGCTTGAGTTGTCGAGTTTTTTTACCGGCACCATTGATGCCTGGGGAATTTTTCAAAAGCGTAACGGCGAAGTCGCGCGTCGCTTTCATGTTGAAATCTTGACCGAATGGAAAAGCAGAGACGAAGGGATCCTCGACGAGCGTTTTACCTATTCCGATGGTGAAAAACAACGACGCGTCTGGACTCTCAAGCGACAAGCTGATGGATCGTGGCAAGGCACGGCCGATGATGTGGTGGGTGTTGCGACAGGACGAGTCTCCGGCAATGCGTTGCACTGGACCTATGTGTTGCGTTTACCCGTCGATGGCAAAGAGTATTTGGTGAATTTCGACGATTGGATGTGGCAGATGGATGATGCCTCAATGATGAATCGCTCCGTCATGTCCAAGTTTGGCATTGATTTAGGCGAGGTCACTTTATTTTTCCGCAAACGTACGCCCGGTAGTCCTTCGTGATGCGACCGCTCAATCCACCGATTAAAAGCTGGGCCGGTAAACGCGTCTGGTTAGTCGGTGCCTCTAGCGGGATTGGAGCGGCTTTAGCTCAGTCTTTATTGGCGGCAGGCGCATGGGTGACCGTGTCCGCGCGCAGGCAAGAGGCCTTGCTCGAG
>CAMBLP010000077.1 GCA_945868195.1 Bordetella parapertussis
TCTTTTGTGGTCACAAAGCTATCGCCTGTGCCGCAAGTATGCGTGCCTTGGTGCGAAAAATATTCGTATGGACGTTCACAAAAGGGGACACGTCCACGAGGCGAGAGTGGCTCGGCGATCATGTCACGTTGCACCACGCGCTTGATCTCCAGTAGACCTGAGACGTCTTCACTGACCGCACCGACTGTGCCAAAGTTTACGATGAGGGATGGACGTGTGTGTGCGATCGCTTCAAGCGCAGTGATCGTGGCATTGATCTTGCCAATGCCCGTATAAAAAACCTGAACGCCTGAGGGCATGCTCGAATGATCAAGCTCGGCACGCAGCGCGGTCAGAACGATCAGGTTTGTGTGCATGATGTCGGGGTATGTGAGTATTTAAGGCTTGGCTGGAGATCTACTCGTCTTTCTTGGGCCAGAGTACCATTTGTGTGCAACGAAAAATCGCAATTTTCTTGTCTGTTGCAGCATCCGTGACGACCGCGTCCCAAACTTGGGTATTGCCGCCGAGGTGCTGCGCTGTTGCAGTGCAGCGAATGATGGCGCCCTCGCCTCGAACAGTCCCTAAATGGTTGCTTTTGAGCTCAATGGTTGTAAAGGACACTGCCCCCTCGGGCAGGTGGGCAATGGTGGCGTATCCGCAGGTCGTATCGGCCAGAGCGATGATGCTTGCGGCATGCAGATAGGTATTGGGGGCGAAATGGACTTTGCGCAGCTTCATCTGGCTCTTGAGCGATCCCTCGGAGAGTTCCAGTATCTCAACCCCCATCAGGCCAGGTAGGTTTTCACCGCTGCGTTGATTGAGTTCGTCGACAGTGATCGTGGGGCGAAGCTTGGGCATACAACAGATTCCTGAGGGTGAGAGGGTTGAATTAACGTAAGATTATGCCGTAACTGAACGCTAATCATTTGTATGGATCGCCATGACTACGACTTCTTCTTCTACTTTGCGCCCCGGCCCTGAATACGAAGCGCATGTGCGCCAAGGCTTTTCGCAGTCTAGGCTCGAGCGTCTTGGCCTTTCCATCGATGAGCAGATCGCCACAGGAATTTTCCCTGGCGCCGTCACCATGGTGCTGCGCAATGATGAGTGCGTGCATTTCGAAGCCTACGGACACCAAGACGCTGCCTGTACGATTCCGATGGCGCGCGATTCGATTTTTCGACTAGCCTCGATGACCAAACCACTGGTGACGGTCGCGGCCATGATGTTGGTCGAGCGCGGACGCTTCAATCTTTACGATCCGATCACGAACTGGCTCCCTGAGCTCAAGGATCTCAGGGTTGAGACGTCCGAGGGCGATGTGCCCTTGATTCGCCCGATCACGGTGCAGGACTTGATGCGGCACACAGCTGGCTTTGTGCATGGTGATCGGGCTCAGTCACCTCGTATCAGAAAGCTTTACGATGAGCTACAGATCGAAGCGAATAAGCAAGACATCCTCGGTGATCAGATGCTCAAAAATCTGGGTACCATCCCACTCGCGAGTCAGCCCGGCACGCACTGGGAGTATTCGATCGCAGTCGATGTGTTGGGACTATTGCTCGAACGGGTTGAAAATAAGACGCTTGAGGAGATTCTCAACGTATTGTTGATTAATCCTCTAGGTATGAAAGACACCTCATGGTGGCTGGAGCCTGAGCGTATCGGCAGACTCGCCGAGGCGCCTGACTCGGATCCGCTTAAAGCCAAAATGCTCATTGCGTATCGTCAAACCACTAACCCCGTGGGCCGTACCTATCTTCGTGGCGGAGCAGGTCTGCTTGGTACGGCTGCGGATTACATGCAATTTTTGCAGATGATGCTGCGTGGAGGAGAGCTCGATGGAAGGCGCTACTTATCACGTCGCACGGTCGAATTTATGTGCTCTGAGCATACGGTTGGAATGACGGGCTCGACCCATGCCAATACCGGACCCGGTTACGGTTTTGGACTTGGCTTTGCAGTCAGGCTTAATCAGGGCATGTGCTGGGTACCCGGCTCTCTTGGTGAGTCCCTCTGGTCTGGCGTTTGGGGAACCAGCTTTTGGCTGGACTACAAGGAAAATCTGACTGCACTGATCTTGACCCAAGGTCCGAGCCATAAAATTCAAAGTCGTATGCTTTACAAAACTTTGGTTTATTCGGCGCTGGTAAAGTAATCAAGATGAGTCTTGACGCAAAAGAATTTGCCTCCAATCAGCCCCTTGATCCCGCGCGGGTGCAGGCGTTGGCTGCTGCTGTCTATCGCAGCATCGGTGTGCCCGAGCAGGAAGCTTTGCTGGCTGCGGACACCTTGGTTCAGGCCGACTTATGGGGCCACCAATCGCACGGTATGTTGCGGCTAGGTTGGTATTACGCTCGTCTCGAGTCGGGCGCTATGAAAGCGCACACGCAGACAACGCTCGAAGTCGACGCGGGTGCGGTGGCAGTGATGGACGGGCATGATGGTGTGGGTCAAGTCATCACGCGCCGCGCTGTCGATGAAGCGGTCACTCGCGCGCGCAAGCACGGTGTCGGAATTGTTTCGATACGTAATTCCAATCATTTCGGTACGTGCATGTATTACACGCGTGTAGCGGCTGAGCAAGGCTGCATCATGATGTTGATGAGCAATGCAGGACCCAATATGGCGCCGTGGGGCGGTTTGAAAAAGAAGATCGGCACCAACCCCTGGTCGATCGCGGTACCGGGTGGTGCCTATGGACCTGTCGTCATGGACATGGCGAACTCTGGCGTGGCGCGAGGCAAAATCTATCTCGCTAATAAACGGCGCGAGTCGATTCCTGATCATTGGGCGGTCGATGCGCGCGGTCGTCCCACGACAGATCCCAAAGAAGCCTTGGAGGGTTTTATCCTTCCGATGGCGGGCCACAAGGGCTATGTGATGGGCGTGATGGTGGATATTTTGTCTGGCGTTTTATCAGGGAGCCAGTTTCTCGATACCGTTCACGGTCCCTATGATCCGACCAACCGCAGCGGTGCAGGTCACTTTATGGTGGCGATGAATGTTGCGGCGTTTCAGCCACTGACCGAGTTTGAGCAACGTATCGATACTTACATCCGCTCTTTAAAGGATGTACCCCTGGCCGAAGGACACGCACAAGTTTATTACCCAGGAGAGATGGAAAAATTAGCCGATATTCAAAATCGAAAACAGGGTCTGCTATTGCCAGAAGATACGCTATCAGATGTGCTGCGTGTGGCCAAACATGCGGGTGTGTTGTAAGTAAAAAAATATTATAAAAGTGATGGTTTAATCATAAATAAAGGGGTTTGGACTATGGAATTTAGTATTCAACACGCGAAGGAAAAACCTTTCACGCATGATGGTTTGCGAGAATATTTTGATTATCGTGATCTCGGGATCTTTGATTCGACGAAAGGGGCTGCGGTGATGCATGTCATTCGCGCGACCAAAGGCTGCAATGCAACGGGGGAGTGGCATCGACACGAATTGAATTTCCA
Organism: Bordetella parapertussis; assembly: GCA_945868195.1. GTDB lineage: Bacteria > Pseudomonadota > Gammaproteobacteria > Burkholderiales > Burkholderiaceae_B > Zwartia. The sequence goes on from CAMBLP010000077.1 coordinate 3,447, forward strand.
ATTCGTTTATGTGCTTAAAGGTTGGGCGATTTTCGAGTACGAGGGTCATGGCGAACACAAACTGGTCGAGGGAACGTGCGTACATCAGCCACCTAATATTCGTCATCGTGAGATCGCTCACTCGGATGACTTTGAAGTGCTTGAAATTGTATTGCCTGGAATATTTAAAACGGTTGCGCTGTGAGCTTCACGCGGCGTCGTTGGCTTGGCGCCATGAGTGGCGTTGGCATGATGGGTGCAGCGGGCGTGACCGGAGTGATGGGTTATTCAGGGTCTAGCTCGGCACAAGTCCCCAAAAAGGCGAAAGAGGATAAAGGGGCGAAAGACACCATTAAGCCGTCTGATCCTCCCACCGCAACGATCATCAATCCAAAAACAGGCCGGTCAATCAAACTGCGCATCCGTCTGCCTGCAATGATTGCCCCCACAGGATTGATCTTATATTCGCCTGGCTTAGGGAGCGGCATTTCCAATGGCCAAGCCTGGTGTGAGGCTTGGCGGCAAGCGGGTTATCTGGTGGTGACCTTAGCGCATCCTGTGACGGATGACTCTCTTTGGCGAACTAGCGACAAGCAAAGCTTTAAAACCAATATGCAACAGGCGCTCGCCGGACCACAATATGGTTTGCGCGTATCCGACTGCAGCTTCGCGCTGGATCATTGTCTAAAGTCTGTCGAGCTCGCGCCTTATATGGATCCCAATAGAGTGGGTTTGGCTGGTCATTCCTATGGGGCATTGACTGCGCAGACGATCGCGGGCCAACCGCTTGGCGCCACTAGCTTGCGCGATCCCCGGATCAAGGCGGTGATCGCATTTTCACCGGGCGCGACCTCGCTCGAGCGGGCACGATCGATGTCCAAGGTTCCGATTCCTTTTTTTTGCATCACGGGTGATCACGATCAGTTTGTGACGTTTAAAAAGGATGGAGAGGCGATTAAGCTCGGCGTGAGCCTCGCAAACCGGAAGTTGGTCTATGCCAACCTGCCCGCAGGAAAAAAACTGCAGCTCACATTACATGATGCCGATCATATGAGTTTTGCAGGCGAACCTGTAGATGCGTTACGCTTCAGTCGCGATATCAAGGTCACTGAATCTGGTCATCAAGCCCTTTGGGGGCGGGTGAGTCAGATGACAACCGCTTTTTGGGAATATTATTTGGCGGCACCGGATCATTCCGTGCCATCGACACAAGAGGCTTTCGAGGCACGCCTGCGTGCCGTGCTCAGCTCAGGCGACGAATTAAAGTTTGGTTAACCAACTTTGGCTAAACATTTGACTAAATTGATTTATTCTTATTCATTGTCATGATTAAAAATTTAACGTAGAGACTCATTATGAAAATTATTGTGCTGCCAGGTGATGGCATTGGTGTTGAAACTGTACCTATCGCAGTCGATGCGCTTGAATTCATTTCAAAAAAATTCAAGTTGGACTTATCCTTAAAGCACGATATTGCGGGTCACGAAAGTCTCAAAAAATACGGCACCACCATCCATCCTGGACTACTAGAGTCAGTCAAAAACGCCGATGGTCTGATTTTGGGACCTATGGCCACGTATGACTTTAAAGACGAGTCCAAGGGCGAGATCAATCCTTCGAAATTTTTCCGCAAGAGTCTCGATCTCTTTGCGAATATTCGGCCGGCCAAAACGTTTCCAGGATGCGGTACGCCTCACAAACCCTTGGATCTGGTCGTCGTACGTGAAAATACAGAAGGTTTTTATGCGGATCGCAACATCGAGTCTGGTGGCAGCGAAATGCTCATCACCTCGGATGTCGTCGTTTCCTTGCGTCGCATCACGCGTCAGTGTTGCGAGCGTATCGCTCGCGCGGCATTTGAGCTTGCGATGACCCGCAGGAAACATGTCACCGTCGTGCACAAGGCGAACGTCCTGCGACTCGGTGATGGTATGTTTATTGATTCTTGCCGTTTGATCGGTCAAGAATTTCCCGAGGTACAGATCGAAGAAATCATCGTTGATGCGATGATGGCGCACGTCGTACGCACCCCTGAGCGTTATGACGTGTTGGTAACAACTAATATGTTTGGCGATATTTTGTCCGATCTGACGTCCGAGCTTTCCGGCAGCCTGGGGATGGCGGGTTCGATCAATGCCGGGGTCAACTACGCGATGGCGCAAGCAGCGCATGGTTCGGCGCCCGATATCGCCGGCAAAAACCTCGCCAATCCCTTTTCTCAGGTCTGGTCTGTCGCGATGCTGCTGAATTGGTATGGTCAACGTCAAAACAAGCCCCAGTTCGTGACCGCTGCCCAAGTGATGGAAACTGCGATGGCAGAAGCGATCGCCGCCGGTGAATCCACCAAAGATATTGGTGGCAAGCTCGGTACCAAAGAGACCGGTCAAGCTTTTCTCGAGCGCTTGGCCAAGGCATAAACGATAGGTTCGAAGATACCCCTAGCTGCGTAGAGCAATCCTAGGGCATCTTTGTGCTAACGTAACGCGCACCGCAATATCCTGTTGGATTGAATCTCTCAGGTTGTTAAAAAGACAAGGAATCACTGCAATGACAGCCAGTACCTTTAACGAATCCGCCGAAGGCGTCTACTTGATTACCGTCACGCCTTTCAAGGACAACGGAGATCTTGATTTAGCCAGTACCGATCGGATGGTGGATTTCTGCCTCGAGCGTGGTGTCACCGGGCTGACGATTCTCGGAATCATGGGCGAAAACACCAAGCTCACCGCCGAAGAGTCGCGTCAGTTCACGCGCCAGGTTCTCGCGCGTGTGCAAGGCAAAGTGCCTGTCGTCGTCGGTGCATCGTCCGCAGGTTTTGCGCCTATGAGCGAGCTTACCAAGAGCGTGATGGATATGGGCGCGGCCGGCGTGATGATCGCGCCACCCTCGACCGTGCGCACCGATGATCAGATTTGCAGCTATTTCGATATGGTCAACGAGACCTTGGGATCCGATGTGCCCTGGTGCCTGCAGGATCACCCTACCTCGACCGGTGTGCAGATGTCGGCGGGCGTGGTGTTGCGTATTCTAAAGAACTCACCCACTTGCGTCATGCTCAAGCATGAGGATTTCCCTGGACTGGCCAAACTCTCGGCTGTGCGTCAGGCGATCGAAAAGGGTGATTTGCGCAAGATCTCCATCTTGACAGGTAATGGCGGCGGTTTATTTTTGCCCGAAGAAATGGTGCGTGGCGCCAATGGCGCGATGACCGGTTTTGCTTACCCCGAGATGATGGTTGACGTGGTCAAAGCCTTTAAGGCAGGAAACGTCGAGCGCGCATTCGATATTTTTGATTGTTACTTGCCTCTGGCAAAGTACGAACAGCAGGCTGGCGTCGGTTTAGCTGTGCGTAAGCACATCCTGGCGCAGCGTGGTGCGATCGCGTCTGCCGCGGTCAGAAAGCCCGGCCCTAAACTGTCCGCGCTTGATTTGGCGGATATTGCCCGACTGATTGCCAGACAAGAGAAAAAACTCGCTGCGTTGGGTTAAACCTGCGCGATTTAAAACCGCCCCATTTAAAAACACACACGCTTAGTGATCCGGAGAGTACTCATGGTAGATATGCAACTTGACCCCAAGGTGAAAGACATCCTGGCAGGGATTTCCACTGCAACGCTGACGACGATTTTGCTCAAGAAAGGTTTGCGCAATGTCTGGATGCGCGGTACCAAACCGATCCGTGCTGGTCAGCCGCGTCTGGTGGCGCGCGCGTTCACGCTGCGTTTCGTCCCGGCGCGTGAGGATTTGGCAACACCCGAATCTTGGTCTTCACCTAAATCGACTCGCGGTGCGATCGAAGATATGCCCGAAGGTTGTATCGCTGTAGTGGACTCGATGGGAGTTCAAGACGCCGGTATTTTTGGCGATATCCTGTGCGCGCGTATGGCAAAAAAGAAAGTCGCCGCGCTTGTGACAGACGGCGTGGTGCGTGACCTTGCAGGCGTGCTTGGGACAGGTTTGCCCGTCTGGTGTTCCGGTGCAGCGGCTCCCCCATCGGTGGCCGGTTTGACCTTCGTCGATTGGCAGCAGCCAATTGGTTGTGGTGGCGTCGCGGTGTTTCCCGGTGACGTTGTAGTCGTGGACGATGATGGTGCGGTGCTGATCCCCGCCGCGATGCTCGATGATGTCGTGACGAGCGCAGCGGCCCAGGAGAAACTTGAGACCTGGATCATGACTCAGGTTGAAAAGGGTCAGGCTTTGCCTGGCCTCTACCCGCCAAACGCTGAAAACCTGGCTCGCTACAAGGCTGAAACAGGTCAAAAGTAATTGACGGGGTAGGACGATGATTGGGGCCTGCGTAGATGCGCAGGCCTTTTTTACTTGGCCGAACGGCTTGGCTTATTTGGTTGATCAGGCTTGGTCGCGGTAAAAGAGCGCCAGGTAAACCACGCAATACTGATGCTTGCTATGGTCGCCGCGACCCATTGGACGGGTTTGGTCTGCGGAAAATCAATGGTGGTCGTCAAGAGGATCACCACGCCAACGACACCCGCTGAACTAATGATTCGCATGAGCCATGATTGAGGAACTAAGGCGCGTGCCGGGATGGCTTGTGTGAGTCTTGCGCCCGCGATCCCGCTAAACAAACCAATGGCCGCACCTGCGCAGACGTCGGCGGGCCAGTGCGCACCCAAAGCAATACGCGCTAAACCTGCCAGAGTCGCAGCCACAAACAACCACCAATACGCACCGCGCTTCGTAGGCTCTAGCGCAAAATAAAAGGCTGTCAGGATCGCAAAAGCGGTCAGGGTATGTCCCGAAGGCATCGAGAAATGCGTGAGCGCTTTACCCACGATATGAAAGCTCGCAGGATCCAGTAGTGCAGCGGGACGCGGCATCTCAAGCGTATGTTTAAAGAAATGAGAAAGAACACCAGAGATTGCGCCACCCACGAGTGCCGCGGGAAGAAGACGTGGCGCGAGTAACAACAGAGGACAAGCTAGAGCGAAAATAGCCCAGCCGTTGCCCAGAATGTTAAAGCTCACCCAAAATAGTTCAGGTAAGGCTTGCGCTGCGTGATTGAGTTGCAGAAATAACTGAGGTTCGGGAGCAAACAACCATAATATTAGCCAGACCGCCAAGGGAACTAGACACCAAAGAAAATCTTTTGCTTGAACGGTCTTGATGGTGGGCGCTTGAGTCATGCTCGCGCTGCATCAAATTGCACGGCGACTTTTTCCATCACCTGCGCGACAGAGATCGCTTGCATGCAAACATTGTCAGAGCATGGGGTCTTGCGGTGATTAGCCGCACTCACGCAGGGCGAGCAAGCGAGCTGTGCGGTAATCGGAATAGATTTACCGAGTGAGCCGTACAGGGCAGGCGTTTCGGGTCCAAACAACACAACGGTGTGCAGGTCCGTGACAGAAGAAAAATGTCCCGGCCCCGAGTCATTGGTGACCATGACATCCGCTAGGCTATAGAGCGCGGGGAGCTCTGCAAAGGAAACTTGACCCGCGAAATTGAGCGCGTGACTGACTTGTGCTCCATGGCGGACGTTTTCAACATACTCAAACTCAGCGGGCGAACCGGTCAAGAGGATCAAACTATCAGGCCATTTGCGTTCGAGCTCGACAATCAGGGCTGAAAAACGCTCTGGTGCCCAACGACGCTGAACCAAAAGTTCGCTGGCATTTGGATTGACTAGAAAAAGAGGCTGTGCGTCAAGCTTGAACGAACACTGCGCCTGTTCAGCAAGCCGTTCGATGCGCTGGAGGACATCGAGCCGGACCTGTGGATCGATCACAGCCTGCGCAATCTTGATGGCTGAGTCAGGAATATTGATTTTGCTAAAGGGTGTTTCTTGAGTCGTCGCAAAGGCCCCGTGTACCAATGATAAAAAGTTTTTTGCTATGTGAATATGCGGGTTGTAGTGGACTTTGTGGGTCAACATATTGCCGCGCCACAGACCTTCGCCATGAAAGATGTGATAACCGACGCGACGTCTGGCACCGCTTAATCCAGTGAGTAGCGCGGTAAAGCGCGAAAACAGTTCCAGATCGATGACCGTATCGATTTTGCGCGCGCGCGACCACAATAGAAACTTAAGCGTATCGAGTGCGAGGCGCACGACAGAGCTTGAGTCGATCGTAAAGACGTTGTCTGGCGGGACCGTATTGAGCAAGCTCAAGCTGGCTCGGTTACTTTTAAAAATCAAAAAGAAAATCTCTGCCCCCCGTGCCTGCGTTGCGCGCATGGCTGGGTCAACAATGATTGCGCTTCCCATTTCAGAAAGTTCGATAAAAAGAACCTTGTGTGGCGAGGTGGATACAACACCAAACAGCCGAGCGACCCAGTCCATTAACCATACGATGGGCGTAAAAAGGGTGCAAAGTGGTACACCGACACGGTGGTCGATGGTGCGCATGGTGTCAACACTGAGGCTCATAAGCTAGATATTTTAATGAGGTTTGGAGGGCGCGTGCGCTGGGTTCTGAGTATCCTCGCGCTTGCGCCTCAAAAGCGACACGGCACCGGGTAAATAGGTGACCAGCGTCACAATACCAAAGCTCACTGACGCCAGAACGGTAATCCCACTTTCAATGCCCCAGAGCGCGAGCGTGGCGGATAGCGTAGCTTCGCGCAGCCCCCAACCTGAGATGCTGATCGGCAGCATCATGAGCAAGCTTAAGGCGGGCATGCCAATCATCAAGGCAGAAAAGGGCGCATTGATCCCGAAAGCCTTGAGGCAGCACCAAAAACTTGAAAGGGCCAGCACATGTGTCAGCAAGGAAATGACGATTTGGGGAACAATGTTTGGCCAGCCTATTCCGGCTTTGAGTGCAAACATCGCCTGAGGCATACCGAGTTTGTCTAGGATGCGTTGTATTAAATTTCTCGTCTTGGCTATTTTGAGCAAAATAGAGGCCAAGGCAGCGGCAAAGAGCATCGCGCCCAA
>CAMBLP010000078.1 GCA_945868195.1 Bordetella parapertussis
AAAAAAAGATCAACGTGTAATAATTCGTGTAATTGAATCAAGAGTTGCATTATGCAACTCTTGGGCACTTGGGTCCGTTTTTGCACATTACACAAACAACGAAACTATACCGGAATCGCTACGATCTTATAGAAATCAAAGTCTATTTATATTTCAGTTCAGCGGCCATGGAAGCTCAATCATCCGCTGTAACAAACCGGCTGGGAAATTCAAGGTCAGGTAGTGACCCAACGTCACCATGAAGCCGACACTAAGCCCAGTGTAAATCAGGCTGCGTACCCACCCCAACGAAGTGCGCAATACAAGATAGGCGGTGATAAACAACACCAATGCCAAAATAAAACCGATGAGGGCGGTCATACCAAAGAGTAAAGCAAACCACAACAGCGAAGGCCAAACACTATTGCCATCATGTTCATTCTTTACTTTAGCAGCCAGTTCTTGATCATAGTGTGAACTGTGGCCAATCGGACCGGTAGCAATATTCCAAACTAGGTAGGCTGCTGCGAACAACATCAACAACGCTGTTGAAAGTGGAAATACTGATCCTAGAAAAGACAAGGAAGAGCTACTAAAAGCGGCATAGGCAAACACCAACATCACAAATCCCGCAAACAAGAGCTGAGGTAGACGCTCAGCAAACGAGACTCCGCCCAGCGCATGCCTGGAGACACTCTCTGCACCAGCCCCTGACCTATCAGTCATATTGACCGCACCGTCTTCAGATACGCGACTGCGCACAGACATGGCGATGGTGATGACGGACAAAGCACCAATGAAAAGGACACCCGGCCGCAGCAGGAAGCCTGAACCATAGAACTGCACCGCCTGGTAAAGATAGTTTTCGACCTGAGGCGAGAGGACAAAACCTATCAAGAGAGCCGGCCGCGGCCAACCGAAACGACGTAAAAACACACCTAGAATACCTACACCAAACAGCAAAAATAGATCAGCAATATCTCGTCGTGCTTGAAAAGCAGCAAAGCAGATCAACATAATCATTGCCGGCGCTACTAAATTAAACGAAATGAACGTAAGACGCGAGATCGGTGAAGCGAGCAAGAAACAAATGAAGGCACCAATCACGCTCGCCATCGCCAACGTCCAAGCAATGCTGTAAGTCAGGTCCAAATCGGACGTCACCATATTTGGCCCTGGCTGCAAACCTAACAATGCCATGCCAGCCAAGAAAACAGCCATCGAACCAGAGCCAGGGATACCGAACAGCAAGGTAGGCATCAACGCGCCACCTTGCAAGGCATTATTGGCAGACTCCGGTGCAATCACTCCCTTGATTTCTCCCTTACCAAATTGACTTTTATCCTTGCTCGATTGAACCGCATGTCCATAGGCCAACCAATCCACCACACCGCCACCAAGGCCAGGGATAGCACCGACTATCGTGCCCAAGGTAGAAGATCGCAGAACCAAAAACCAGTGCTTAAAGGTGTCTTTGACGCCCTGAAGCCAGCCCGATCCGAGCGTCGAATTTGAGGCAATCGTTGTGTTGCGACGCATCAAATCGACAAGCTCTGGAATCGCGAACAGCCCTAAACCCACAATGACCAGCGGTATACCATCTACCAAATAATCTAAGCCCATGTCGATACGCGACTCACTTGTGGCCGGAGCAGCACCGATTGCGCCGATCAAAATGCCCAGACCACAAGCAGCAAGACCTCGGATCATGCTGTTACCCGCCAGAATACCCACCACAGAAAGGCCCAGTACCGCAAACATGAACAGCTCAGCGGTAGAAAACATCAGGATGATAGGCTTTGCCACCACCACAAAACCCGTTAACAGCACAGCACCAAAGACACCTCCAAGTAAAGAGGCGGTAAAAGCTGCGCTCAACGCACGGGCGGCCTGCCCATTTTTGGCCAGGGGATATCCATCGAGCACCGTGGCCTGACTAGCGCTCGACCCAGGGATACCCATTAACACCGATGTAAAGGTATCACCCGTGGGAATGACCGCCACCATACCAATGAGCATAGCAATTGCAGAAATCGGATCCATACCATAAATGAAAGGCATAAGAAGTGACATACCAGCGATGCCACCTAAGCCCGGTAGAATACCTACGCATAAGCCAATCACAATCCCTAACAACATGAAGCTAAGGTGTTGAAAGTTCATCAGACCTACAAGAGCGTTTTGCATCGACTCCAACATAGGAACCTCAAGAGTATTTGGGGGGGGATTATGCAAGTGGAAAAGTTGGAGAGCTAAAATCCCATTGGTGCGAAATACTTTCCACCAATGGGGTTAGCACAATAAAACGTATTGACGAATCGTGTATCAGAACGCCACGTTGAAGTCTTTAGTTAACAAAGATCGAACATAGTCGCGCGCGGGATCAGCAATGGTGGTACCCAGCTTAAACGTCGCCTCGGCACCCTTGTCGGTTAACTGCTCATAGCCACCCAGCACCTTATCAACTCCGGCTTTGTATTCCGGGTCGTTGCGCATGTCGCGGAATGCCTGACGTAAAGTCTCCACGATCTCTCGCGGTGTTGACTTAGGCAACACCAACAGCTTATTCGCTGGAAAGCCAGAAATTAAAAAGGCTTTAGCTGCTTCCCATTCAATGCCGGATGGAGCCTTACCGGTCAAGATTTGATAGGCTTCTGCGAAGTGCGGCAGATCAGGGAAGGCTGGATCACGCATTAGATTTCCATTCGCGTCTGTTACACCCCAACTAAATAAAGGTATCGCTTTGCCCTCTCTGACTAGTGGCATGGAGTTTTTCAGATAAGCAGAGCTTGTCTGATAATCGATCGTTGCCTCACCGCGTTCAAAAGCCAATCGGCCCTCACCTCGGCTCTTCATTCCGAAAACGTGATGGACATCCAAGCCAAGCTGACGGAAGGCTAATAATGGCACCAAATCAAGTGACGTTGCGCCTTGACTGGCATAGACGAGCTTTTGGCCTTTAAGCTTGCCCAAATCCTTGACAGACTTCACACCAAACTTAGGGCTGATGTAGACAACACCACCAGTCGGGCCTGCCATGATGACTTCCCAATTCTTATAGTCATAGCGAACTCTGCGGTCGCTCAACAAGTATGGGAACTGGGTAGAGCCAGAAGTCCCCAACAAGCTCAGGCCATTAGGCTTGGCGTTGGCAGCAAACTGGTTAGCACCCGTGATAGAGCCGCCACCTGGGACGTTGCGCACTACCACCGTGGGATTACCTGGAAGGTACTTTGTTAAGAAAGGCGAGAGAAAACGCGCCCAGACATCGGTGCCACCACCAGTACCAAATGGCACAACCCATTCTATAGTCTTACCAGCAAAACTGACATTTTGCGCCTGTGCTGAGAATCCGATAGAAAGCATCACTGCAGCGCCAGCTAATTTTAAAGCGCTAGCGGTAAACCCGCGACGATTTGAGTTGACATTCATGAGTTTGTCTCCTTGAGTAAAAATTTAGAGTTGTTCTTACCGCTTGATAACGACACTAGGGGTGCAGAAGGTAATACCACCTATACAAAGTAAAAACGCAAGCCGAAACATTACGTCTTCAATTTCATGACCCGATCTTCTTATTAAAAATTTCACGAAGTACGAGAGGAACAATCCCGCCGTGGCGGTAGTACTCCACTTCAATTGGTGTATCCAGGCGTACGACAAGAGGTACTTTGGTGTGAGTACCGTCAATTCGGGTGATGACCAGCGTGGCACTTTGTAGAGGTGACAGGGGCTCATTCAGACCATTAATTTCGAAGGTCTCTGAGCCATCAATTCCAATGCTGTCACGAGTAAAGCCAGGCGCGAACTCCATGGGTAAAACACCCAAGAGAACAAGATTGGAACGGTGTATGCGCTCAAAGCTTTCAACAATGACCGCATCTACGCCTAATAACCTAGTACCCTTAGCAGCCCAGTCACGCGCAGATCCAGTGCCATACTCTTTACCACCAAAAACAAGGATCGGTGTCTCCTCGCGTTGGTAAGCCATCGCAGCATCATAGATTGGAAGGATTTCTGGCTGACCCGAGGATGCGTAGTAAATGGTGCGTCCGCCTTCTTGAGGTGCACCATCTTTACCCTTTGGCAACATCAAATTTTTAATACGATGATTAGCAAAAGTGCCCCGCATCATGACTTCGTGATTGCCACGACGAGAACCATAGGAATTAAAGTCGCTGACCCTAACCTGGTGACCTCGCAGGTAGGCGCCCGCCGGCGTATCCGCTCGGATTTCGCTGGCAGGGCTAATATGATCCGTAGTCAGAGAATGAGCAAATATAGCTAATGCACGGGCATTGGCTATGGGTCGCTTAAGCGGAATCTTCAGATCGAAGTTTTCGTAAAACGGAGGACGCAAAAGGTATGTTGACTGTGGCCAACTATAAATTTGTCCAGATCCTGACTGCAAGGCATTCCAATCCTTTCCCCCTTCATATAGTTGTGAAGTATCGCGGAAAGAACTGGCTCCCACATGGGCTTTAACAAGCGTCTCGATCTCAATATCGGTTGGCCAAATATCGCGCAGGAACACCTCACGACCGTCCTGACCTATACCTATGGACTGAGTTGTCAAGTCAATATTCATCGTGCCAGCCAAAGCATAAGCAACAACCAGTGGTGGTGAAGCAAGAAAGTTTGCCTTGATGCTACCGTGCACGCGCGCTTCAAAATTGCGGTTCCCAGAGAGCACAGCACATGCAACGAACTGCTCTTCGTCTAGCACCCGCGCAATAGAAGGATCGAGCGGTCCAGAAAAACCGATACAAGTTGTACATCCATACGCAACAACCTCAAAGCCAAGTGACGCTAGCGCAGAAAGTAAACCCGCTCGACTGAGATAATCAGAAACGGCCCGCGATCCAGGAGCCAATGATGTTTTAATATGGTTTGCAACTTCAAGTCCGAGTTCAATTGCATTTCGGGCAAGAAGTCCCGCAGCGATCATCGCCGACGGATTTGATGTATTTGTACAAGAGGTGATGGCAGCAATCAAAATGTCGCCATGGCCGATTGAAAAATCTTTTCCGCCGGATTCAGCTGTCACCTTGCGCCTGCTGGCGTCAGGGTTAACACCATAACCACCATTTGAAGCCGGGGTAGACAATATCTTTCGGAAGGTCTCCTTAACAACAGTCAATGGAATACGATCCTGCGGACGACGTGGTCCCGCAATACATGGCACGACGTCAGAGAGATTGATACTGATGACACGAGAATAATCAATCTCCCCAGCCCTAGGCATTCCAAATAAATCTTGCTCTATGAGATAGGCTTTAAGAATATCTGCAGGGCGATCGGTGTCTCGAAAGTAGCTGACTACGGCTTCATCAGCTGGGAAAAATCCTATAAAAGCGCCATACTCTGGCGCCATATTAGCGATGGTTGCTCGAGTTGGAACAGATAACGCCTCAGCACCTTGACCAAAGAATTCTACGAAGTCACCCACAACGCCCTCGTGTCGAAGCCGCTCGGTAATGCTCAACACAATATCGGTTGATGTGACGCCAGCAGAAACGCTTCCTATTAGTTCGACCCCAGTAACATTGGGTGAGAGAAAGTAAACAGGCTGACCCAACATCCCTGCCTCGGCTTCAATCCCGCCAACACCCCATCCTAAAATTCCGATACCGTTGACCATCGTCGTATGTGAGTCTGGACAGACAACGGTGTCAAAGAAGTAAACGCCCGATACCTCTTGCACGCCGGTTGACAGTCGCTCCAGGTTCACCTGATGACAGATTCCCACGCCTGGCGGGATCACACTCATGTTTGCAAACGCTTGCGCTCCCCATTTGAGGAAGCGGTAACGTTCCTCATTGCGCTGCATTTCGATCTGCATGTTCTGCTCAAGAGCGAATGGAGAGCGCACATGGTCTACTTGTACAGAATGATCAACAACAAGATCCACATGTACATTAGGCTCGATCAGGGCTGGGTCGCGATCGAGCTCAACCGCAACGTCCCGCATCGCAGCAAGATCAGCAACCAATGGGACGCCATTAAGATCTTGCAGGAGAATTCGGGAGGGAACGAGGGGCACTTCAGTCTGCCTGTTACCGTTGGGCTGCCAACTAGCTAGCTCCTGCACGTGCAGTTCGGTAATCTTCGTGCCATCGAAATGACGAATGGCTGCCTCGAGCAAGATTCTGATGGAGACTGGTAAACGAGAAATCCTACCCAAGCCCCGTCGCTCTAACTCAGGCAAGGAATGAAGCATGCCAGTTCCCCCGCCCGGCAAGTCGAAAGCCTTGAGTACATTAAATTTAGATAGCCCGGTATCAGACATAAGCCCCCTCCTCGGATGGATCGTTCCGGGCAGCCTGTACGGTTATCACGGGACGAAACAATAGTAGAGAGCACCAACGCTAGATGTCTAATAACGATCGCGAGGTAGGCACACAAAAAAAACTATGGGTCGCCTATAACCTTTGAACATCCTGTTTAGCAATAGATCGCAAAATATCAATAAATGCAATCAAAGCAGTCGACTCGATGGCATCTGTTGGGCGTATTAGATTTGCAGAGAGATGTTGCGTAGGCACAATAGGACGAGCAACGAGGCCAAGAGGTTGAGTAGCTGCGAAATAAAAAGGCTCTACAAGAGCCAAACCTGCACCATTTTGAACAAAGCGAATAGCAGTGATAGTTTGACTCACTTGGAGTGACAAACTAGGCTGGATTTCTAATTCTTCGAAAAGACTCTCGACTTTTGCTCGAAGCACATCGCCATCATCATAGGTGATGAGTGTTTCACCAACGAGATCCCGGATCCTTACATGTTTTTTTCTAGCGAGAGGATGTGTTTCAGGCATGACACAAATCATCGCGCCTTTAGCAAATTCTTCGGTTCGAAGCCCACTATTGTTGATCTCCCCGTAACAGACTCCTACGTTAATTTCTCGAGAAAGGACGCGTTCTATGATGTCAGGCGTTTGAAGAGAATGAATCGTAACGTCAACATCAGGATGAGATTGTGCGAAGATGGACACAGCGTCTACGATGTATCCATTAGAGAGCGCCAATGTTCCTGCAACTGTAATTCGTCCTAAGCGACCCCTCGCAAGAGAACGCGCGTTTTGACTGAGTCGATTCACTCGTCGAAAAATATCCGATAATTCTGGGAGTAGTGCTTCAGCCTCGGGCGATGGCTTAAGTCGACCACCCGACCGTTTGAAGAGCTGCATACCCAATTGAGACTCCATGTGCTGCAGTACAGTGCTTACTGATGGTTGTGAGACATTCAATAACTTTGCAGCAGCTGTAACAGAACCTGTCTGCATAATTGCATGAAGAACTTCAATTTGCCGTAATCTCAACATTCGCTCCTACGAAAAGTTGGTAGTGGATGCGCTTGAATAAAAGGCTGATTACATAGTCTGAGTAAAGTTATTTAAATGAATACTGCTCATCCCATTCAAGAGGCTTTGGTGTCACACCATAATTATCGTAGAGTATCCAAGAATAAACTGCGTAGCGATAATGTTGGTTAAAGTTTTTTAGATCAGCCTTAAAGGTAGCAGTCTCGGCATTGAACTGTGCTAAGTCAACCGCGATAAAATCTGCATTAATAAATCTAAGCGCATGGGCTTCTGAATGTTCGATGTCACGCGCATCGTTACTGTCGGAGCACAAAACAAAAAGCCCAACTTTGTGAGTAGGGCAATCTGTGGCTCCCCGCCCTGAATTCGAACCAAGGACCAGCAGGATTAATAGAAAAGTCGGTTATTCGATTTTTCTTTTAAAACAATGACTTAATTCAAAAAAAGACCACCGCGTAATAGTTTGCGTCATAGCCGAAAGCTTTATGTTTTTGTTATGTCCTCTTTGACTCGCAAAAGTTTTAACTCCTCAGCGGAAATGGTTACATTTTTCCCATCAACAACAACAACAATCCCCGTATTAGTAGTAATAGCTAGATCGTGTGCCGAGCGGGCAGCCCTCTGGATTGCGGCATATGAGCCAATCAAATCTGAATCGTTCGAAGTTCGAATGTCTTTTGTATTCATTTATCACTCCAGTCAAGAAGCTTTGGTGTCATACCAGAGTTATCGTAAAGCATCCAAGAATCAACTGCGTAGCAATAATGTTGGTTAAAGTTTTTTAGACCCGCTTTAAATCGTCTACGAATCACATCCTCAGGAATGTTGTGGCCGCCCTGCATAACGCGTTGCGCGACACGAGAAACAGCCAAGTTACCATTTGGTAAAGACAAAAACCATAATTTCACCTGATAACCAAGCGTCTGCCAACGCTTAATTTTTCGCAAATAACTCAACCCAGATAGCGTAGTTTCAAATGCAAAATCATGACCGGAGGCGACGCACTCATCGATTTCTTGCAACATCAAACGTCCAGCCTTAAAGGCAGCAGACTCAGGATTGAAGGGTGCTAAGCCGGCAGCGATTAAATCGGCATTTATAAATCTAAGCGTATGAGCTTCAGAAGGTAAAAAGTCACGGGCAAACGTTGTTTTGCCAGCACCATTAGGTCCTGCAATGATGATGATTTTTTTCAAACAGTCTACCCTTTAAAGGAATTCGATATGAACAGGTTTAATCCTAACAATAGGCTATAAAACAGCCGCCAAATATCTGCGCTTGCTTTCATTTTATGAGTATGAAGATTCAATGTCACGCCTTCAGACGCGATCACACCACAAAACAAAAAAGCCCAACCTTGTGGGTTGGGTAATCTGTATAAAACGGAATTTTTGGCTCCCCGAGCTGGGCTCGAACCAGCGACCTGCAGATTAACAGAAAAGTAGGTTGTTTAAATATTGGGCGGTTTCAAGTACGAAGTGCAACTTTGATTAATTAGGCGGGTTGGCTGAGAGTGTTCTAGCATCTCAGATTTCCCGACCGCCAAGTCAAAGTCACCTTATGAGCTATAAACATCTCAGCCAAACTGAACGTTATCAGATTTATGCACTTATGAAAGCAGGACAGAACCTCAAGACGATTGCCCAGATACTGGGTCGACATCAGTCGACAATCAGTCGGGAGGTTCTGCGTAACTCTGGATTGCGAGGTTATCGACCTAGGCAGGCTGAGATTCTTTGTCAGCAACGAGCCCAAGCGAGTCGAAATGCCTTTCAAATCGATCACAGGACGAGAGCCTTGGTCGCTGAGCGGCTGAATCTGCAGTGGAGCCCTGAGCAGATCGCGGCTTCGCTGCCTGTCAGTCATGAAACGATTTACCGACACGTCTACGCCGATAAGGCACTTGGTGGCGTACTTTGGAAGCAGCTGCGCTGCCAGAAAAAGAAACGCAAGCGTTACGCCAGTGGACGAGACCGTCGGGGTCAGATCGTTGGCAGACGACCCATTGCCGAACGTCCGGCTTGCGTTGAAACACGCAGTCAGGTGGGTCACTGGGAGGGTGATACTGTAATCGGAGCAGGCCACAAACAAGCAATCGTGACGCTCGTGGAGCGCAAAAGCGGGTTTGCAGTCCTGTCGCACGTCACACGCAAAACCTCTGACCTGGTTAGCCAGGCCATCATTACAAGCCTTGCTCCTCTGGCGCAGCGCGTCAGAACAGTGACTTACGACAATGGAAAAGAGTTTGCGGATCATGCTGTTGTGGATGAGGCGTTGAAATCGACGGCTTACTTTGCTGATCCGTTTGCCAGCTGGCAGCGCGGTTCAAATGAAAACTTTAATGGCTTGCTACGCCAGTACATTCCTAAAAAACGACCCTTATCGACCGTGACCGCGGATGAACTTAAAATGATTCAAGATCGTATTAACCACCGACCACGTAAACGATTAGGTTTTAAAACTCCGTACGAAGTGTTTCACCAGTCTTTAAAACGTGTTGCACTTCGTACTTGAAACCACCTTGTTTAAAAACAGTAGCTTATCTTCAAAAAAGATCATCGTGTAATAATTCGTGTAATTGAACCAAGAGTTGCATTATGCAACTCTTGGGCACTTGGGTCCGTTTT
>CAMBLP010000079.1 GCA_945868195.1 Bordetella parapertussis
CTTCAGCATCTTTAAACATACGTGGCGTTTTGCCAAGGCAGACTTCGCCGCAGTCACCCTCACTTTATTGGCGACCTTGATATTCGGCGTCGAAATCGGGCTGGTTGCCGGCGTTGCCCTCTCGCTCGCGATTCACTTGTACCGCAGCAGCCAGCCACATATTGCGACCATTGGTCTCGTTCCTGGTACGGAGCACTTTCGTAACGTGGTGCGACATCAGGTTCGCACTAGCCCGACAGTCTTATCCCTTAGGATCGATGAAAGCCTGTACTTTGCCAACGCGCGAAACATCGAAGACCGACTCAATGCTGAAGTCGCAAGTAACCCTCAACTCAAACATGTCGTGCTTCAGTGCTCCGCCATCAACGATATCGATGCCAGCGCCCTAGAAAGTCTCGAAGCGATCGTAAAACGCTTGCATGAGTCGGATATCTGCTTGCACCTCTCTGAGGTCAAAGGGCCCGTCATGGATCGTCTAGAAAAATCAGACTTTCTGAAATATCTGAGCGGCCAAGTCTTTCTCACTCATTATCGTGCAGTGCAGCATCTCTCTCCCGAAATTATCAAACCTTAGGTTGTGCTTTAATCAGCTTCATGGAAAATTCGCCGCGCTTACTTAATAAAAACTTGGTGTTACTGATTTTGTGTCAGGGCATCTTTCTCACCAACAACATTACCTTTGTCGCCATCAATGGCCTCGTCGGTCTGAGCCTGACAAACATCACCTGGATGGCCACGCTCCCTATCATGGGATATGTCGTGGGAGGTGCGCTGTCAACTGGCATCGTCGCGCGTACACAAAAAAAATACGGTCGTCAAAAATCCTTTCAACTGGGTTTACTCGTCGCCGTTTTATCATCATTGATCTGTGGCTATGCCGCCTATTCGAAAAATTTCTGGCTGCTCACCTTCGGCACATTCGTCGCTGGCTACTACAGTGCGAATGGTCAACTCTACAGATTTGCAGCGGCAGAATTGACCCACGTCAGTTTGCGTGACAAGGCGATCTCTTGGGTACTCGCCGGAGGTATTTTGGGCGCTGTTGCCGGCCCCAACTTGGCCGCCCTGACCAAAGACTCTTTTGATACGCCCTTTCTCGGTGCTTACCTGACGCTGACCGTGGCAGGGATCCTCGGCTTGATCGTGATGAACTTCATTCATTTTCCAGATGAAGTCGAGGTCAAAAAAGTTTTACCTCCTGGACGCAGCACCTTGGAGCTGTTAAAGCAGCCTGTTTTCTTGATCGCCGCTGTCAGCTCCGCCTTGGGTTACGGCGTCATGAACTTGCTCATGGCCGCGACACCTCTCGCGATGAAGGTCTGTGGACTGCCCTTTTCAGATGCTGCTCTGGTGCTGCAATGGCATGTCATCGGCATGTTCGCGCCCGGTTTTTTCACAGGCTCACTGATTAAAAAATTCGGTACCTATCGCATTATGATTTTGGGCATTGTCCTGAATTTCGTGTGCATTTTGATCGCACTCTCAGGTGTTGAGGTCTATCAGTTCCTGCTCTCCTCCTTTATTCTCGGCGTAGGCTGGAACTTCCTGTTTACCGGCGCGACGAGCTTGGCGATGACCGCCTATAGACCCGAAGAAAAAGATAAGGCACAAGGCATCATCAACTTCTTTGTGTTTGCCACTATGGCGATCACCTCGTTTAGTTCAGGCGCCTTGGTCACAACCTCAGGTTGGGATATTTTGAATTTTGCCTCGCTCTTTCCCGTGGTACTCATGGCCGTAGCGCTCATCTGGTTACGCCATAAACAGCAACAGGAAAAGAAACTCCAAGCGATTTAAATCACTTGGCATTAAAGATGACGCAAGCCAAGGCGGGCTCCACACAAGATACCCGCCATGGCGATCACCGAACTTAACGCAAGCGTAGAAAGTCCGGTCAGACCCTGACCGATCGAGCACCCTAACGCCAAAGCGCCTCCTACGCCCATCAACACACCGCCGGCGATGTAACGCAACATTTCTCTGGGTGAGCTAAAACCTTGAAGGTGTAAACGTTTGCTTAGACAAGCCAACAGAAACGAGCCCAACAAGACGCCCAGCACGCTTGACACGCCAAAACTCAGCTTCATCCCCGTCGCGATCATCGCATACTGAATAGTCTCGCCAATTGGAGCGACAAACGTTAAAGAGACGAGATTGACAGGCTCGAATTCATCGAAGGCCAACCAGCCGGTCGAGAACCACCCCGCAACAATCAACAGCCCCATGACGAAGCCCGCAAATAAATCTTTTTTGTGTCGAAGCAAATGCAACTTCCAAAAACTAAAGATAGCCAGAGAGAGCAAGAGCGCCCCTAACAGCCAAGCTTGCATCACCAAGGGCAAATCGGCAATGCTGGCGCCAGGCATTGTCGTCATTTGACTGAGCGATAGACGCAAAGGTCCCAATACCCCTGTCAGCGTCGCATAGGCAGAAACACCCAGGCATAACAACACGACCAAAGACCGTAAATTACCTTGGGCGAACAACACCAAGGTCCGCGCGCCACAACCATTGGCCAGCATCATGCCATAGCCAAATAAGACACCGCCAAGAGGGACGAGCAGCCACGAAAACATCGGGCCGCGGTAGATGGATTTACTCAAATCAATCAAGCCAAACTGAGCCAATGACTGCGTACCGATCATCGCCACGAACAGGGCCAGCACGAACGACTGCGCCTTATGGAGAGCGCCAGACTGCCAATACTCTTTGAGTGCGCGATTTAAACAAAAACCAGAAAACTGTCCGGTCGCTCCAAAAAGCAATCCAATCAACAGACCGGATCCGATCACTATGTCTTGAACATTCATAAAACCTGACATCCCTGCGCGCGCTCGCGCATTATTGAGGCACCCATGCCGCTTGGCGGACAAGTTTGCGTAATTGCGACCATGACTTGACCTCTTTACGTGCGACGGGCCACAAGCGCAACAGAAGCTCTGCCGTTGCAAAAGCATCCGCCGCAGCCTGATGCCTGACCGCACATTCAATACCAAAATATTTTAACCAATCATCGAGGGCGCGCGCCTTTGGATTGCCACCGACTAAACGAGCGAGCGGCTCGACATCCATCCACTCATTGACCAACGGTGGCAGATGGTAGCGTCGAAAGGCGCGCTCGATCATCGCTGCATCAAACGCGGCATGGAATGCCAATAAAGGCGCGGTACCTGCCCAAGTTCTGAATTGTTCCAACGCCAGCTCTGGGGCATACCCCTCGCTCTGAGCCTGAACCCCTATGTGGTGAATCAAGATATTATCCTTGCCCGACGGCTTATCCTGACGTAGCACCACTTCAAAACTATCGCCGACCGACACCTCAAGCTGCCCATTCGCTGGCGTAAAGCGCAAAGCCACCGCCGCGATCGCCAACAATTGATCCGCACGGGGGTCCAGACCTGTTGTTTCGACATCGAGCATGATCCAACGCTGGACTTGATGCCGATCCTCTTGCACGCGGACGAAATGACTCCCGAACCACCTTGTTAGTTCAGCGAACATAATCAAGCTCGAGACGTTGTTGTAATGAACGGATGCGCGCCATCGATCCCTTTAAGATTGTCCTGTCGACCGCATTAAGGGTATCCACATCCAGCGCATTCGGATTGTCACCCATCATGCCACCATCCAATTGGATCGATAACCGTAAAGTCTGTAGATATTGAAAAGCCGCGATCCAGCCCGAACATTCCTTTTTGGGAACCCCCGTCAACCGCCCGATGGCCGCCAGACGCTCCTGCGTATTGAGCGCCTCGATACGATGCGCCAGTGCGTAGATGCGCGCCACTTCCACCACGATGGCCGTCCCCTGCATCTTGAGGTCGATCACCTGTTTATTGTCGATTTTCTTGGTGTCCAAACTGCCAAGCCAATTCAACGGTACGGTATTGCGTAACGCGGCCTCGGCCATGAGCTTCAGAAAACGGGGCGTCGTCGCCGTCATTTCTGTCACTTCGGTGCGCAGGACCTTTAACAGCTGATCGTTGCCGACCAGCGACCTGAAATCAAAAAAGATCCCAGCGTTCAACACATCCTCGGGATGCCCATGCTCGACCCAATGCGCAAAACGGTTGCGCCACTCTTGCTGCGTCAGACACAGCATCGGATTGCTGGCCATGATGTTGCCTTTGCAGAGTGGATATCCACACGCGTCAAGCGCTTCATTCACCTCGCGGGCGAAAGAGAGATAACGGTCCTTGAGCGCTGCGTCACCCCGCTCAACGTAAATCAGCGCATTGTCTTGGTCGGTCGCAATCGTCTGCTCGCTGCGTCCCTCGGAACCCAGGGCGATCCAAGCAAAGTCATCCGTATCGAGCCCGTGCTGATGCGCCAACAAGATCACCAGCTTTGACGTCAACACATCGTTGAGATGACTGATTAAAAATGTGAGTTGTCGCGCCTTGACACCTTGTCCCAAAAGACTTCGCGCGAACTTGCGAATATTGACCGCGCACTCTTGTAAAGCAGAGACATCTTCGGCCATCCGCACCGCACTACTAATCGTGTCAAAAGACAAGCGCTGCAAGGAAAAGAGATCTCGCTGCGAAATACAACCCACGATGCGACCTTGCTCCAAGATCGGCACATGGCGAATACGAAATCGGGACATCATGACGGCCGCTTCTTCTGCCGTATCATCAACCGTTAAAGTCTTGACGTTTTTCGACATGACCGCACTGATAGGCGTATCCAAACTCAGCCCTGCCAAGGTTACGCGACTGAGCACGTCATCTCGAGTCAAAATGCCTAAAATTTCATGCCCATTCTCGGTAATGAGCACAGACCCGACTTGCTTTTCATGAACCAGCGTCAAAGCTTCGCGCAAGGAAGTATTCGGCTGAGTCACGACTGGCACACGTCGAATCAAATCACCCAAACGACTTTCAAGCGATTGCTCGTGCAGTGCCTTGGATGCCAAACTATTGCGCATCGCTTGCCTGGACTGCTCAAGCAACATCCAGACACGATTATTGGCAAAATCTCGAAACGTTTGCGAGCGACTCGAGAGCGACTGAAGCGCTGCAGTGGGCAATCGCAGGCAAAAGCAATCCGTGATCGAGGTATACGTGGCGGCTACGGGTCTCGCGGCAAGACTCGCGCTCAAGGAAAATAAATCCCCGGGCTCCATTTCAAAGACCGTTTCAACCAAGCCGGGATTGACACGTCTACCAGAGACACGTCCTTGCCTAATTAAATAAAGATAAGCGGGCGGCCCATCGGCGGGGGTCAGTATGATCTCGTCGGGAGCAAAATAGACTTCAGAACAAGAGGTCAGAAAAAAATCAACATCGGCAATCGCCATTTCAGAAAATGGCAGTCGTTGCATGACCTGTTGGCGAAGATTTTGAACGAGACTAGGTGAACTCATCTCAAGCCTCCATCGAAGTCTCTAGCGTCCGAGCACTGAACTGCAAACCTCAACCGAGGTCTGCCGTGTATGAGCCCATCTTACAGCTTCATGTGCTGAGGAAGCAATGTCGCGAGTTCGGGTACAAAATAAAGCACCAACACCGCAAAGACCATCAAGAAAAATAAAGGCGACGACACACGGGCGATATAAGGGAGATCGCGCTTAGTCATGCCTGCAAGCACAAATAGGTTGAATCCCACCGGCGGAGTCAGCTGCGCCATCTCAACCACGAACACAATGAAAATTCCAAACCAGATCAGATCAATACCAGCAGCTTGAACCGTGGGCAAGAGTACGCCCATGGTCAGGACAACCATCGAAATCCCATCCAGAAAACAACCCAGGATAATAAAAAAGACCATCAACACCATGATCAGCCAAAACTGAGAGAGACCAAGACTCCCGATCCACTCAGCCACAGCACGAGGCAGGCCAATATATCCCATGGAAAGCGTCAGAAACTGAGCGCCCGCCAGAATCAGTGCAATCATGCAATAGAGTCGTGCGGCTCCTATCAACGACCCTTTAAAATTCGCCCAATTTAATGATCCTTGAAAAACGGAGATCACCAAAGCGCCGAGCACTCCGATCGCAGCCGCTTCAGTCGCCGTAGCGATGCCACTGTAAATAGAGCCCAACACGCTGGCAATCAAGAGCAAGACAGGAAATAAGCTGCGAGACTGGTAGACCTTTTGTCGGAAAGAAATTTCCTCGTCAGCGGGGGGTACTTGGGATGGATTGCGCCAAGCCCAAACCATGATGTAACCCATAAATAGTATCGCCAGAAAAATCCCTGGCAAAATACCGGCGATAAACAATTTTGCAATCGACACTTCGGCTGCGACACCGTACACAATCATAATGATCGAAGGTGGAATAAGCAGACCAAGCGTCCCGGCTCCGGCAAGAGTACCGATCACCATATCATCTGGATAGCCGCGCTTTTTAAGCTCAGGCAATGTCATTTTGCCAATCGTTGCACAAGTCGCCGCCGAAGAACCCGACACCGCAGCAAAAATGGCGCAGCCAATCACGTTCGTGTGAAGCAAACGGCCAGGCAGCTTGTTAAGCCAAGGTGCAAGACCGGAGAACAAGTCTTGCGACAGCCGCGTACGGAAAAGGATTTCACCCATCCATAAAAACAAAGGCAACGCGGTTAACGTCCAACTCGACGAAGCACCCCAAATCGTAATGGCCATTGCATCGCCGGCCGGACGGGTGGAAAACAACTCCATGCCAATCCAAGCGGTACCCGCAAGCGTTAAACCTACCCAAACACCCCCAGCCAAAAAACCAAAGAGCGACACAATCAACAGCGTGACGATCAAAATATCATTCATTACGCTGTGGCTCCTGTGAATCAATCAACAAATCTTGTCCACGAATACGAGCCACGAGTAAATCAAGGAAAGCAATCACAAACAATATATTTCCCGCGGCCATCGAAAGTTGGGGAATCCAAAGAGGGGTCGCATCATTGCTCGTGGAGATGTCATTGAACATCCTTGAGTCCCACACTAGCTTTGAACTAAAAAAAGCAAGCGATACCGCAACCGCCAATCCAACCACAATCGCGCCAATATCTAGGCGTCGCTTGGCGGCCGGTGACAACACATTGAGCAGAATCGTCACCCGTATATGTTCGCCATGACGCAACGTCGAGGCCAAGGCGAAAAAGCCTGCCGAAGCCATCAGATAGCCTGCGTATGCATCCAGCCCGGCAATATGAAAGGTGAGCTGCCGAGAGGCAACACTCAGAAGTACTGTTAGCAGTACACCAATCAAAGAAACTGCCGCCAGAAATTCGGCGGCAGTGTAAAGACCATCAAGAAAACGTCGCATCGATTACTTTTTCAGAGCGTCAACAATGGCTTGGCCATCTTTGCCAGACTTTTTGAGGTAGTCAGCCAACATCTTTTGACCGATGTCGTTCAAACCTTTGGTCAGCTCTGGGCTGGGAGGAATGATCTGTCCACCGTTTTTAGTCCAGGCCGCCAAGTACTCTTTTGTTTTGGCTTCTGAAAGCTTCCAACCGCGGGCTTCGGCACGAGCACCTGCTGCAAGAACAGCTTTCTTGGTGTCTGCATCGAGCGCATCAAACGCCTTCTTGTTCATCAAGATTGCATTCTTGGGGATCCAAGCCTGCGTATCAAAAAACTTTTTGATGTATTCGTAGGTCTTGGTGTCCACGCCAGTCGCGCTTGAGGACATGTAGGAATCAATCACGCCAGTCGCCATCGCCTGTGAAAGCTCGGCTTGTTGAATCGTGACGGATTGTGCTCCAGACAACTCGGCAATCTTAGAAGTTGCGGGGCTGTATGCGCGCCACTTCAGGCCTTTCATATCCGCAACAGACTTCAGGTCACGGTTAGTGAAAATGCCCTGTGGTGGCCATGGCACTGTAAACAACAACATCATGCCCTGGGCAGCCAATTTCTTTTCTAAGTAAGGCTTCTGAATATCCGCAAGCTTACGGGCACCCGCATAGCTCGACACGAGGAAAGGCAAACCGTCGAGTTCATAAATAGGATCTTCGTTCGCAAAGTTCACTAAAAGGATCTCGCCAAGCTGCGCCTGGTTGCCCTGAACCGCACGCTTAATCTCAGGTGCTTTATAAAGTGAGGCAGCAGGGTGAACAGTAATATTCAGTTTTCCCTTAGAAGCTTGCGCCACATCTTTAGTGAACTCAACCAAGTTTTCTACGTGAAAGTTTGCCGCCGGGTAAGCAGAAGGCAAGTCCCACTTGGTTTGGGCCTGAGCCGAGAGAGCTGCCGTGGCAATCATTGCGCCGGCAAGCCAAGATACAGATTTACGCATGAGGATATCCTTGAGCGAATGGGAGATCGATAGGTCGACCATGATTGTTTAATATGACCAGAGTTTGTAGTCAAACTCTGTCAATGCTCAACAAGTTTAGCGTGACTGAGTATTGTGGCAGCCATCGTAGCACCTAATTGAGGGTAAATACCTAGGGAATAACACATTTTGACTGGACAGTTGGAGAGTCTGTAAAGTGTGATGTTCTCACGTCAATAAAATATCTGGAATCGCTTGTATGTCAGCACCCTTTGCCGTCTTTGTCACCGCCATCGGCGGCCCCGATGTTCTCAAGGCTCAGCCTATACCCATGCCCGTTCCTGGTGCAGACGAAGTCGTCATCGAACAAACCGCTGTCGCCGTCAACTTTGTTGATATTTATTTGCGCGCTGGACAACCCCATTCCCACAATCCTACTCCGCCCTTTATTCCAGGAGTCAGCGGTATTGGCCGAATCAAAACGATCGGTAGCAATGTCCGCGACCTCAAAGTCGGTGACAAAGCCACCTACACCAATGCTGGTGTAGGGAGTTACTGCACCCATTTAGCGCTTCCCGCAGAACGCGTCATTCCCGTGCCTGAGTCCCTGGATGATGTCCGAGTCGCCGCAGGCCTAGTGCGGACACTGACCTCGCAATATCTCCTCAAAAAAATGCGTGTTTTAGCGCCTGGCACCCGTGTCTTGGTGCATGCCGCAGCCGGAGGCGTCGGTCAAATCCTCGTCCAGTGGGCCAAACGGCTGGGACTGATTGTGATCGCAACGGCTGGCAGCGACGCCAAAATCAACACCGCACTCGCGCTCGGCGCAGACTTTGCCATCAACTATCGCACCCAAGACTTCGTCGCAGAGGTCAACCGCATCACTGCTGGCAAAGGTGTGAGCGTCGTGTTCGACTCGGTTGGCAAAGATACGTTCGATGGTTCAGTCAAATGTCTCGAGTCCAGAGGACTCGTGGTGAACTACGGCACAGCCTCTGGCCAAGTCGAGGGATTTAAATTGCAAGACCTGCACAGCAAGTCACTCTGGGTATGCCGTCCGACGTTAAAAACCTATGTCACCGACCGCGCCGAGATGCTGGCAATGAGCAAAGAAGCCTTTGAAATACTAGGCGATCCAACCGTGCGTCTAGATATCGAAAAAGTATTGCCCTTAAGTCAGGCCAGCGAAGCGCATCGCCTGCTTGAAGGCCGTACAACCCAAGGCGCAATTGTCTTGATTCCGGACGAACTTTTTACTAAAAAGTGATTTGTAGCAGCAGCCGAGGAAGCTATTTCAAGCTCTCCTCGGTCATTTTTAATAACAATCAGGAGATTTAAATGCGTTTAATCAAATCAGTCTTGGCGGGCGCTCTGGCCCTGTCGGTTTTCAGTCCGATGGCCATGGCGCAATATCCCGACAAACCTATTCGTATGGTCGTGGGCTACGCGCCTGGCGGTGCTGCTGACAAGCTGATCCGCCCAATTGCAGATCAACTGTCAAAGATGCTTAAGCAACCAGTCATCATTGAGTTCAAGCCGGGCGCAGGTGCCTCAGTTGCAGCAGACTTTACCTCCAAAGCGGCGCCGGATGGCTATACCTTGCACATCACTGACTCCGGTCCGATGACGATTTTGCCGAACATGAAAAAGATGGGCTATGACCCACTCAAAGGCTTCACACCCATTTCGAT
>CAMBLP010000080.1 GCA_945868195.1 Bordetella parapertussis
AAACATATTTTAAGCAAAGGCCTGGATGCGGGCACGGCATATGAGATTCTGTCTATCGATATCGCGGATGTGGATGTCGGTGCCAACATCGGCGCCAAGCTTCAAATCGATCAAGCGAATGCCGACAAACAAATCGCTCAGGCCAAGGCAGAGGAGCGACGTGCCATGGCGGTCGCGCTTGAACAAGAAATGCGCGCCAAAGTCGTCGAAGCCGAAGCCGAAGTGCCCCATGCGATGGCAATGGCGTTCCGCGAAGGCAACTTGGGCATCATGGATTATTACCGTATGAAAAATTTACAGGCGGATACCCAAATGCGAGATACCATTGCAGGTACACCTGACGATCCTACTCCTTCTACTCCAAGGAAGTAAGTCCTTATGTTTGACATAGAGCTCGCTTCGGTTGTTGCGATTTTCGCAGGTATCGCTGCGTTGATCGCCTATATCAACGAGCGTTCAAAACGCAAAATCAAAACCAGTACAAAACCGTTCATCCTGAAAAAGATGCCTGGGAGTATCGAATCCCAACCTCAAGGCTCAGACCTTGAGGAGTGGAATTTTCCACAACCAAAAGCTGAATCAAAGGTTCCTTCTCCGAGCGTATCCATCCCTGAAGCCCCACCAACGGTGTTCGTCCCCATCGCGGCAACCCCTGCCTATTCTTCGCCTCTGTATACGGGGCAACGCTATCAAGAGATCGCTTCAACCCAACCTGATGCACCGAGGCGTACACCAACGGGCACGCGCGCGGCGCATCCACGGCTCGGAACCCAAGCCAATCTGCGCGCAGCCATTGTTACGATGACTGTTCTGGGGCCTTGTAGAGCGTTAGCTCCCTTACAAGATCGGGAATAGTATCCAACGATTAAACTTGCGTGTATTCTATTTACCTCACGCTGAGAGGCCATTCTCCCTGTCTAGCGACCCCTGATTCATCAACTCACAGATTTCATCATGCTGACTCGTTCGCTTCGTAACACTTTTTCAATTCTGATTCTTTCAATCTCCACAATTTTTGCATCGAGCGCTCACGCAGAGACACGCGTTGCACTTGAACGCAACTCACGTGCCGCGCTCAATTCTCTGATTTCACAAAATGCGATCGCCAAAGAGCTCAGCACTAAAGCCGCCGCAATTTTAGTTTTCCCTAACATTAAGAAAGCTGGTTTCATGGTCGCCGGTCAGTATGGCGAAGGTGTCCTGTGGCGTGGCGACAAGGCTGCTGCGTTTTACAATACGGGTGGCGCCTCTTTTGGTTTTCAAGCGGGTGCTCAAGAGTATGGTTATGCCATGTTTTTCATGACCGAGGCGGCCGTTAACTCCTTGAATGTCGCCGAAGGTTTTGAGGTTGGCGTCGGCCCCAGTGTTGTTGTGATTGACCAGGGCATGACAAAGTCTATGACGACCAACACCATGCAAAAAGATATTTACGCCTTTGTATTTGGACAAAAAGGTTTGATGGCAGGTGTTGGTATTCAAGGAAACAAGATCACAAAAATCAACAAGTAAGCATACTCTCCGTGCAAAAGCCTGAGCTCAAACTCCCTCCACTCCCCGCTGGCAGAAACTATCGCTTTCATGCGATGAACAAACCTTCTGGCGCGGAGTGCAATATCGATTGCGATTATTGTTTTTATCTGCATAAAACAGATCTGCTCGAACATAAGCCGCATGCGCGGATGGATGATCCCACGCTTGAGCAGCACATCCGCCAATACATTGAGAGTCAGACCGGAGAACAGGTCGTGTTTTCCTGGCAGGGTGGCGAACCCACCTTGATGGGACTACCTTTTTATGAGCGTGTCGTCGAATTACAAGCCAAGTATGCCAAG
The DNA here is from genome assembly GCA_945868195.1 of Bordetella parapertussis. GTDB lineage: Bacteria > Pseudomonadota > Gammaproteobacteria > Burkholderiales > Burkholderiaceae_B > Zwartia. Next base: position 1,833 of record CAMBLP010000080.1, read on the forward strand.
GTAGGTCAGCGTATCGAAAACGACTTGCAAACAAATGGCATTGCTCTGGACGATACATGGATCGCTTTCCTTAAAAAAAATAATTTCCACGTTGGACTTTCCATCGATGGCCCACGTGAACTGCACGATCGTTATAGAAAAACGCGCAATAACAAACCCACGTTCGATTTGGTGATGAGCGCTGCCCGCAAACTCGTCGCTGCCGACGTATCTTTTGCTGCGCTGTGTGTCGTGAATCGCGCAAACGCCAAACACCCAAAAGAGGTTTACCGCTTTTTGGTCGATGAAGTCGGCAGCTGGCGAGTGCAGTTCAACCCTGCCGTCGAACCTCGTGCGTTCAAAGAATCTGCGCCTGGAAAAATGGATTTCTCTTCTGCACCTCTTCAGGATTCGGCACGTGCCAAGCCAGGCCATCCCTTATCGATCGTGACAGACTGGTCCGTCGATCCTGATGACTATGGCACGTTTTTATCGGGTGTTTGGGATGAATGGCTTGCGACAGATTTCGGTCGTATTCATGTCAATTTATTTGAAACAGCGATCGCACAAGCGGCAGGAATGCCTGCCCAGACATGCACACAAGCAGAGTTTTGCGGTAAAGGTCTCGCTGTAGAACACGATGGTGAAGTGTACTCATGCGATCACTTTGTTTATCCTGAGTACCGCCTTGGCAATATCGCACAAACGCATCTGGGTGACATGGCATTTTCTGTCGTGCAGGAAAAATTCGGGATGGACAAGCGCGACACCTTACCCAAACAGTGTCGCTCTTGTGACTATCTCCAACTCTGCTGGGGCGAGTGTCCAAAAAACCGACTCATCAAGAGTCGGGATGGCGAATCCGGAATGAACTATCTCTGCTCCGGCCTCTTTCACTTTTACGATCACATCGGGCCCGATGTGGTTCGTATTCTCAAGCACTTGGGTCGTCTGCCCAAATAAAGCTACCGAAGAGATTTCTATTTCTTCGGTGGAAAAATCTCTTTCCATTCTTTCTTCATATCGACGACGACCCAGCCTTTCTCTGGCGCCATGTCGAGTGCTTTTTCAAGGTGCCCAATGGGCGAGTGACGATCGTACGCCACCTCGCGGATATCGTCAGTATGACGGATCAACATACCAAAGCGGGGCCCTTTGCCTGCCGTCGTCCACAGCAGCATTTCACGATCGCCATCTGAATTACCAAAAGCCATCACCGGGCGCCGCCCAATACGTTCTTGAATTGCGATGGGTTTATTCGAGCCATCATCGATGAATTGCAACTGGGGTAAGCCGATGATCTTTGGGGTGCCATCAACAATCTCAAACTTGGACTTGATGGAGCTTCCAATCACACGTTCAGGCGGAATGCCATAGACCCTCTCGGTCCAGGGTCGCATAAACTCAATGCCTCCACCCGAAACGATATAAGTTTTATAGCCTCGCGCCTCTAGATGCGCGAGTAACTCCAGCATCGGCTGATAAATCATCTCCGTGTATGGTCGTCCTGTTTTAGGATGACGCGCGGTCTTGAGCCACTGCTCGACCATGCTGCGGAAAGTTTCTGTGTCGATGCCGGCATGCGTCGCAGCGATGAGTTCAAAGAGGCCCTTATGACCTGTGGCGAGCACAGCTTTTAAATCATCTTCAAGAACCGCTTTAAATGGCTGTGTGCTCTTCCATGCTGGATGCTGAGGCGCAAGCGCTTTGATGCGATCAAACGTGAAAGCGATCTGAACATAAATGGGTTGTTCGCTCCACAGGGTGCCATCGTTATCGAATACCGCGATACGCTCTGCAACGGGTATGTAATCTGCACTTCCCTGTGTCGTGGTTTTCTCGATAAAACTGATCACAGCTTGTTTGCTTGGACCCTCATTCCAAGAAGGCAGCAGTCCTTGAGCAAAAGCATTGACGGCTACAAAAAATAACAGACCCGCAATCACTTTCTTCATTGAAAATTTCCACCCGTAGGATAAACAAAAAAAACTCCGCCTGATGAGGGCGGAGTTAGTCTAACGTGCTTTCGTGCTTTTATGCTGATGTGCTCAGCAACATATCATCGCGATTAGTTTTGCTGCGAACGCGTTACGGCTTCCATCACGCGATCGAGGTTAAAGCTGCCTGGCTTCTGGCGAGGAGGGAATTCCTTAAAGCTCTGTAACCACCGACCCACATAGGCGCCTGCTGGAGCGATCGCAAACATGCGATCCAGATACCAACGCTGGTAACCCATTGCATGTTCCTTTTGCGCGCGCTCAAAAGGATCCATGCGCAAGTTTGTCAGCGTAGGAGCACGTAACTGAGTGAAAGGTTTTTGCCAAACCTCCATACCCTCAGCGTCTTGCTGCAGGAAAGTGACCTTCCAGTTGTCGTAACGCAAAGCCGCCACGCTGCCATCATCGGTCCAGTAAATAAACTCGCGACGTGGCCAAACTTGCTTTTCGTCTTTCAACGAGGGGCCGAGATCGTAGCCATCAAGATGGACCTTGTAGGTCATGTCGCCAATTTTACGGCCCTTGAGCAGGTCTTGTTTGACGGTCTTGTCACCCGCTGCAGCTAATAGAGTTGGAACCATATCTTCATGGGCGGCGATATTGTTGTTGATGGTGCCAGGCTTGATCACGCCAGGCCACTTGATCATTGCGGGGACGCGATAACCACCTTCCCAATTGGTATTCTTTTCACCGCGGAACATCGTGGTCCCGCCGTCGGGCCAGGTAAAGGTTTCTGCTCCATTGTCCGTCGAATACATAATGATGGTGTTCTCATCGAGTCCGAGCGCTTTGAGTTTGGCCAGGATCTGGCCCACGTGACCATCATGCTCGACCATCCCGTCTGCATAAACGCCCAGGCCTGTCTTGCCTCTTGAGGCTTCCTTCAGATGCGTAAAGATGTGCATGCGGGTGGAGTTCCACCAGATGAAGAAAGGTTTGTCTTCTTTTTTCGCACGCTCCATAAAATCAAGCGTCTTGACCATCACCTCGTCATCAATCGTCTCCATGCGCTTGCGTGTCAAGGGACCCGTATCCTTGATCGCGCCACCCGCAAAGCTATGGATCACACCGCGAGGACCGAATTTCTTTTTGAAGGCCGGGTCTTTCGGGTAGTCTGGATTCTCTGGCTCCTCTTCGGCGTTCAAGTGATAGAGATTGCCAAAAAACTCATCAAATCCGTGTGCGGTTGGCAACATGTCGTCGCGATCACCGAGGTGATTTTTACCGAACTGTCCTGTCTTGTAGCCACGGGCTTTTAAGAGCGTCGCGAGCGTTGGATCCTCTTTACGCATCCCTTCAGGCGTGCCTGGCAGACCAACTTTTGTCAGACCCGTCCGAATCGGCGACTGTCCGGTAATGAACGCAGCGCGTCCCGCCGTACTGCTCTGCTGACCGTACCAGTCCGTGAAGAGTGCGCCTTGCTTGGCGATGCTGTCGATGTTAGGTGTTTTGTAACCCATCATCCCCATGTTGTAGGCGCTGATATTAAACTGGCCAATATCATCACCCCATAGGATCAGAACATTAGGCTGTTTTTGAGCAAGCGCCTGCGTCGAAACAAGTGCCCCAGTAGCCATGGCAAGCGCCGTCATGCTCTTTTTTAGCGTAAATTTCATAGTCACTCTCCGGTCGTCGGATGCAACGTATTGATGCAATTTTTAATAAGGTTTTACGATCTTCCAAATTGGAACACAATTGTCTAATATCAAACATCTTTTATTGTGCTTGAGCGTATGTTTTTCCGCCCTCACACCTCATGTTTATGCCGTTGAGCGGGCATATCAGACCAAGCTGACCTTACCACAGCAACAAGACATCTCGCTGCACGTCTTCCTTCCCATAAATACGCCAAAAGGCGTACTGATCGCCCTGCATGGTTGTGGAGGCTTGCTTTCCACCAACACACAAAACGGCGACAAACTCTCCTCTCGGCATGCAGGGATGGCCAAGTTTGCCAATGACTTGGATTGGATCGCTGTTTTTCCCGATAGTTTTACGCTTCGTGGTCGAAGAGAAATTTGCACACAGAAATTTTCTGAGCGCACCATCAAACAAAGTCATCGAAAAATGGATGCGCTCGCCACTGCGAACTGGGTCAAGGGGCAAAACTGGCTTGATGCTGGGCAGCCGCCCATGACCCCAAGCCCTCTCAAAAGCGTTTTATTAGGGTGGTCAAATGGTGGGACGACGGTATTACAGACCATTGAAACGCCTAAAACAGAAACTTCGGTAGGTTCCGCCTATCGCGTCGAGAACCTCATTGATCAGGCTGTGGCTTTTTATCCTGGCTGTTCACAACAGTTAGCGCGCAATTACCAAACACGCGTCCCCCTCACGCTCTTTATCGGAGGTAAGGATGACTGGACGCCCCCGCAACCATGCATCGCGCTAGGGAAACGCATCGGGGCGCAGTTATTTGTTTATCCGGAGGCGCATCATGGCTTTGATAGCCCAACGGGTAAAGTTCGTTTGCGACGCGATGTCCCGAATGGCGTCAATCCCGGTGAAGGTGTTCATGTCGGTCCGCACCCCGCCTCAAGAGCGGACGCCTACGACAAACTGAAAATGATTCTGGAGCAACTTGCTTATTCAGTCCGTTGAGCGGCGAACATTTTTCATCAGTCCCTGTGCGGTCATGATTTCTCTGTCCTCAACACATAATGTTCCACGCAGGAAAATCAGACTCGCGCTTTTTCTTGTGACCTGAACGCGCGCGACCACGAAATCACCAGCTTTTGCGGGTGCGAGAAAATGTGTATCAAGCTGGACCGTTGCACTGGGCTGGCGATCCGACTCGCTCCAAGCAATCATGCTAATGGCCTGATCCATGAATGTCATGAGTACGCCACCATGTGCAATGCCGAGAGGATTTTCATGCTGGGGCACAAGAAGCAAGCCGTAGTCCCAGGACATAGCATTTTTTTTTGACCAAAGTGTGCCTATCGTTGAAAAAAATCCTTCAGTTCGGCACGCTTTCCAGCCAGCTTGTTCGGGATGAAAGAGTTCGCTCATGTTTTCTCCTCTTATGTTTAAACAAAAACTTGATCAGTCACGATGCGTGCCTCTAACTGCATCTCTTTGATCAATTTTTGTATTTCAGTTTTGTTCAGCGCGTCCATCAGGCTCGCACAGACAATCGTGTGTGAAATTTTGCCCGTTGGCGTGAGGACTGGAACCGCAGCGATCGTCACGCCTGCGATGTAGGTATTTCGATCCAGGCTGAAATGGTTTTTTTTGGCAAAAACTACTTCCTTGTGCCAGTCTTCATATTTGACGGGTTTATCCCAACGTAGTGTTGAAAAGCGCTTTTTGATATCGGTCTGAGATTGCCCACCAAAGGCCGCCACTAGCCTGCCTGTCGCGCTCAACAACGCCGGGAACACGCTCCCGACATCGACATGCAAACGAAATGGCATGCTCGAGCGTGACAACGCAACTACGATCATTTGATCCGGATCACTCACATCAACACCGATCGCAGTGACACCCCATTTTGTGGATAAGCGATCAAGTGCAGGCTGAGCGATTAAAGGAAAAGCATTTGACTCAATCGCGCTCCGCGCCAAGGTCAACATGCCAGCACCGAGTCGATAGTGTTTCGTGATTGGATCAAAGGAGATCAGTTTTTCCTCCACCAAGGCGCGCAAGATATGCAGGCACGTACTCGGCACAAGTCCCAGCGCCTGCGCGATGGCATTGACCCCCATGGGGGTACGCATTTTCCCAAGAAATCGTAAGATCGCAACCGCACGCGATACTGCGGGGACAGGCCGAATGCGCGGCACGCTTTTTGACGAACTGCTAGCTTCGGTCAGTTTTTTCATATCTAAAATTATATCTAATTTTATTGTACTAATACAATGATTATTTGTATTTGACAATGAATGACTCAGTCGTTAAATTCATTTCATCAACGATATTTAAAACACATAGAGACAAGCCATGTCAAAGCTGACCGAATACATGTCGTATGCGGACGCGCAACAGCATTTTTCCTCGGAAAAATTGTGGGATCTTTTTGATGGTGACAGAGAGCGACTCAACATCGCCCACGAATGTGTCGATCGATATGCGGATAGTCAGGAAACAGCGTTGATCGTCGTTCGAGCCGACGGCCCTGATGAAATCATTTCCTATAAAGCGCTGTCTGAAAAGTCCTCGCAATTTGCACATTATCTGCAAGAACGACAGGTCAAACCCGGCGATCGCGTCGCCGTGATGCTCGAGCCATCGCTTGCGTTTTATGCTTGTGTCTACGGCATCATGAAAATGGGCGCGATTGCTGTACCCCTGTTCACTCTATTTGGTCCCGATGGCCTAGGACTTCGAATCAGAGACTGCTCTCCCGCCATGCTGCTGACCAACAGCGAGAAAATCGACATCGTCGACGGGGAAACGCTCAAGCGAACGCAGTTAGCCGATGAGAAATTTATGTCGATGCTGACGCGATATCCCACCTCGTTTACTTGCAACACGCGCGCCGACGATTTCGCGATTTTTCAATATACGTCCGGCACGACGCGTGAGCTGCCCGAAGCCGTTAAACATAAACATCGTTCCATTGTGACGTTGATGGTGGCCGCACTCTACGGCACTGGATTGAGGCCGAGCGATCGTTTTATGTGCCCCTCCTCTCCCGCTTGGGGGCACGGCTTATGGCATGGGACGCTAGCGCCGATGGCGTTAGGCCTCACAGTGGGTGCTTTCGCCGGAAAATTCAATGCCGAACGTCTACTTAAAAGCTTACAAGAGCATCGGTTCAACAACATCTCGGCTGCAGCCACGCACTATCGCATGATGAAAAACGCTGGTGTCGCAGAGCGCTACACCTATGATTTGAAAAAGATGTCTTTTACTGGCGAACCTATCGACACCGCGACTGAAGAATTTATTGATCAAACGTTCGGTATCAGGGTCTGCAGCATGTATGGCACCACTGAGATCGGCGTCATCTTGGTGAGTTATCCGGGCGCATCGGATTTTGCCGTCAAACATGGCTCCCTCGGCAAACCTATCCCTGGCGCTCAGGTTCAAGTGCAAGACGCCAAGGGGCAGTCCTGCTCTCCTGGCGTTACGGGTGAGTTAAAGGTGTGGCGCAAAGGCCAGTGGCTTCCAACCAAAGACCTGGGACGCACCGACGACGAAGGTTATTTCTTCCATGGCGGGCGCGCCGATGATGTCATTATCTCCGCTGGCTGGACGATGAGCGCTGTCGAAATTGAGGACGCAATCCTCAAACACCCTGACGTATCGGAGGCTGCGGCCATTGGCGTAGCGGATGCCTTGCGCGGTCAATCAGTTAAAGCGTTTGTCGTCACTAAGCGTCCGGGCGATGCAACGTTCATCGATGAAATTCAACATCTGGTGCGTAGCCGACTCAGCCAGCACGAATATCCTCGTCAGATTGCTTTTGTCACTGAACTGCCTAAAACACCCGCAGGAAAAGTACATCGTAAAAAATTACGCGAGCAGGAACAAACGCTCAACAAAGTTTAAATTTCAATCAATAATCTGGAGACTCTCATGTCATCATCCACTATAGGTCAAAGAAGTTTTCCTAAAATTACCGAGCAAGGACTGGATGACTTGCGTCGTCGCATCGGCGTCAAAATCGGCGCGACCGCTGAGCCTTGGTGCTACGAAGCGACGCGCGACAACATTCGTCACTATGCCCACGGAATTGGCGATGACAATCCGCTTTGGTGCGATCCAAACTATGCTGCAAAAACTAAACATGGCGGCCTCGTCGCCCTGCCAAGCTTTCTCTATTCGACCAGCAGAATTGTGTCTGGTTATGTCGGCGGCTTGCCTGGCGTGCATGCCATGTGGTCAGGCTCGGACTGGACCTGGCACAAATATGCCAAGCGAAACGATGTCATCAGTACTGAAGCCTATTTGAAAGACTGCATTGAGCACGAAACACGCTTTGCCGGCAAGGCGATTCAGCAAATCTATCATGTGGATTTCTTCAACCAGACAGGCGACAAACTTGCCGAGGCCGATACCTGGTGCTTTCGTACCGAGC
>CAMBLP010000081.1 GCA_945868195.1 Bordetella parapertussis
GAAAATTGGAAAGCGCTTCCTGGCGCCAATCCTGCTCTTTGGAAACCTGCCGCACCAGCTGATGACGCACCGAAAGAAAAGTGGTGGAAAGCTTTTGGTGATCCGACACTGGATCAACTCGTCGAGACTAGTCTTGCGAACAACAACACCCTGAGCGCCTCCCTCGCGCGACTCGATCAAGCCATCGCTCAAAGCGAAGCGCGTGGCGCTGCACTTTTGCCGACAGTATCGATCGGTGCCACAGGCGCGCGTACTGAAACCTCGGCCAATCGCCCGGGTGCCAATTACAACGCTAACAACCAGTCTACGACTCAGAATAATTTTCGACCTGTCGCAGTCATGACGTATGAGATCGACTGGTTGGGCAAGGTTCGCCGCGAAGTCGAGGCGTCACGCAGCACGGCCCAACAAGCCGCAGCCGACACGGAAAACGTCAAACTCCTGCTTACCGCGCAACTCGCGAATTCGTATTTTCTTTTGCGCCAATATGATGAAGAAATCCGCGTACTCTCTGGCATCGTACAGATTCAGGATAAGCTTCTGGCACTCATCAAAAAGCGCTATGACATGGGCGCCGCCGGACGCACAGAACTCTCTCAACAAACAGCGCTCACTCAATCGAGCGGCGCGCAACTCGAAATCCTAAGGTCGCTACGCAACGTTCAAGAAAATTTATTGGCAACGCTGACCGGTACGCCCGCCTCCGCCTTTAGCCTTGCCCCAGGTAGCTTGCCGACACGTGTGCCTGCCTTCCCTGTCGGAGTGCCCTCTACCTTGCTAGAAAGACGACCTGATGTCGCGGCAGCTGAGCGTGCAATGGTCGCCGCCAACGCGCAAATCGGTGTTGCAAAGGCTGCGTTCTTTCCTACGATCACTCTCGCACCTGCTTTTTTGGGGGGAGAAAGTTCAATTCTGAACGCGCTGTTCAATGCCCCCTCACTCATCTGGTCAATTGGCCTGACAGCCACTCAAACAGTGTTTGATGGCGGCCGTATCAGCGCTAACTATCGCTTTGCGCAAGCGGGCTATCGCGTGACTCTTGCCAACTATCGTCAATCCGTCATGGTAGCGATACAGGAAACACAAGATTCCATGAGTGCGCTCGCGCAACTCGATCGTGCCCGTGCGATGCAGGACGAAGCCGTGCGTAATCTAAACCGCGCCTATCAAATCAGTGCGATCCGTTATCGTGAAGGCCTTGATACCGCTCAAACCTTGGCGCTGATCCAACAAAATCAACTCACTGCCCAACGTATCAAATGGCAAATGCACGGAGGCCAATTCATCGCCAGCGTGGCCTTAGTCAAGGCTCTAGGTGGAGGCTGGGAAGGACTGACTCTGTCACAACCCTCTGAGGAAAAGCCTTCTTTAGCAACCGTTAAAAAAAACTAAAGCGAGACTCATTCTTTTTGTAAAAGTTGTATGCTTTTTTGATCAAGTCGCGTGACATTACCCTGGGTCAGCCCTTTAGCCAACACATTCACCTGTCGACCTGCTAAAAATACATTCGCAGCTGGCGCATTGCCCAATACCAACCCACTCACATTCGCGATGGGTACCGAAAGGCTTTCACCCGATTTATAAATACGATCGACCCTTTTTCCGTCTGCAGTCTGAAGCGACACCCAACACCCCCCCGTGAAGTCGATACGCATCGTGGCTTTAACCTCTGGCACAGGCACGGGGGTTGGTGCAGGTGCGGATGCAATGACAGGAGTGGGTATTACTGGCGTTGTTACTGGCGTAGTTACTGGCGTTGATACTGATGCTGGTACTGATGCTGGCGTTACGACCGGAGTCGTTGCCTCCAATGGGCGCGACGTCAAGGTGGAGGCCACTGAAGGGCTCTGCTCCGTCACACTGGAGGCGGTATTGGATGAAGCAGGCCGTGCTTGAGGAGGGGTAATCGGAACCGCCGTCGAAGTGATCGTTGCACTTTCAGCAGGGACGACCGTTACGATGTCTTCTTGTTCATCGCTGAAGGGCCACCCTTCGGTGATGGCGAGAGTAATCGCGCCAAGCACGAGCACGCCAAGACCGACGTATAGGTAACGTGGACTTCTAGAGGCATAAGATTTTTTGACTGTCGAAGTCGCCGCCACACGATGAAGTTTGGCGACACCCTCTGCCGGTGAGGTGTGCAGACTTTCGGCAGACCAGTTTTCGATCTGCGACACAAGCGCATTGACTTCTGCTCTGCTTTGGAGTCCCAAATAAAATACATAGGCTTTGATGCCCTGGATATATCTTTGCTCATGATGAAAACTGGCCACCTCGCCGGCTTCGATCGCAAGCAATTGAAGCTTGGACAACATCAAACGACGTGCGACATCCAGGACATCTTTTTGCTGACTCAGCCGCTCGCGTGACAACAACCCACCTAATTGCACGCGCAAGGCGACGATAGAGGCGCCCTGTTCAATACTTTGCTGATCAACATTATCCATACATCACCCAATATCACGTGCGAACAGCTTAGAAATAAAACCCTCCGGACGATCCATCTCATGCAGCACAGTGTAATGATTTAAATCCGGAAGAATATGTAAACCCACCTTGCAACCCTGGGTGCGGAGATGCGCGGCCATGCGCTCAGACTCACCAATCCAATCCCTGGGCTCAGCACCTCCAACAATCACCTCATAGCCAACCGAAGCGGAAAAAGGATGACGAAGCGGGCTCAGCACCTCAACATCCTCGGGCTTGAGTCTAATCTCTTCGTTCACGGAAATCTGTAAAACCGGTTCGACATCAAAAACACCGCTAATTAAATATGCCTTTTTAATCTTGTGCTGTTTGAGTTCAAACGCAGCGCCTGTTTGAGCGAGCGTCGCCGCGATGATGTGCGCGCCAGCGGAATGTCCAGAAACATAGATTTGCTCAGGATCGACCTGCCAATTTGCCGCTTGGTTTGCGACCCACTCTAAACCGCGCTTTGTTTGACTCACAATCTGCTGCACCGTCACAGCAGGGCACAGGTCGTAATTCATCACCACGACGGAGCAATCAAGAGGCAAAATTCCATTGACGACAAAACTATAATCTTTTTTATCACGGGCACGCCAGTAACCTCCATGAAAAAATACCATCAGAGGACGATTAGGTTTGCCGCAATAAAAGAAATCGGCATTTTCAAGTGGCCCCTCGCCAAAGCGTAAGTCGTAACGTCCAACAAAATTTTCACGTGCCTGCTCGCTCAGACGACCGCCAAGATCACTGAAAAAAACCAACTGTTCAGGCGTCACCGTTGTGCGGGGGTTGTATTGTTTTTCGATCGCGTCATTCATCATATTTTCCTTTTGTCTGTCTCGTTCTTCTACTTGATATTTCATTCTAAAGCCAAAGCGCTGGCTTATTTTATTTATTACTAATTCGCTTTCTTCCACCCGCCGCCCAAGGCCTTAAATAAATCAACCCCGGCTTGTAGGCGCAAAGATCGGTTCAAGACAAAGGCAAGATTCGCTTCATTTTGAACACGCTGTGCCTCCAACACATTCAGATAATCAACATATCCTGCCTCATAGCGCACCGTCGCCAGCTCTTGCGCCTTGGTCGCCGCAGCTACCTGCTCCGTTAGGTAGCGCTCCGTCTGCAAGGTCTGGCTCACTGAAACGAGCGCGTCACTGACCTCGCCAAAGGCGTTTCTCACAACTTTAACGTAATTACCCAGAACTTCTTGCTGTTGCGCTTTAGCAAAATTCAGACGCGCGGTCAGAGAGCCTCCGGAAAACAAAGGTTGGAGCAAACCTAACCCTGCAGACCAGACCAGACTCTGCCCCGTGAGAAAGTCGCTAAAGTCCACGCTCTGCGCACCAAAAATACCCGTCAATGACAAAGTTGGAAAGAAATTTGCCGTCGCCACGCCGATACGCGCATTGGCGGCAGTGAGTTCTTGCTCCACACGATTCACATCCGGACGACTTTCTAGAAGCGTGGAAGGTAAACCCGCGGGCGGGATCGGTGGAATCGGCAAGCCCCGAAGATCGATGGGTGTGAGCGTCAACTGTAATTGACCCGTCAATATACCCAACTGATTTTGAACAATCGCCCTTTGACGGGTGAGCTCGGAAAGATTCGCCTCCGAGGCCGCTTTAGCCGCGCGCGCTTGACTGACATCGATCGGCGATACCAGACCGCCATCAAGCTTTGCCTGCGCAACCCGCAAAGAGTTTTCACGGGTTTTAACGGAGTTCATCACCACATCTCGCTGAGCATCCAAGGAACGTAAACGCAAATACGTATTCGTGACCAACGCAGACAGTGTCAGTCGAACACTATCTTGCTCGTATTGACTTGCAGTCGCGACTGCGGTTGCTGACTCGATATTGCGTCTCACTCGACCCCATACATCAATCTCGTAAGACGTCACCAAGCCGACTTGCGCGGTATTTGTTTGAAAGCCCACACCCGAAGGAGAAACAGAGGTTCCGGTGGATGCACGCGTACCTGAAGCGGTCATATTCAGCGTGGGATAAAGAGCCGCGCCCGCTTGTCGTGCAAGTGCCTGCGCTTGACCGAGTCGCGCGACTGCAATTTGCACATCCGCATTGTTCTTTTGAGCACTCGCGACCAAATCATTAAGAACGGAGTCGTTGAACAAAGTCCACCATTCGGTCAGTACGACTTCGTTGGAGGCGCTCACCGTTGTCGTGACAGACGATGACGCACGAAAGTTCTCTGGCAAGGAAACTTGAGGACGCTCATAATCAGGACCGAGCAAGCATCCACTGAGCAGTCCGACAGTCGCTAGCGTCACCGCCAGACGCGCAAAACAGCGCTTTGGAATCACATTAAGAAACATCATGATTTTTTTTAGTACTCTCATTTTTTTTATTTCGTGAGAGCCAAGTAAAAAACATTGGAACAAAAATAGTCGCGATAAAGGTCGATGCCAGCATCCCGCCAAACACTCCCGTACCCATGGACTGACGCGCTGCCGCGCCTGCTCCGGTGGAGATCACCAAAGGAAATACGCCAAGAATAAAGGCTAGAGACGTCATTACAATCGGCCTAAATCGAAGTCGTGCAGCGGTCAGCGCGGCATCCATTGCGCTCATCCCTTGCGCGCGCTTTTGCGAAGCGAACTCCACCACCAAAATCGCATTCTTGGCTGAAAGTCCAATCAACACTAATAAGCCAATCTGAAAATAAATATCGTTGGGCATGCCACGTAAAAAGACGGCAAGCAAGGCACCGAACAATGCGAAGGGCACAGCCAACAGCACAGCAATCGGAAGCGACCAACGCTCATACTGCGCGGCAAGAATCAAAAACACCATCACAATGCCAAACATAAAAGCCAAACCGGAAGCATCTCCCGTTCGAATCTGTTGAAAAGCCTGACCGGCCCAGGCCAACTCATAGCCTGGAGGCAAGGTCGCGCGCGCAGTGGCTGCCACAACATTAATGGCATCGCCGGAGCTGACGCCTTGGACGGCGCTCCCCAACACTTTGGCCGCAAGAAAACCATTAAAGCGCTCGAGTTGTTCGGGACCCACGACTTGTTTGACGGAAATCAGTGCGGAGACTGGCACCATGCTGCCATTGTTGGCACGTACATAAATCTGCCCAAGATCGGTCGGTTCGGTACGGTATTGAGAGTCCGCTTGCATCTGTACGCGATAGGTACGGCCATTCAAGTTAAAGTCATTGACATACAACGCACCCATCGTCGCTTGAAGGCTGAGATACACATCTGCCACGGGAATACCAAGCGACAGTGCTTTGGCCTCATCGACTTCAACATAAAGTTGTGGTGCTGTTGGTCTAAAAAAAGTGTTGATGCCGGTGAGCTTGGGTTGCTTTTTTAATTCCTCTGTGAAGTTGGTGACGACCGTCGCCAACTCTTTGACCGAAGGCTCTCCCTTGGACTGCACATAGAACTCAAACCCGCCCGCAGAACCCAAGCCTCGGATCGGCGGGGGATTAAAAACAAGCGCCATGCCATCGGGTAGGCTCATACCGACACCCGTGAATTTCTTGGCGAGTTCAACGGAAGAAGACGTGCGTTCATCCCAATCCTTGAGTGGGATGAAAATCGTGCCAGCGTTCGCTCTATTGCCGCCGCCAATAATGTCACGGCCTGCGATCACAAACACACGTGCCACGCCTGGGTCTTCAACAATACGTTTGCGAAAAGTATCGCCCGTCTCCTCGGTACGCTGCAAACTTGCGCCATCTGGCAACACCAACGCACTGATTAGATAACCTTGATCTTCGGCCGGAACGAAACCGCCCGGCACGATACGAAACATCGCGACACATCCGATCAAAATCGCTCCGAAGACCGTCGCGCCAATCACACGATGACGCAAGGTTAGATCGACGAGTTTTGTATAGTGTGTCGTGAATGCCGCAAAGCCGTGGTTAAACCATCCAAATCCTTTGGGAGCATGCATGCCTGGCTTGAGTAACACTGCGCAGAGAGCGGGCGTCAACGTCAATGCGACGATGCCTGACAAAATAACCGCGAGCGCGACCGTCACGGCAAACTGCTGATAAAGTGTTCCGGCAATTCCGCCCAAGAAAGCCACCGGAATAAATACCGCCGAGAGAACCAACACGATGGCGACTACCGCCCCCGATACCTCGCGCATCGCCTCGTAGGCCGCCTCCTTGGGTGAAAGATTGCGTTCGGCCATCAGTCGCTCTACGTTCTCTAACACGACAATAGCGTCATCGACCACAATACCAATCGACAAGACCATCGCAAACAAAGTCAGCGTATTGATTGAAAATCCAAATACCCACAAGCCCGCAAAGGTACCGATGAGCGAAACGGGCACCGCGATCAGCGGGATCAGCGTCGCGCGCCAGTTTTGTAAAAACAGATATACCACCAGCCCCACGAGGATCATCGCTTCGAACAGAGTCTTGATCACCTCATTGATAGAAGCGGTCACAAATTTTGTCGTATCAAACGGAATCACGTACTCGATGCCAGAAGGAAATTTTTTCTCAAGCTCCTGCATTTTGTTGCGTACGCTTTCAGCGACCTCCAAGGCATTTGCACCCGACTGTAAATAGGTCGCAACGAGTGCGACAGGTTGGCCGACCAGCTTGGTGTTGGCATCGTAGTCGGCTGCGCCAAGCTCGACGCGCGCGATATCCTTGAGGCGCAGCGTACCGCTCGCCCCTTCAGAACGAATCACGATGTCGCCAAATTGTTCAGGCGTGACAAGACGTCCTTTGGCCGTCACGGTGTAGACCAGCTGCTGACCTAGAGGAGCGGGCTCCTGTCCAATTTTTCCTGCGACGTTTTGTTTATTTTGCGCTGCGATCGCTGCCGCCACATCGGGCGCCGTGATCCCAAGCTGCGCCATGCGATCAGGCTTGAGCCAAATACGCATCGAGTAGTCCTTGGCACCTAAAATTTGTGCATCACCCACACCTGGTAAACGCTTGAGCTCATCCACGATATTGACGAGCGCATAATTCGAAAGGTAAAGATTGGAAAACTCTTCGGTAGGCGACGTGATCGCCGTCACCAACAAAATATCATTCGAGCGTTTTTGAACGGTCACGCCGAACTGACGGACAATATCCGGTAAGCGTGGCTCCGCGATCTTGACCCGGTTGTTCACGTTGACTGTCGCCGTGTCGATATTGGTACCCACTTCGAAGGTCGCCGTAATCACTAACGCACCATTCGATTGGGCGCTCGAGTTGAAAAACAACAGATTTTCAACTCCGGACAATTGCTCTTCAATGGGTCCTGCGACGGTTCGCGTCAACGTCTCTGCCGAAGCCCCGGGATAATTCGCCGAGATAATGACGGTTGGCGGTGCGATCTGTGGGTATTGCGCAATAGGCAGTCCTCGGGCAGCCATCAAACCTGCGATCACGATGGTGATAGAAATCACCGCTGCAAAAATCGGTCGACTGATAAAAAAACTCGAGAAACTCATCGACCATCCTTTTGGGTGGCTGCACTCTTTTGTACATTAGGTGCAGTGGCACCCGGTGAAGCTTGGCCGAGCGGCACCACCGTTGGTTTGACCACCGATTGGGGACGTATTTTGATGAGCTGATTGGTCACAACCCGATCACCCGCCTTTAAGCCTGACAATACGATCCAATTTTTTCCGAGCCATTTGCCGACCTTGATCGGCGTCGAGACGACCTTATTTTCTGGACCGACCGTCCAGACCGCAAATCCACGTTCACTTTGGATCACGGCCGCTTGAGGCACCAAGAACACATTCTCTTGCAGTCCTGTTGTGATCCGAATACGCAAAAATTGACCGGGTAAGATTTCACTGTTGGGATTGGGAAACTCCGCGCGCATCTGCTGCGTACCAAGCTTTGAATCAATAAAGGTCGATTGAAAATTAATTTTCCCTGACTCGGAGTAAACACGGCTATTGGGCAGCAATAATTCAACGCCCGTATTTTGTTTGGGATCGAGTCGTCCGCTAGGCAATTGGGCGGTATCGCTACTGGACAGACCAAAACGTACCCAGATGGGATTGATTTGATAGATCGAGGTCAACAGACCCGCATCTCCCGTGTTGGAGATTAAATTTCCCTCTGAACGTAGCGATCGTCCAGATATACCGCTGACGGGCGCGGTCACGGTGGTCCATTTGAGATTGAGTTGTGCAGTCTTTAAGGTCGCTTGGGCGATCTCGTTGACCGAGGTGGCGTCGTCATACTCTTTACGACTCACCGCTTGTTTGCTGTAGAGCAACTTTAGGCGTGCGGCCTCACGAGCAGTCTGCTTGGCGCGCGCCTGTGCTTCTTCGAGAGTAATTTTGAAAGGCTCAGGATCAATCTGAAACAACGGTTGACCCGCTTGAACCGGGCTGCCCTCTTCATACAAACGCTTGAGCAAAATACCGTTCACACGGGAGCGTACCTCGGTTTCTTTGGCCCCTTCGGCTTGCGCTGTAACCTCAAGCACATTGGGAATATTGGTAAGTTGAGCTTCTATGACCGACACGGGCAGCGGCCCCTGTGGACCGGCGGGCTGGGCTTGCAAAGCCCCCACTCCCACCAAGCACAACACCGAAAGTTCCACAATGCGCCTTCCCATGCGCTGCGCACTGATACATTGCAAAGTTTTTGTCAAAAAGCTAAGTACTGCTTTGTGTACCGCACCGATCATTTGGAATTCCCGAACTGACAGTCAATCCGTTGATTCTATACGGGTAAACCCAAATATCTCTGAACGGAGACCATATTTCCCTAGAAATCTTGCCCCAAATACCTAAAAAACGAAGGAATATTTATTTTAAATTGCGGCAAATCGCTTGCGTGACGTCCGTGCAGGAGGCCAGACCACCGAGGTCTCGCGGAATCACTTTGCCTTGAGAAAGTGTTAACTCCACCGCGCGCTCAATTCGACCCGCAGCCTCCGTCAAGTTCGCGTCTTGGTGACGGTCGCCTAACCAACGCAACATAAAAGACCCTGAGAGTACTGTAGCCAAGGGGCTCGCAATATTTTGACCCGCGATGTCAGGGGCCGAACCATGCGCTCCTTGGAACAAACCATGGTGATCGCCCAACTCTCCCGACGGCGCGATCCCCATCCCCCCGACTGTAGCGGCACCTAGATCGGAAATAATATCTCCGAACATGTTCTCCGCAACAATCACGTCGTAAAACTCCGGGCGCTTGACTAAATGCACCGTGATCGCGTCCACATAGGAATAATCGATCGCCACGTCAGGATAGCTCTGCGCCACTTCGTCGCAAATCGCTCTGAAAAAAGCATAGCTGCGCAAAATATTGGCTTTGTCGCACACGGTCATGCGTCGCTTGTGATCCGA
>CAMBLP010000082.1 GCA_945868195.1 Bordetella parapertussis
GTGCATGGTCATGCAGACAGCCGCCACACGGTTTTTTTGTAATTTGTCACCCAGCACACCACCCAGCAACACGCCAACCACCTGAAAACCCGTCATCAACGTGATGTAAAAAGCAGCTTGAGCGATGGTATATCCCAAGGAAATACGCATGTGGTTGATCGCATGCGTATTGACGGCGGTCACAATGATCAAGGCGACACCGTGACCTGCCGAGAGCAACCAAAATGCCTGGGTTCTTAGCGCTTGTTTGGCCGTGAACTCAGGCTCAGCCTGTTCCTGGATCTCGGTGCCCTTCACATCGACAGCCGTGGTGCGTTGGGCACCTAGTCCATCGACCGTTTCACCAAAGTCCTCAGGACGACGTCGAAAAATACAGGCCAAGGGATAACCCACCACGATCGCCACGACGCCGCAACCGAAAGACGTCTCTCTCCAGCCGATACTTTCGATACTCCAGGCGATGATAGGAACGAACATTCCCCCGAGCGCCAAACCAAGACCCACCATCGACAGCGCCCGCGCGCGTTTTTTTTCAAACCACTGGATCACGCCTACGTTCAATGGAAAGTAGCCGGCCATCGAAGAACCAATCGCGATCACCACCACGGCGCCGTAAAAACTCAGCAAGGTATCGACTTGGCTCATCAGGATGAAGCCGATACCAAAGACAATGACACCGACCTTGATGACCCCTCGCGAGCCAAAACGGTCAAGAAACCATCCTAAAAGTGGGCCAATCAGGGCAGCTTCCATCGACATCATGGCCGACGCACCGGACACAGAGGTTTTACTCCACTGCTTTTCCTGAATCAGCACGGCAACATACGCACCAAAAGCCTGATGCAACATCATCGACTGGATAAACTGCAGCGAGGCCGCAGCAAACACCATCTTCCAACCGTAAAAAATCTTCATTTGAATCAAAAGGTTAAGTCAATCTGGCGCGTGTATTGTCGCGCGTATTGTCAAGCGTATGTCGCGCGTTTTTAGTACATGTCTCCGGACTTTTTTAATTATTTATCCGTATTGGTATGAACCCTAACATAAACCACGATCATTTGCAGAGAACAAAAAAGAAATGATACAGGCCCCCTCAACTCAAGTCCCTGACCTTGATATAGTGTCTATTCACCTAACTTAGGCTCCTTACACATATCAAAGAGGTCATCGTGGCAAAAGCATATTGGATCAGTGCCTATCGTTCAATTTCCAACCCAGAAGCGCTGGCGGCCTACGCCAAGCTTGCCGGCCCTGCTCTGACCGCAGCGGGTGGCAAGTTTTTAGCACGCAATGAAGCGGCCGCCATCAAAGAAGCCGGCGTCAAACAACGTACCGTATTGATTGAGTTTGAAAGCGTAGATGCCGCATTAGCAGCCTACAACAGCCCAGCCTACCAAGAGGCGATTCGCGCCTTAGGTACGGGTGCGGCCGAACGCGACATCCGTATTGTTGAAGGTTTGTAAAAAACCTTGGGACCTACTCAGGTGCCCTGATCATTGAGCCCTCCCCCAACAGCACGTTAACCGTGCTGATTGGCGGGCGCGGCTTTGCACCACATCGAACTGCGCCATTTAACCGCAATCCCGATCGTGGCTAGCAATCCTAAACCAGAATATAAAAGCGTCGTCGCGACAAAGCCAACGGTGTCAATCAAGGGTCCAGCGATCAGCAAACCGACCGGCAAACCCCAAATCGCCAGAATTCGAAGCCCCATGACACGACCTCGATATTGAGGCTCAATGACGCGCAACATTACTGCCGCCAACGGAACAAGACAAATGCTTTGTACGAAGCCGGCACAAATTAAAATCAGTACGCCGAGCAAGAAATGCGTTGTGGGCCCGAAGAGCATCAATAAACCAAACCAAATCGCCGTGGCAACGAGGAGTGCACGCCCGGTTCCTAGTGAAAAACGGTTACTCCCTAAAACGATCGAGCCGAGCAGCGCTCCGAAAGCGAAACTGGCGCTGAGTGTTCCAAGTCCCTCCTGCCCCACGTCATAAATCGAGCGTGCGATATAAGGCAATAATCCTAAAGAAAAAGGGAATGCCAGAAAATTGACGAGAAACGCCACGCTCATTGTTCCCACCAAAACGGGCTTCGCCCAAACGTAGGAAAAGGCATGATTCAAATCAGTCAATGGCGAGGGACGAGAGGTGTAAACAACAACACCATCATGCACAGGCTTACCAGCTACGTTCCTGGAAAAATAAAAACTCACTAAATAAAGAAAAGTAATGCTGACATACACGGGCACCATACCAAATTGCGCAAAAATACTTGCCCCGGCTAAAGCGCCTGCGATACGCGCAGAGTCGGAGGTCATACGAGAAATACCCAACGCAGAAGTCAACTGATCGCTCGGCTGAGTCTGACCGATCAGTGCATAGCGCATCATTAAATCAGAGGGACGAATCAAACCGACCACGGTCGCAACCGCGATCACTGTGAGTGGATTCAACAAATTAAAAAACGCGAGCGTCGCGATGGTCATGGCCGCAATAGCGTAAAGACCTCGCGTCAGCATAAAGAGAGTGCGATAGCCTACGCGATCGCCAGCGATACCTAGAAAAGGCGAAATAAGTGCGCCCGTGTATTGCAAAGCGCCATAGATTACGAGCAAGAGCACTGAGCCAGACTCGACCAACACGTACCAGCCGAGCACCAGAATCTCCATCTCAAAGGCCCACGACGTAGCCAAATCCGCAGTCCACTGATAACGAAAACTGCGCACCTTAAAAGGTGCGCGAGAGGAATTCAAGATGCTGCTAAAGGCGCCTGCCATGAAAAATCAAGATCTTTTTATCAAAAGTTTTTTATTCGAGCTTGATATTACGTTCTTTGGTGGCATAAGTCATTTTCCCTGGTTCTTTTTGGCGGTAGTGACTAGCTCAACCAGCGTATTGACCTTTAACCCAAGAGAAAGGAGCAAAAGCATAGCGCATTTGAACGATATGTAGCGGACGGAACTGCAAAACGATAACATAAGAAATCAACAGGAGAAAGCATGAAAATTCTATTTTTGGGCGCGGGTGGCGTAGGCGGTTATTTTGGCGCCAGACTGATGCAAGCAGGTGCTGATGTCACATATTTGCTGCGAGAAAAAAGACATGAAAAAATTCAGACCGAAGGTCTAGTCGTTGAAACTCCAACAGAAACTTTCACGCTTCGCCCAAAATCCGTCACGCGCGACCAACTCAAGCCCGAATATGATTTGATTGTGCTGGCACCCAAGGCCTACGATCTTGAGGATGCGCTGGACTCTGTGAGCGCGGCGAGCACAAAAGGTGTGATCTTGCCGGTCCTTAATGGACTGCGTCACATCCAGGTTCTGGATGAAAAATTTGGCCGTAGCCGAGTCATGGGAGGCGTCGCCCACATCGCCGCGACCATCACCAAGAGCGGTGCTGTTAAACAACTCACCGATCTCCACGCGCTCACCATCGGACACCGCGACCCTGCGCACGAATCCCTCGCGCGTGAATTTTCTGCCTTGTGCGACAAGGCCGCCTTTGACAATAACTATAGTGAAAATATCGAACAGTCATTGTGGGATAAATGGGTCTTTCTCGCCACGCTCGCAGGCATGACGACACTGTGCCGAGGTCATGTTGGAAAAATCGCGGATGCGCCTTGGGGCAAGGAGACCATGACCAGTTTCTATGCGGAAAGTTGTGCGATCGCGCAGGCCAATGGCTTTCCAACTAAAGAAAGCGCCCAACAAAAAGCCCTTGCGATGCTCACTAAAACGGGCTCAAGTTTTGCAGCCTCCATGCTTCGTGATTTGACGCAAGGCCATCAAACAGAACACGAGCATATTCTGGGAGCAATGATTGACGCCGGTGTTCAAAAAGGAGTCGCCTGCCCCTTGCTCAAGGCCGCCCACACGCATATGGTGGTGGAACAGAATAAGTCCTGAGGGTGATACTTTGCCCAGTGATGGACTAGGGCTTGCGCTTAGCGTGACAGCGCGAGCCTGAGCCCGAAACCCACTAAACAAAGCCCCGCTATTTTTTCCAAGGCAAAAGAAATGTAGCGATTGGTGCGAAGTCGTTCAGCTAAAAAATGTGTCAATAAAATCGCCACGATGCAATACAAGAATGCCAGCACGGCAATGGTCGCGGCTAAAAAGGCAAAGGTGACTAGCCCTCTGTTTTGAACAGGGTCCACAAACAAGGGAAAAAAAGCCATGTAAAACACAATAGCTTTCGGATTGAGCAAAGTAATGACAAGCGCCTGTCGTAAATAGTGATAGGGCTTGATATTGAGCACGGGGGCCGCACCAGGCTTTGCCATCAGCATCTTGGCACCGAGCCAAAAAAGATAGGCCGCACCAAGCCATTGCACGACCTCAAACGCGACGGGCGACGCGGCCAGTACGGCAGCCAAACCCGCGAGGGCCATCCAACACAACACCTGATCGCCCAAAATGACACCCAGCGCTGCCGCAAAGCCGCCCCGAATGCCACCTTTGGTCGTTGAGGTAATCAAGACGAGATTTCCGGGACCGGGGATCAACAAAAAAATGATGAACGCCACCACAAACGCCGGATAGTCGGTGACTCCGAGCATTAAAGGCCTCTGTGCTTAGTGACGGTGCGAGCCATGTCCGGACGCGGCACCAGGATTATAGGTGGGGGGTTTGATCTCAAAATTGACCTTCACCTCACCAGCTTTTGCAAACTTTAGCGTGACCGGTACCATGGCACCCGCTTTAAAGGGCTCGCTCAATCCTAAAAACATAATATGAAAGCCGCCCGGTGAGAGCTTGACGGAGCCGCTTGCCGGCACATCAATGCCTGTGACTTCTCGCATTTTTGCTACACCGTTCTCATTGATGATGGTGTGCAACTCCACACGATTCACCCCCGGGGTGCTCGCAGAGACGAGACGATCACCTTGCTTGGCTTTATTATCAATCTGAACGTAACCTGCACCGTTAACTTGACCTGGCACAGAAGCGCGAACCCAGGGCGCCATCAGTTTCAAATCACCCGCCACCACCTCGGAGGCCATTGCACCAAACGGGGAACAGAAAGACATCACTGCCACCAAGCATGCCATGTTGATGGTTGCGCGTCTTTTCAGGGAGATTGTGTTCATTAAAGACCCTAGCTTGGTTAAAACAGAATTGATTAAAAACATCATTCCAAATTTTAGCTGAAAACCTCTAAACTACTTTATGCGCTCGACCACACCAACGCCTGAAACTCCTACAGCGATTTCCGCGCCGGCCAAGCCGCAGGCCTTTCAAGCCAAGACACGCTCGCCTTTGGGTGCAACACTGATCGTGGTCGCTTTCGTCCATGTGTTGGTGGTTGTGTTGTTGCTTTCACACTTTGGCTGGCTCAGCGGTTCGGATCCTCTTGCCGACCCAGATGCGAACTCGGGTCAATCCGGCATCGTTATTCCCGTTACGCTCGAGACAGCGCAACGTGCTGAAGAGGCACCATCACCTGAGCCAGAGCCGGTGTCTGCACCAACGCCGATGTCCGAACCTGAAGTCAAGCAAGAGCCACCAGCACCTGTTTCTGTCCCCATAGCAGTGGAGCTTCCCACTGCACTCGAACCTGAAATTGCACCAACTATTGAGCCAACTGTTGCACCAACTATTGCACCCACTGTTGAGCCAACAGCTGCGCCAGCAGTGGAACCAACCGTCTCCCAAGATCCCGCTCTAAGCTCAATGCAAGAAGCCCCCGTCCAAACCCGGGTAAAAAGTGCGGCGAGTGCAGACTCTGGAAAAGCTGCGGGTCCTGTTGTGCAACCGCGCAGCGAGCCCACAACACTGCCGCTCACACCCGCACACGTCGACCCAAACTATCTACATCGACCGAACCCTGTCTACCCTGCTCTATCAAAACGGCTTCGCGAAGAAGGCACCGTTCTTTTACGGGTCAACCTTGATGCTCAGGGTAGTGTTTTAGACATCAGCATTGAAAAAAGCAGCGGTTTCCAGCGCCTCGATCAAGCGGCGCACGAGGCGGTTAAACAATGGCGTTTTATTCCAGCCAAACGGGGCCAAGAAGCCATGCCATCCACCGCGCTCGTTCCGATCGAATTCAAACAGCAATAAAGACTAGATCATCTTTTCTACAAAGCATTGAGAGGAATCTTGACATAAGACACGCCATTAGATTCCTTGGGCGGCAACTCACCCGCACGAATATTAATCTGCACGGCAGGCAAAATCAGCACTGGCATTTCAAGCGTCGCGTCGCGCTTGGTCCGCATTTCCACGAACTGCGCCTCGCTGATGCCATCATGGACATGAATGTTGTTCGCCCGCTGATCGGCAACGGTGGTTTCAAACTTCACCTCTCGGCCTGCCGGCGGATAGTCATGACACATGAACAAGCGTGTCTCATCCGGCAAACTTAAAAGTCGGCGCATCGAGGCGTACAAAGTTTTAGCATCGCCGCCAGGAAAGTCACAACGAGCTGTTCCCACATCGGGCATAAATAACGTATCGCCCACAAACACCGCATCGCCGAACTGATATGCCATACACGCTGGCGTATGACCCGGCACATTGAGAGCATGGGCAACGAGTGCGCCGACCTTGAAAGGCTCACCTTCTTTGATCAAGGTGTCAAACTGAGAGCCATCCTGACGAAATTCTGGCTCGAGATTGAACACACCGGCAAATACCTTTTGTACGGTCGTAATTTGAGCACCAATGGCGATCTTGCCGCCCAGTTTCTCTTTTAAATAAGGTGCGGCCGACAAATGATCCGCATGCGCATGCGTCTCAAGGATCCACTCAACCGTGAGGTTGTTGGCACGAACGAAAGCAATCACTTTGTCCGCGGAGGTGGTTTTGGTACGACCTGATTTCGGTTCGTAATCCAACACGGAGTCAATGATGGCGCAAGCCGAACCCGGTTTTTCATACACAACATAGGTCACCGTCCAGGTTGCGGGATCAAAAAGACCATGCACCAAAGGTTTTGTATTGATATTGCTCATACTGACTCCAAGGCGCTTAAAGCGAAAAAGTAGGACATCCAAATGACATATAAATATTATATATTTAAACAAAATGTTTGTAAATATATTATAATTTCTAAAATTCAACCCAGGACTGCGGTTCCTATCATGATAAAAGAAGACACCACCCCGTTCGAGCTTGCCACCATGCAAGCCTCTGCAGCACATGCCTGCCGACTCATGAAAGTCCTCACTAATCCCGACCGACTCATGATCTTGTGTCAACTCACACAAGGCGAGCGCTGCGTCAGCGAGCTTGAAACCTCGCTCGGCATCGTTCAACCCACACTCTCTCAGCAACTCACCGTCCTGCGAAATGAACAACTCGTCAAGACGCGTCGCGAGGGAAAAAATATTTACTACCAGTTCTCAAGTCCGCAAGCACTCGCCGTCATGGAAGTCTTGTATTCACAATTCTGCATCAAAGAAGGAGTCAGCGCATGAATATCGATTGGGCCTATTTCACGCCATGGAGCTCGCTCTCCGGCGGCATTATTCTCGGGGTCGCTTCCGCCCTCTTTATCCTCATCAATGGACGGGTACTGGGCATCAGTGGCATTTTAGGTGGGCTATTGCCGCCCAAAGCAGGCGATACGTTTTGGCGCCTCGCTTTCTTGGCAGGGATGTTCGCCTCGCCATGGCTCTTTAACCTACTTGCCCCCGCTGCACTCATATCGCCTCCCCAAATCGATGCAGATCTCATCATGCTCGTGATTGCGGGTCTCTTGGTGGGTTTCGGTACACGTTACGGTTCCGGCTGTACTTCTGGTCACGGCGTCTGCGGTCTCTCGCGCATGTCGCCACGCTCCTTGGTCGCCACGCTCTCTTTCATGGCCGCCGGCTTTCTGACGGTCTATGTTGTTCGTCACCTCATTTAAAGGAGCACTCGATATGCTTCGTGTTTTCGAATTTCTCGCAGGATTGCTTTTCGGCTTGGGGCTCATCCTTTCTGGCATGACCAACCCGGCCAAAGTGCTCGGTTTTCTTGATCTTTTTGGCCAATGGGATCCATCACTCGCCTTTGTTATGGGTGGCGCGATTCTAGTGGGGATTTTTGCTTTCACCTTGGCCAAAAAACGCACGACGAATTTTTTTGGCGGTGCCTTACACCTCCCAAAGTCATCGCATATCGACAAACGTCTGGTCATCGGGAGTTTGATGTTTGGTATAGGCTGGGGCTTGGCTGGATTTTGTCCAGGTCCGGTCCTTGTCTCTATGGCGGCCGGTCACGAAAAAGCGCTGATATTTGTCGTCGCCATGCTCGTCGGCATGATGGGTTTTGAAATCGTCGAACGCGCGCAATCCAGCAAAAAGTCTTAAACGGCTCACGGATGAAACTCCCGACGTTGCCCGCACTGCAATGGGGTGCGCAGTACAACCGCGATCTGCTCGTCAGCGATCTGGTCGCGGCGCTGATTGTCACCATCATGCTCATACCGCAAAGCTTGGCCTATGCGATGCTGGCGGGCTTACCACCAGAGGTGGGTCTGTACGCCAGTGTTGCACCGCTCGTGATGTATACCCTGCTTGGTACAAGTCGTGTCTTGGCCGTCGGCCCTGTCGCAGTCGTTTCCTTGATGACGGCCGCCGCTGTAGGTGAGCAAGCCGCGCTTGGCGTGCACAGCTATTGGCAAATCGCGCTCACACTCGCCTTTATCTCTGGCGGCATGCTGTTAGTGATGGGTTTTCTGCGGCTAGGATTTCTTGCTAATTTTCTCAGTCACTCTGTCGTCTCGGGCTTTATTTCAGCCTCTGGCCTGCTGATCGCCGCAAGTCAAATCAAAACACTCATGGGCGTCCAAGCCTCAGGCGACAATTTCTTTGCCTTGGTATGGTCCCTACTGCAACAAATACCCAACACCAATGTATTGACGCTTGTCGTTGGCGCATTGGCCACGGTGTTTCTCTTTTGGGTGAGACAAAAACTCAAACCCTTGTTACTCAAACTGGGGCTGAGCAAACTTGCCGCAGACATTGTGACCAAAGCAGGTCCCGTGCTGGCGATCGCCGTCACGACGATACTCGCCTGGCAACTGGACTGGCCTAGCATGGGACTCAAAGTCGTGGGCGCTGTTCCCCAAGGGTTACCGCCGCTGACAGCCCCCCTATTCGATGTGGAGCTTTGGAAAGCTCTCTTTATGCCCGCCTTATTAATTAGCATTGTCGGCTTTGTTGAGTCTGTTTCGGTCGGCCAAACACTGGCTGCCAGAAGACGCGAACGCATCGAACCCAACCAAGAACTTGTCGCCCTAGGCGCTTGTAACGTCTCCGCCTCCTTGACTGGAGGCTTTCCCGTCACCGGCGGCTTTGCTCGCTCTGTCGTCAACGCCGATAGCGGCGCTCGTACGCCCGCAGCCGGACTTTAT
The DNA here is from genome assembly GCA_945868195.1 of Bordetella parapertussis. GTDB lineage: Bacteria > Pseudomonadota > Gammaproteobacteria > Burkholderiales > Burkholderiaceae_B > Zwartia. The sequence continues at coordinate 9,357 of CAMBLP010000082.1, forward strand.
ACGGCGGTCGGTATCACCTTGGCATCACTCTTTCTCACCCCGGCTTTGTTTTATCTCCCCCATGCCACGCTTGCCGCAACAATCATCGTCGCGGTCCTCTCGCTGGTGGACTTCAGCATCTTTAAACATACGTGGCGTTTTGCCAAGGCAGACTTCGCCGCAGTCACCCTCACTTTATTGGCGACCTTGATATTCGGCGTCGAAATCGGACTGGTTGCCGGCGTTGCCCTCTCGCTCGCGATTCACTTATACCGAAGCAGCCAGCCGCATATCGCCACCATAGGCCTCGTTCCTGGTACAGAACACTTTCGTAACGTGTTGCGACATGAGGTTCGCACAAGCCCAACAGTCCTATGCC
>CAMBLP010000083.1 GCA_945868195.1 Bordetella parapertussis
AGGCGCCACTGTCTTTAGCAATACGTGCCAAACGCTCAAAGTCCATGCGCAACGAGTAGGCCGAAGCACCTGCGACGATCATCTTTGGCTTTTGGGTCTTGGCCAGTTCTTCGACCTTGTCGTAATCCAAGACCTCATTCGCATCCAAACCGTATTGATGAAAGTTGTAGAGTTTGCCTGAAGCATTAACCGAAGCGCCGTGGGTCAGGTGACCACCCTCCGCCAAGCTCATGCCCAGCACAGAGTCACCTGGTTTGAGGAAAGCGAGATATACAGCTTGGTTAGCCTGTGAGCCGGAATTCGGCTGCACGTTTGCCGCCTCAGCACCGAATAGGGACTTCAGACGATCGATGGCGAGCTGCTCAACGATATCCACATACTCGCAACCGCCGTAGTAACGCTTGCCTGGATAACCTTCGGCGTACTTGTTGGTCATCTGCGTACCCTGCGCCTGCATCACGGCGGGGCTTGCGTAGTTTTCCGACGCGATCAGCTCAATATGCTGCTCTTGCCGAGTATCTTCTTTTTGAATGGCGGACCAAACTTCGGGGTCAACGCGGTCTAAGGTGAGTTTGCGATCAAACATAGGAATCCTGGCAAAATAAAAAGACGAAAACCGAATGGGTATAGTGTACTGCGATGCGCCAGACTAGATGGCACAGACCGTCTAGGGTAGATTAGGCGACAGTCACTCGGGCAAACTTGCGCTTTCCGACCTGAATCACATACGTACCTGCACCGAGTTGCAAAGACTTGTCCTCGACTCGATCACCATCTACCCGCACACCGCCTTGCTCAACGTTGCGCTGAGCCTCGGCGCCCGAGGTCACTAGTGCGGCCTCGCGCAATAACTTCAAAATCCCGACAGGGGCACCCGCAACGGTGACTTCTGGCATATTTTCAGGCACAGCACCATCTCGGAACCGCGCTTCAAAAGCCCCCAATGCCGCCTCGGCTGCCGCCTGAGAATGGAAGCGCGCCACGATTTCCTGACCCAACATCACCTTGGCGTCCCGTGGGTTACGGCCTGATTCGGTCTCCGCACGCAAGGCAGCCACCTCTTCGATACTGCGAAACGACAGCAAATCGAAGTATTTCCACATGATCGTGGCGGAAATCGACATGATTTTGCCGAACATCGACTCTGGGGCTTCCCCAATTCCGATGTAATTATTTTTGGACTTGGACATCTTTTCGACGCCATCCGTGCCTTCGAGCAAAGGCATCGTCAAAATGCACTGAGGCTCTTGGCCATATTCTTTTTGGAGCTCTCGACCGACCAATAGATTAAATTTCTGGTCCGTTCCGCCGAGTTCCAGGTCCGATTTCAGGGCAACCGAGTCATAGCCCTGCATTAGGGGGTACAAAAACTCATGCACCGAGATCGGCACTCCGGACTTAAAACGCTTGGTGAAGTCATCGCGCTCCATCATGCGCGCGACTGTGTAGCGCGATGCCAGCTGGATCATCCCGCGCGCGCCCAGAGGATCACACCATTCGGAGTTGTACCGAATCTCGGTCCGAGCAGGATCCAACACTAAGCTCGCCTGCGCATAATAAGTACGGGCATTTTCCTCAATCTGCTCGCGCGTGAGGGGAGGACGGGTTGAATTACGCCCAGAAGGATCCCCAATCATGGACGTAAAGTCGCCAATTAGGAAAATGACAGTATGGCCAAGGTTCTGCAATTGACGCATTTTGTTGAGCACAACGGTGTGCCCAAGATGAATATCCGGTGCCGTAGGATCCAAGCCCAGCTTGACTCTGAGCGGTATTCCAGTGGCTTGACTACGTGCGAGTTTTTGTGCGAATTCGGTCTTGACCAACAGCTCATCGCATCCTCGCTCGACTATTCGCAAGTTAGCTTCAGTTTCAGCGGTAATAGCGTATTTTGTCGTCAACATAAAAGAAGTAAGCCAATTTGATCGGTGAAAGTGACAAAAAAAGCTGTTGGATCGCACGAAATCGGCTAACATACTTTTTTACAAGACTGTCATCATACGCAAACTAATCTTGCTCTGCCACGCTAAATCCGGCATGAGTGTGGTGTTTAAGCATCGCTTTATCTGTAAACAAGTACCGAATTCAGTACAGAGGATTTCCACCTGATGCGTTTTAAAAATCACTCAGCACCCAAATCTAGCTTCTTCCCCGCGGCTTTGCCGCTATTCAGGCAGCAAGAGAGTCGCTCAGGTTTGGTGCGAGGTGTCGTGATCAGTTCTGCGCTGGTTTTGGGGTTGGGTGCGGTGGCCTTTGGTTTCATGCAACCCTCGAGCATGGACTCCTCCACTGGCTTACCCGGCGCAAATACCGCCCTCAAAACCGAGCTCATCGCTCCTGAACAAAATCTCGTACTCAATATCGTTCCAGTGCCCGCTCCAATCGAGGCCACCGTCGCCGAGCAAACGCCAGAGGAAACACCTTATATCACTGAAACGCGCATTCGCTCGGGAGACACACTTGCAACCGTCCTAAAGCGACTGGATGTTTCAGACGCCAATTTACTCAGCTTCCTAACACGTGAGCCCAAGGCGCGCTCCGTCTACAAATTGATTGTGGGGCGCTCAGTGCAAGCCGCCACGGATGACAATGGTGACCTGTTGTGGGTGCGCTACTACCATACCCCCAATGCCGAAACGAGTGGACCGAGCATCGCAAAAACCCTGCAAATTACCGCGATCAGGGGTAGCTTTGTCGCCGAAGAGCTCCTACAGCCTTTAGAAACACACGTCGAAGTCGCCGTTGGCACCATCCGCTCCTCTTTGTTCGCAGCGACTGATATTGCTGGTATTCCCGATGGCATCACGTTGCAAATGGCCGATGTGCTGAGCAACAAAGTTGACTTTTTGCGTGGCCTGCGCACAGGCGATCAATTCCGCGTGGTGTACGAAACTCGCACAATCGGCGGTCGTAACGCCGGTACAGGTCGCGTGTTGGCGCTCGAGTTTATCAACGGTGGTAAGACCTATAACGCCGTTTGGTTTAGCCCCGAAGGCGAAACTGGGAGCTACTACAACCTCGAAGGTGAAAGCTTGCGAGGCGCCTTTCTGCGAAACTCACTTAAATTTTCACGCATCAGCTCAACCTTTGGCATGCGCAAACTGCCAGGCCTGCAGGCTTGGTCTGGCCACCACGCGGGTGTCGATTATGCCGCCCCCACCGGGACCCCGATTCACGCGACGGCCGATGGCACTGTTGATTTCGTGGGATGGAAAAATGGTTATGGCAACACCATCATCCTCAAGCACCATAGCAGGATTACAACCCTCTACGCTCACCAGAGTCGGTTCGCAGCGGGCCTCAAGGCGGGCATGAAGGTCTCGCAAGGTGATTTGATTGGCTACGTTGGCTCGACCGGTTGGTCGACCGGCCCCCATCTTCATTACGAATTCCGTGTCGCCGACAAGCCTATCGATCCATTGACTGCCACAGCAAATATGCCAACGGCTAAGCCGCTCGCCGATGAGCATCGCGAACAATTCGCTCAGGTTGTCGCCCCCTTTAAACAGCAACTGCAAGTGCTCGCCACGTTTCAGGAAGCCGTGCCCGAAACCAGCAGTATTGCGCGTCGCTAACGGATTCACACTCTCTTGGCTGCGACTTCGCTCTATATAGGGCTCATGTCCGGTACAAGCCTTGATGGCGTGGACGCTGTGCTTGCGAGCTTTGATTCGCATGGTCGTCCGACCTTGCTCTCTCGCTCTTCGATCGATTTCCCGCCCGTCCTGCAAGCCGAATTACTCGCCTTAAATGCGAGCGGTTATGACGAGCTTGGCCGTGCCGCACTCGCGGCCAACACCTTAGTGAAGCTGTACGCTCAAGCCGTTGAGCATGCCCTTGCTCTGGCCGAGGTTTCGCCCCAGCAGGTTTCTGCACTCGGGGCGCATGGTCAAACTGTCAGGCATCGACCTGAACTCAGCTACACCATTCAACTCAATTCGCCTGCCCTTCTCGCCGAACTCACCGGCATCAGCGTGATCGCTGACTTCAGAAGTCGGGACGTAGCTGCTGGTGGTCAAGGTGCGCCGCTCGTCCCCATCTTCCATGCCGGTATTTTTTCTGCACCGCATACGCGCGTCATCGTGAATCTTGGCGGCATTGCCAACATCACTGTCCTCAGACCACAGCAGCCCCCCTTTGGTTTTGATACAGGGCCCGCCAATGTGCTGATGGATATGTGGTGCGCGCAGCACACGGGACGCAACTTTGATCAAAACGGCGCCTGGGGTGATGCTGGAGAGCCTGATAGAGACTTGCTTTCAGTGCTCCTTAACTCAGAGCCCTGGTTCGCACAGCCTGCCCCAAAATCAACGGGGCGGGACTTGTTTAATCGTGAGTGGCTCGAAAAGCGTCTGACCCAATTTGGGATGGATACCCATCAACCCGACGCGCTCACGGACACCGAAAAACAAAATGTTCAGGCAACCCTGCGGCTTCTTACCGCAGAAACGGTTGCTCAATGCTTACGCACGTATGCAAGCGATGTGCAAGAGGTCTTGGTGTGTGGAGGTGGTGCACGCAATACGGCACTCATGCTGGACTTACAAAAATTGTTACCCTGTCCCGTAAGAACAACGCAGAGTGTAGGAATTGAAACACAAGATGTCGAGGCGCTCGCTTTTGCTTGGCTCGCTTGGGCACATCAACATGGTGTGGCGGCCGGCCACCCGGCCGTCACCGGAGCAGCAGGTCAGCGCATACTTGGCGCCTGCTGGCCGGCCTAGGTGGCAAGCACTGTAGACCGAACGACCATCACTTTAGACCGAGAACGACGATCCGCATCCACAGGTCGTCGTCGCGTTTGGATTGCGAATGACGAATTGTGAGCCTTCGATGTCTTCTTTGTAGTCAATCTCAGCACCGACCAAGTACTGAAAACTCATCGGATCAACTAGCAAGGCCACACCATTTTTTTCCAAGGTCGTGTCATCATCGTTGACGTCCTCGTCAAACGTGAATCCGTACTGAAAACCCGAACAACCCCCGCCCTGCACAAACACACGGAGCTTGAGGTTGGCGTTGCCTTCTTCAATCAGCAGGTCTTTGACCTTTGCCGCAGCAGAATCAGTGAACAGGATAGGCGTAGGGGGTGCCTGAAGATCAACAGTTTGGCTCAATGTGCTCATGTTTGGCTCCTGCCCTGCTAAAGGGCAACTTTCTAAATAAATCTGATGTCGGACATACCCGACTAAGTTGCTCAACTATAACGCAACTCTACGCCGAAACTAAAGATCAACCTTGCGCGAAGCAAGGACAATCTCGCCGGACAAAATACTCACCACCACAGAGGTTGGCTGAAAGTCCTTTGGTAGGGCAAGGACGCCCTGACTGCGCTGAAATTGGTCAAAACTTAACGTAAGACTATCCTCACCCTGCGTCGCAGCACCAAGCGTATTGAGAGGGGTTTTCGAAGTGCCGGCATTCATAACGCGCTGCGAAGGCTCCAACACCGCCGTGACCTCTTTACCGTCTTTAAGGCCATTCGCCACAAACTGCAGACGACCATTGAAACGTTCACCTGGCTTGCCACTCCGCATCAGCAGCACTCTGAAGGCAAGGGTCTGATTCTGTTTCTCGAATTCGACAGCACGCAAAGCGATTGCGCCTTGTGGACCCGACGGCAAAAGCTGTTCGTAAAACGCCAAATGGTCCTTGGATCGACCCAGCTCCTCCTGCAGAGCCGCGAGACTTTTTTCAAGCTCGATGCGTGCCGCTTGCTCGATGGTGAGTTCGTTGCGCACTTGCTGAGCACGCGCAAGAGCCTCGGCAACTTGAGCCTCCAGATCCACGCGTACTTGTACCTGCAAGGCTTGCTGCGTGCGTGACTGCAATGCCAGCGCATCCGACCCTGAGCGTTGAGACAAAAATATACCTGCACCAAGGCCAGCGGCAATCAAGGCAAACGCCCCCAACACCCAAAACATCAGCGTTTTAAAGGGAAACCTGCCGTCAAAAGGTCCGCTCAAGACAAGGTCCTCAAGGCAAAATCGCAACCTGATTCAGACCGACCGTATCTGGCAAACCAAACATCAAGTTCATGTTTTGAATCGCTTGACCCGCCGCGCCTTTGACGAGATTGTCCTGAACAACCAAGATAATCAGACGATCGCCATTCCCTGGACGATGCAAGGCAATACGCAAGGCATTGGAGGCGCGCACAGAACGTGTATCTGGCAGACTGCCTGCAGGCATGACGTCGACAAATGCCTCATTGGCATAGCGCTTTTCAAACAGGGCTTGAAAATCGGTCTCACGCGCCTCGGGCAGAATACGCACATAGATCGTGCTCAACATGCCACGAATCATCGGCACAAGGTGTGGCACAAAGGTCAAGCCGACCGAAGTCCCAGCCATGAGATCGAGCTGCGCTTTGATTTCGGGATGGTGGCGGTGGCCAGCGACGCCGTAGGCTTTGAAGTTGTCGCCCGCTTCGGAAAACAACATACCGACTTCAGCCTTGCGGCCTGCGCCGCTGACCCCGGACTTGGAGTCAGAAATGATGTCCGACGTATCGATTAAATCTTGACCACCCAGCAAAGGCGCCAAGCCCAACAAAATCGTCGTGGGATAACAACCTGGGTTGCCGATCACGCGAGCCCGAGTAATCGCTTCGCGGTTGAGCTCCACCAAACCATACACGGCCTCATCCAACACCTCGGGACACGTATGTGGAATCTTGTACCAATGCTCAAACGTCGGAATGTCCTTGAGACGAAAATCCGAAGCCAAGTCAATGATGCGCACACCCGCAGCAAGGAGTTCCTTGGCCTGACTCATCGCCACACCATGTGGTGTTGCAAAAAATACGACATCACAACCTGTCAAAGGCGCCTTATCTGGTGAAGAAAACGCCAGACTGACATGTCCCCTCAGGTTGGGAAACATCTCAGCCACAGGCATCCCGTCTTCTTTGCGGGAGGTGATCGCATGGAGATCAACCTGGGGATGCTGGGACAAAATACGCAACAGTTCGACACCGGTATAACCCGTGCCGCCCACAATGCCAACCTTGATGCGTTTTGTTGATGTTTGTGTCATGCGTGTGCTCCTGTGAATCCGCCGCGTACGGCTGCACGATTGGAATGATGCCAACATTATCCCATGAGTACCAAAAAAAACAGACCGCTTGCGCGGTCTGTTTTTTGTCTGGCATGCGTGATTAACGCTTGCTGAACTGTTTCCGACGACGTGCTTTGTGGAAACCAACTTTCTTACGTTCGACTTCACGTGCATCACGTGTGACAAAGCCTGCTTTCGACAGCGAGGGCTTGAGTGTTGCATCATAGTCAATCAGCGCACGGGTAATACCGTGACGCACTGCGCCCGCCTGACCGCTTTCGCCGCCACCGTGCACATTGATATGAAAGTCAAACGACGCAGTGTGACCGGTCAGCTCAAGAGGCTGACGCACCACCATGCGACCTGTTTCACGGGCAAAGTACTCATCAACGGGCTTGCCATTGACGACGATCTTGCCTGCACCTTTTTTCATGAAGACGCGAGCCACCGAAGTCTTGCGGCGGCCGGTTCCGTAATTCCAATTACCGATCATGGCCTATCCTTAAAATTCGAGGGGCTGTGGCTGTTGGGCAGAGTGCGGATGCTCGGCACCCGCATAGACCTTCAGCTTTTTAATCATCGCATAACCCAAAGGACCCTTGGGCAACATGCCCTTGACGGCCTTCTGGACTGCACGACCCGGAAAACGCTCTTGCATTTTTGCAAAGTTCGTTTCGCGAATACCACCTGGGTATGTCGTGTGACGGAAATATTTTTTGTCTTGAGACTTATTACCGGTTACGACGATCTCAGAGGCGTTGATGATGACGATGTAATCGCCCGTATCAACGTGTGGCGTGAATTCTGGTTTGTGTTTACCGCGCAAACGGCGTGCGACTTCGCTGGCCACACGACCGAGGACTTTACCCTTCGCGTCAATCACGAACCAGTCACGCTTGACTTCATGCGGCTTGGCCACAAATGTCTTCATGATTGGATCCTAATAAATTCCCTCCAGGACCATCCCGGAAAGACTCCCCTGATTTTTATAAAAACAATATGCCAATGCGTTGTTACCCGCCCGTGCATACGCCCACAAAAACCAAAGTAATCACTCCCAAAAGGAGTTATTACTCGGGGAAAGCCTTTGATTCTACAACAAAATCCGCCCATAAGCCAACTAGATGCCCGCAACCGCCATACGCTCAATCAGGATCGAGCCCGTTGTTTTGCTGCCTCGCGTGATCGCATCGGCACCCACCGCCACGATTTGGGCAAACATATCCTTCAAATTACCGGCAATTGTGATTTCCTCGACGGCGTGCTGGATTTCCCCATTTTGGACCCAGTAACCAAATGCCCCACGCGAATAGTCGCCCGTCACATAGTTGACGCCCTGACCGATCAACTCGGTCACCAAGAGCCCAGTGCCCATTTTGCGCAACATCGCCTGAAAATCGTCTTTTTTATGCGTCTGCGAGGAACGCAATACGAGGTTGTGGGAGCCGCCCGCATTGCCCGTTGTCACCATGCCAAGCTTGCGCGCCGTATACGTCGAGAGAAAATACCCCTGCAATACGCCGGCGCGAATGACCTCACGCGCGTGCGTTTTGACGCCTTCCTCATCAAAAGGAGAACTGCCCATCGCCCCCTTGATATGGGGATCCTCGTGGACACTGATATGCGTTGGGAAAAGTTGACGACCAAGCGAGTCCAGCAAAAAGCTCGTTTGACGATAGAGCGCGCCCCCGCTCGTGGCATGCGTCAGCGCCCCAAGCAATCCCAGCGCCAAAGGCGCTTCGAACAACACGGGAAAATGCCCTGTTGGGATTCTCTTGGCCGATAAGCGCGCCAGCGCCCGCTCGGCGGCATAGCGACCCACGGCGGCCGGATCTGCCAGTCGGTCCGCACGGCGATCACTGGTGTACCAATAGTCACGCTGCATTGAGTGCCCGCGACCAGCAATAGGAGACACGGACAAACCGTGCCTCGAATAGGCATAGCCATCTAGAAATCCGCGTGAATTTCCTAGAACGAAATGGCCCTCGTGGGTATCGACGCCCGCCCCCTCGGTATTAGTGATGCGCTTATCGGTGGCCAGTGCAGCACGCTCGGCCTCCACAGCAAGTCTTGTGGCTTCTTCGACGGTCAACGCCCAAGGATGATGCAGTTGCAGGTTATTTTTGACACCTATGGCCAACTGATCGGCCTCAGGTAGCCCTGCGGCGGGATCTTCTGCCGTATAGCGCGCAATGTGCCAAGCCGCCTCAACCGTTTCGCGTAACGCTTTGGTGGAAAAATCGGACGTCGAGGCAGAACCACGGCGCTGCCCGGCAAACACCGTCACATCGAGCGATCGATCGCGCGTCTGCTCGACCGTTTCGACGTGGCCCTTGCGGACAGACACGGCCAAGCCACGCCCCTCAGAAACCTCGGCAGCAGCGTCACTCGCACCCAGACCTTGAGCATGTTTGAGCGCCTGAGTCACTAAATCTTCGAAAATCGGTCGATTTTGAGCAACTGGAAGAAAAGAATTTGATGT
>CAMBLP010000084.1 GCA_945868195.1 Bordetella parapertussis
TGCACCAGCGTCAAGGGAATCGCCTTTAAGGCCTGGGCTTGCGCCAAGATATCCTCTTGAACAAAACATCGATGCCTCAAGTAATGGCTCTGAATACGGTAGCGAGCGATCAAAGCCGCGCCATCGCTCGCGCCAAGGGCTGGCGCCTGAGCAGGATACATATTCATCGCAGCCTCGTAGGACAGCCATGCGCGAGCCAGAGCTGCCTGCTCCTGTGGATGTTCTCTTTGGCAAAAAAGCTGATATCCATACTCAAGAATCGATTGTTTAGAGGACTCCGGTACTTGGGCTTTTAAGTTCAGCCATAACGCTCGGCAACCCTCAGGCGGGCGTTCCATAAAATCCTCAATTTCCGTGTGGGTACACAAAAATGGACTGCGCAACAGCATTCTCTCAACTCGGTCCGGATATGCAGACGCATATAACAAGGCCAGCGCACCGCCCCATGACCCACCCACCACGCTCCATCGCGACAGCCCAAAATAGGTTCGCAAACGTTCAATATCGGCGATTAAATCGGACGTTTCATTGTGCTCAATGCCCCCTGCCGGACGACTCTGTCCACAGCCACGCTGGTCGTATTGAATGATCCAAGCCCGCGCAGGATCAAAAAAGCGACGATGCAGCGCACTCGCCGAACTTCCGGGGCCGCCATGCAGCCAAACCACGGGCCAACCCTCGGGATTACCACTAGTTTGCCAGTGGATTCGGTGCCCATCGCCCACGTCCAACCATCCTTGCGCCACAGGCTGAGCCTCTGGAAATAGCTTAGTTTTCATGTGGATAACAATTCAAAAAGTTGTCCGTTGAAATGGATTTATTCTATATACTTCACATTAATACCACTAAGTGGTGTTGAGATACCGCCGTTCAACCACACTCTAGGAGACCGCTATGAAATGGGAAACACCATCAGCAATTGATCTGCGTTTTGGTTTTGAAATCACAATGTACATCGCCAATCGCTAATTGTTTTCAAAAGGCCGAGACGCATGTCTCGGCCTTTCTTCTTTTGAGTTGTGATGCAAATACGCGTGTTAGGCTCCGCAGCAGGCGGAGGTTTTCCACAATGGAACTGCAATTGCCTGAACTGCTCAGGTGTGCGCCAAGGTAGCATCAAAGCGCAAGCGCGAACTCAGTCTTCTATCAGCGTTGGTAAGGGCTCCCAAGATTGGGCGTTGATCAACGCATCTCCCGATATTCTGACCCAAATTAAAAATACGCCCGTCTTGCAACCCGCGCGACAGATTCGCGACAGCGGCATTGCCGCAGTGGTCTTGATGGATGCTCAAGTCGATCACGTCACCGGGTTGATGATGTTGCGAGAAAGAAATTCGCCGCTGCCCATTTATGCGACCCAACAAGTTTTCGATGATCTCACCACGGGCCTGCCTTTGGTAAAAACTCTCGCGCATTACTGCACGGTAGCGCAACGTCTGATTCATCCCGACCAAGAGGGCTTCAGCATTCCCGAACTCCAGGGCATCGCCTTCAAACCCGTCACGCTTTCGAGCAAAGCACCGCCCTACTCGCCACACCGCCACGACCCGCATCCCGGCGACAATATCGGACTACTCATCACGAAAGTCGCGACAGGTAAAAAAGCATTCTATGCACCGGGCCTTGGCATGCTCGAACCACAAGTCGAACAAGCAATGCGCGAAGCTGACGTCCTGTTGGTCGACGGCACGTTTTGGACTGACGATGAAATGATCAGCACGGGACTCTCGTCCAAACGCGCCATTGATATGGGTCATCTCGCGCAATCAGGCTCAGGTGGCATGATTGAGGCTTTAGCGCCCTACTCAACCAAGCGTCGCATTTTGATTCACATCAACAACACGAACCCAATTCTTCGCGAGGACTCCCCGCAAGCATTGCAACTCAAAGCGCTCGGCATCGAAGTCGCCTTCGATGGCATGCACATTGAAATATAGAGATTGAATCATGATCACTTCCAAATCAGCCTGGAGTCGCGAAGAGTTTGAAGCCCAGCTTCGCGCGAAAGGTCAGAGCTATCACATCCATCATCCTTTCAATGTCAAAATGAATGCAGGCGAATGTTCTAAAGAACAAATTCGCGGCTGGGTCCTGAATCGTTTTTATTACCAGTGGATCATCCCCATCAAAGACGCTGCGGTCATGTCCAACTGCCAAGATCGCGAAACGCGCCGCAGATGGATTTCCAGAATACTGGATCATGACGGCTTTGGTGAATACAAGACAGATACAGAGTGCGGCGGCCTCGAAGCCTGGACGCGGCTTGGTCTGGCTGTTGGTTTGGATCGTGAAACGCTGTGGTCTCTCAAAGAGGTTGAGCCAGCAGTAAAGTTCGCCTGTGATGCTTATGTTAATTTTGCGCGTCAGCAACCCTGGCAAGAGGCCATCTGTTCATCCTTGACAGAAATGTTCGCACCTCAAATTCATAAAGATCGCCTGGCGACCTGGCCCACGCACTACCCTTGGATTGAGGCCAGTGGTTTGCATTATTTTCGATCGCGTATCCCTCTCGCGCAACGAGACGTTGACCATGGACTCGAGGTCACGCTTAATCACTTTACGACACGCGCGCAGCAAGAGCGCGCACTCGATATTTTGCAGTTCAAGCTTGATATTTTGTGGTCAATGCTTGATGCCATTGAACGAGCGTATCCAACATGAGTGAGACCAACGCTGCCCCACTCCCTGAGCGTCCCCGTCTCAACAGACTTTTCCGCTTACAGTGGGAAGAAGTCCAACAAGCTTATGTGCTTTTATACCCAGAGGGTATGGTCAAGCTGAATCAGAGTGCCGCAGAAATTTTAAAGCGCTGCGATGGGTCGCTCACTGTTGCTGAACTGATCGCCGAGCTCCAACTGGCCTTCGGGGAAGCCGATCTGCGTGACCCTGTCGAAGGCATGCTACGCGCAGCCTTTGAAAAAGACTGGATCCAATAGGATCACCTTCAGACGATGACTCAGCCTGTTATCAATCCGCCCTTTTGGTTGCTCGCCGAGCTGACGTATCGCTGCCCTTTGCACTGCGTGTTTTGCTACAACCCAGTCAACTACAACAGCATTAATAATGAACTGAGTACAGACGAGTGGATTCGTGTCATGCGTGAAGCGCGTGCACTCGGGGCAGCTCAGCTGGGGTTTTCTGGTGGCGAACCTTTGCTGCGCGATGACCTAGATATCTTAGTCGCAGAGGCACGACAGCTTGGCTTTTATACCAACTTGATTACCTCTGGTGTGGGGCTCAATGAAAAAAGAATCGCCTCACTCAAGCAAGCGGGCCTTGATCACATTCAACTTTCATTTCAAGACTCCACGCAGGAGATGAATGATTTTCTGAGCAGCACGAAAACATTCGAGCTCAAGAAAAAAGTCGCAGGCTTGATTAAAAAGTATGACTATCCGATGGTGATGAATGTCGTCCTCCATCGTCATAACATCCCGCATGTCGATAAAATTATCGATATGGCGCTTGAGCTAGAGGCAGAATACTTAGAGCTTGCCAATACACAGTATTACGGCTGGGCGATGAAAAATCGCCAACAGCTTCTCCCGACGCGAGAGCAACTCGTCGCCGCCGAGGCGACTGTGAATGCATACCGCGAAAAAATTGGCAAACGCTGCAAGTTGCTTTTTGTCGTACCTGATTATTTTGAAGAACGTCCAAAAGCCTGCATGAACGGCTGGGGCTCGATCTTTTTAGATATTGCGCCGGATGGCGCCGCCTTGCCTTGCCACAACGCCAGAGAGTTGCCTGGTCTCAATATTCCCAACGTGAAAGATCATTCCATCAGAGAGATTTGGCATGAGAGCCAGGCATTTAATTTCTTCCGGGGTGATAGCTGGATGCAAGAACCGTGTCGCTCTTGTTCAGAGAAAGAAAAGGACTTCGGTGGTTGTCGGTGCCAGGCCTTTTTACTGACCGGGGATGCGGCCGCAACCGATCCGGTTTGCGCCAAATCGCCCAAGCATCATATTGTGAAGCAGGCGATTAGCGAAGCCGCACTAATCCAGCACGGTCAACCGCCTCAAACTGAACACCCGCTTGTGTTTCGCACTGATAAAAACTCGCGTTTGCTTGGCGACGCAAAGCGCTAAGTCAGGTCATCGCACAAAATCTAAATAAAGAATTTCATATGTCAGGACGAGAACCCGAATGTGGTTGTTGGGTATCCTGCGCGGTCGCCGCGACCGCTTGCCAAACAGCCACGCCTACACCAAACCATTTAAGCCAATGCCAACGTTTGCCGACGAACAACGACGAGAGCGAAGCCGTAAGATAGGGATACTGACCGGCCAGAGAAAATGCCTGCCCCAGAAACCCAGCGAACCCAGGGTGTCCACCACCATCTGCATCATCCCGTCGCCTAGGGCGCAGCAACCCTCCCAACCAATGTCGTGGTCTCAACTCACGGCCAAGCTGCGCAGTATGAAACGCTAAAGCTTCACGCTCATACGCGGCGCGCGCGCGCAAATATTCAATGCGTGCCTGGCGGGCAGGAACTACTTCATTGCGTTTATTCATGGTGCCCTCCCGTCTTTCGATTCGTTTCCGACTCTGCTGACGCATCGGGCTCTCGCAAACCTTGTGCGAAGGATTCACGCAAGCTCCCCAGCACCACCAAATCTCGATGCAGCTCTTCGAGTGAAGCTGAAAAGGGGGTAGGTTCTGTTTTCAGTCGGTGACAGACTCGCCAGATCAACCCAACACCGATCAAGGCATACGCGCTTGTGAGCAGGCCGATTGCCCAATAGCGATAATCTGTGTCCCAAAAGAAAGCCACAAACAGAAATGAGCCCACCACCATGGCAAGCAGCAAAAACAAAGCCGCCGTCAGCAAGAGTGCGGCGAGAGAAAACAGTCGATGCTTTTGCTCGGCCATCTCGGCACCGAAAAGCTCAATACGCGTACGAAGGATCGCGACGAGATCGCCCGCCACTGTGCTCAGATTTTCACGAATCCCCATATCGAATTAACGACGGCTGATCAGTAAACCAACGACCAAACCAATCACGCCAGCGGCGGCGATCGCTTGCCAGGGATTGTCATGTACATATTCATCTGCTTCGCGTGCGACGCGCTTGCCCTCGCGAACAGCTGAAACCTTGCTGTCATGCAAAGCTTCGCGTGTCGAGCGCAATGACTCTACGGCCTTGGCTCTTAGCTCCGTTGCCTCCTCGCCACTGGCCGCAGCGGCCTCTCTGAGAAAACCCTCCGCTTCGTCCAAGGCGGCTTTCATTCCCGCTAGAAGCTTTTCCTGGGCGGAAGTCTCTGTGGTAGTTGCTTGGGTCTGCTTCATTTTGCTCTCCATCGATGAACTGCAAGATTTATGGCGCGACCGAAAGCCCTTTAACATGGTGTTTAGCAATCAACTCCGCCACGAAACCGGAGGCCTTGGCCTCTTGAACAAAAACCTGCAACCATTTCGCGGCCTCTGATCGCCCCT
This sequence comes from Bordetella parapertussis, assembly GCA_945868195.1. Taxonomy (GTDB): domain Bacteria; phylum Pseudomonadota; class Gammaproteobacteria; order Burkholderiales; family Burkholderiaceae_B; genus Zwartia. The sequence continues at coordinate 5,441 of CAMBLP010000084.1, forward strand.
TGGGTACGCCGACTGATTGCTGCACCGAGGTGAACTGGCCCTCGAGGATTCTGGATCCTGGAATCTTTTCAACATCCTGCAACAAACCCGGTTTTAGGCTCGCCATCGCTTCGAGCTTTTGGGAAAGGAATAACTCTAGTGTCGCATCAAAACCTTCGGCGTGTATTAATTTCGCATGCTTTATATTTCTAACCAACCATAAGTCATAGGCGCTACGTGCCGCGACTGCGATGCGGTGACCTGGCCGATCGACCTCGCTCGCGTGGCGCAGCGACGAACCCGCGGGAACTAAATATGTGGCTTCGATTTCGACATACGCAGAAGTAAAATCAATTTTCTCAGCGCGTTTAGGCTCGGAACCAATTAAACCAATGTCCCAAACACCATCAAGCGCAGCGTCCGCAAGCTCGCCCGGCGTAGCAAAAGGAACCAACTCGAGTTCTACACCCAGCTTTTGGGCGATCGCATACGCCATGTCCGGCGCAACCCCCTCGGGAGAACCGTCCGTTGACTTACCCGTGACAAGTAAAAAATTGAGTACATTAATGCCGGCTCTCAGCTTACCTGTTGGAGCAATTTCAGATAGTAGTTGTTGATGCATCGCAGTCACCAAAAAGTTGTGGCAAGAAATCGTAGGCGCGGTGTTGACAAATGACATCCCGCCGCCTAACTTGATGGTAAACCATCATTCGAAGAAACCTAGCAATTTAAACATGACAAACCCAACACAAAAAAACTCCGCACCCTCGGCGCATACCTTTTTAACACTTCACGAAATTGTTCAAAAAGCGCGACAAAAACTCAATCATGATCATTGGGACTATATCGTGGGCGGTACTGAAACCGAAACAACCTTACGTCGCAACAGAGCCTCGCTGGATGCGCTCGCCTTTCGCCCTAGGGTGCTCAGGGATGTGAGCCATGTTTCAGGTGGCACTTCCTTCTTAGGTCGCGCATTGCGACTGCCAGTAATCTTGGCACCTGTCGGAAGCCTTGAGTTATTCGCTCCCGAGGCAGGGGCTGCCGCCGCGCGTGCAGCGGGAGAGTTCGGCGTTGCGCACATGCTGAGCTCTGTATGCGAACCCGGTCTTGAGGCTGTTCAGCAAGCAGCTCCCGACGCGCTTAGACTTTTTCAACTTTACGTACACGGCGATCCGGCCTGGGTCGACGAAATCGCCGACCTCGCACAGGCCACGGGCAACGCAGCGTTTTGTTTAACTGTAGATACCGCCATTTGTAGTCGACGCGAAAGAGATCTTGCGAAACGTAATCTCCGGCGCAGCGCAGTACCTGGTCGTGAGCATCAGCCTCGTCTGACTTGGCGCGATGTCGATCGTCTCAAAGCAAAACTTAAAGTACCCTTGATCTTGAAGGGAATTGCTACTGCAGAAGATGCAAAGATGGCGGTCGATCATGGCGTCGATATGGTGTATGTCTCCAATCATGGCGGCCGCCAGCTCGATCACGGCAGGGGTTCGATGGACGTATTGCCCGAGGTTGTCAACGCAGTCAACAAACAAGCGACCATCATCGTCGATGGAGGCATCAATCGCGGCACGGATCTCGTCAAAGCGATTGCGGCAGGCGCTGACATGGTGGGCATGGGTCGCATGCAGTGCTTTGGGCTTGCTGCCGACGGCTCAGCGGGTCTGGTGCGCATGCTTGAACTCCTCGAAGCCGAGGTCAATATTTGCCTCGGACTTTTAGGTGTAAACAGTTTGCAAGAGCTCGATACAAGCTATCTGCACGCTGTACAAGCGCTTGAACCCTCCAGTGCTCTCAGCGCCTTCCCTCTTCTGTCTATCGAGGAAAAGTCCTTTTACTAAAGCAAAGTGTTTGACGTCTATTTGAAAAGTAATTTTCAAATAAAGTCATGTCTAAATAAATCGATCACGGTCGCGATGTCCCTGTACACTCAGGGCATGAGCTTCATAAAGAAAACTTTCTTACGTTTGAGTTTACTTGCACTGGGTCTCTTCAGCGCAGGTTGGTCGCTTTATGCACAGTCTGATTCAATTCAAAAAAATGTTGTGTATGTTGTACCCGTTAAAGGTGTCATCGATCTAGGGTTGGCACCTTTTATTCAACGCGTATTGGATGAGGCACAAAAAAACCAAGCTGCAGCCGTTGTCCTTGATATCAACACCTTCGGTGGCCGCGTCGATGCCGCGGTACAAATCCGAGATGCACTCCTGAACAGTCCTGTTCGTACGATCGCTTTTATCGATAAGCGGGCGATTTCCGCGGGTGCGCTCATTAGCCTGGCCGCGCAAACCATTGTCATGGCGCCCGGGAGCACAATCGGTGCAGCGACCCCTGTGCAATCGGGGCCTACAGGCTCCACTACGGCACCGACCTCAGAAAAAACCGTTTCTTATGTGCGAAAAGAATTTCGCGCGACAGCCGAAAGTCGCAAACGACCACCCTTAATCGCCGAAGCCATGGTCGACAGTGATGTTGTGATCTCGGAGGTCAGCGAAAAAGGTAAATTATTGACCTTGACGACCGAAGAGGCGCTCAAGCTCAAGGTCGCTGATCTGCAAGCCAACTCCATCGAAGCCTTACTCAAAGAGCTCAATATTTTGCATGCAGAACTGCGTACGTTTACACCAAACTGGGCGGAGGAAGTTGTCCGTTTTTTAACGCACCCCGTGGTGAGCTCATTACTCGTCAGTGTCGCGATGCTCGGCATATTTCTTGAGTTGCGCACACCCGGCTTCGGTGTACCTGGCGTCATCGGCTTATCGAGCCTGTCCCTCTTCATGTGGGGGCATTGGCTCGTTCAATTAGCTGGCTGGGAAGAGCTCCTGCTCGCACTGTTAGGAATTTTCTTATTCGCGCTTGAGTTATTTGTGATTCCAGGCTTTGGGATTGTCGGTATTTTGGGTCTGCTTGCCTTGCTTGGCGCCTTGGTCATGAGCACGCTTGGCGCGGGTAGCCACTCAGGTTTTGTCCTTTGGGCCGTCGTGCGAATGGGATTTTCAGTTGCACTGGCCATTGTCCTGACCACGCTGTTCTTAAAGTTTCTCCCCAAGCTACCGATTGGCCGTAAACTCATTCTAAGCACCGCGCTCGAGACTTCGGACGGCTTCTCTTCAGCGCCCCCTGCCGATTATCAGTGGCTTGGACGTACCGGGCTTGCGCACAGCACGCTTAGACCCGCGGGCATCGCGGACTTTCAAGGACACCGGGTCGATGTCGTATCGGACGGTGAATTCATTGACGCAGGCGCACCTATTCGCGTCTTGCATGTAGACGGTAATCGTATCGTCGTACAAAGGGACCCTGGTCCCCTAACATAAGGAGTCAACAATGATTGGTATCGACACTGGCCTCATCGGGTCTCTTGGACTACTGATCCCTCTCATCGCCGTTATTATTTTGGTGCTGTATCTTGTGCCGCTCCCATTGTGGATCGCTGCATGGGCATCGGGCGCCTACGTTGGAATCTTTACCTTGATTGCCATGCGTCTGCGTCGCGTTCCCCCCGGCACCATCATTAATGCCCGCATCAGCGCAGTCAAAGCGGGTCTTGAAATTTCAGTCAATGATCTCGAGGCGCACTTTCTCGCAGGCGGCAATGTTGTACGCGTCGTCAACGCCATGATTTCCGCCGACAAGGCCAATATCCCCTTGCCTTTTAAGCGCGCTGCAGCGATCGACCTCGCGGGTCGAGATGTTTTAGAAGCCGTGCAAATGTCGGTCCTTCCCAAGGTCATTGAAACACCACGCATCGCCGCTGTCGCGAAAGATGGCATTCAACTGATTGTTGTTTCTCGTGTCACGGTACGCACGAATATTGACCGACTCGTGGGGGGTGCCGGCGAAGAAACCATTATCGCGCGCGTCGGTGAAGGTATGGTCAGCACGATCGGCTCTGCGTTGAACCATAAAAGTGTGTTGGAAAACCCCGATCACATCTCAAAACATATTTTAAGCAAAGGCCTGGATGCGGGCACGGCATATGAGATTCTGTCTATCGATATCGCGGATGTGGATGTCGGTGCCAACATCGGCGCCAAGCTTCAAATCGATCAAGCGAATGCCGACAAACAAATCGCTCAGGCCAAGGC
>CAMBLP010000085.1 GCA_945868195.1 Bordetella parapertussis
TGCGGTCGATGCAAACTGGTTTGATTCCAGTCCTTATCCTGCGACGCGACAGTGGTTACGCGGCTGGGTCGAGAGCGAGCTGTTCAAAAAGATCATGGCCAAGCCGTCGACTTAATAATGCGGCGGCAGTTCGTCGCGTAAATTTTGCAAACCTGTATTGCGATCCTGAGGGAGCTGTTGACGCAGTGCATTGACCTCTCGCGCCAGCGCATCGATGAGTTGTTGTTGACGAAAAATGGTTTGATTCAGTTGATCAAGCATGTCATCGGCAAGTCCTGCTTTAATCTCCAGATCCGTCAGGCGTTTTTCGAGAGAGAGTGGCGTGTTCATAAATTTCTTTTAAGAAAAAGGCGACTCATGAGGTCGCCTGAGTGGAGGTCTGACGGCCACGCATCACAATCGCAGCCGCAAAAAAGTTTAGGCCTGCTGCGAGGCCAAGTGGAAGCTGATAGCCACCACTTAAGTCAAACAGCACACCAAAAAAGGCGGGTCCCAAGGATGACATCAACTGCATAAGCATCGCCGCGATTCCAAAGATCGTACCAAACGATGCGGCACCAAACTCACGACGCACAATAAGTGGCGGTAAGGTGGTGATACTCCCTGCAGACAGCCCAAAGCCCAAGACCGCGATGATAAGTGCCCAGGTATGGTCGTTGAAAAAAGCACCCAGACTCAGACTCACGGCCGCGTTGAGTAGGACTCCGCACGCGATTAAGCGCACATCTAAATGATCTGAAAACCGCGCCAGCAACATACGCCCAATAAACGCGAGAACCGCTGCGAGCATGACACACAGCGCAGTCCCTGAGGTGCCGATCGCAGGAAGTAACAACGACACTTGGTGGGTCAGAAAACCGATTTGCACCATGAGTGCGAAACCAAAAGCCAGCGTGACGGTGCGTAAGGCTGTTGTACTCAGTGCCGCCGAGCGCGTCCAGGTCCGGGGCGCTGTGGATAGCGTGCTGTCTGTGGGCACGATGCCGTCGGGATAGAGACCCAGGTCTTGCGGTTGTCGCCGCATAATAAAAAAGCTGATCGGCCAAACCGTTGTTAAAACGATTGCGGCGACCACTAGCACGGCGATGGAAAAGCCAAAGGTGCTAATCAGCGCGAGTAAAACAGGAACGCCGACCATGCCTCCGATGCTTGCGCCTAACATGGCTGTGGAGACGGCACGTCCCTGATGACGATCAAACCAGGGGGCCAGGGAGGAGGTGATGGCGGTGGTCGACAAACAGGCCCAACCTAGCCCCATCAGGGCAAAGCTCGCATAGACATGCCAGACCTGGGTGATGGCGCTCATCGCGATAAAGCCGCTTGCCATCACTGCAGCGCCAAGTGCCATGACGCGTTGTGGACCGTATTTGGAGATGGCGCTTCCGACAAAACTCAATACTGAGGCGTTGACCAGAAAGGCGAGTGTCAAGGCCGAAGACACCAAGCCAATCGACCAGTCGTGCATCTGACTGATGGTGTGCAGATAAACGCTCGGACCATAAAGACCGAAGGACCAGGCGACGGTCGCGACCGCCATGCAGCCCGCGACCATCCACCAGCCATGAAAAATTGTTGATTTCATGGTGGATGGCGCCCGCTGCATAGGTTTAGGCCTCGAGTTGGCAGGCTTTGAACGATGGCAACGCTTCGCAACGTGCCGTCAGGGCCACGAGGTGAGGGAAGTCGGCGGTAACGGCGACCTTTGGGATCATTTTATTGAGAAAGAACCAACCAACTGCGACCGTCAGGCAATCAAGACGGGCCTTGTCGCCACCCGGAAACGTGTTTTTGGCAGCGAGTTCTTCGAGCATGACTAGGCTCGCGCGCACTTGTGCACCAAGTCCGTCGATGAAGGGCTGGTGGACTTTTTCAGCGGGACGCTTGAGGGGTTCGTACAAAATCTGAATCGCTTTGTCGAGACCGCTGGTCATGACGGCGCAATGCTGGAGAATGTGACGGCGATCGGCACCGCTGGCTGGCAGCAGTTTCTGACCGGGGCTCATTTCAAGCAGGGTATCGATGATCGCCGAGCTTTCCACCAGATGCTCGCCATTGTCCAACACGAGAACGGGTACCTTGGCGATTGGGTTAAACGACTTGATGGCTTCGACGTCTTTGGCGGTCGACAGGCTTTTATGCTCGTAGGGGATGCCGAGGGTTTGCAAAACGACGCCGACGCGGCGAACAAAGGGTGAAACATAGCGGCCGACCAAAATCATTTTTATCTCCGGTTTGTGAGGGTGTTGTGTATGGCAGTGTTGTATTGATTTACAGTTGAGTATCGCTCAAATTTGTCCTTGTACCAAGAGATCCTGAAGATGACCCAAAATACGCCCTTTAAAAGCACTTTTATAAATGGTGTTGCCTTGGTGATGGCCTTGGCCGTTTCCCCCTCTAGCGCCTTGGCTCAATCCACGACTCAGAACCCCAGGGTTGATTTGGGTGACTTCAAGATTGACCTGACTGAGGTCAATATCGGTCGCTTTGCCGAGTACGCCCAACGCAAGGGCATTGTGACCGAGGCCGAGCGCAGCGGTGGAGGGTTTGAATACGTAATGGGCTGGCAAAAGCGCCCAGGCTGGAACTGGCGCACACCTTTTGGCACGCCGGCTCAAGCCGATGAGCCCGCGGTTCATATCAAGTGGGCGGAGGCGCGTGCCTTTTGTCAGGATGCGGGCGGAGACCTGCCCACCAAAGCGCAGTGGCAACGGGCGGCTTACACCGAACAGCGTGACAAGCCTCCCGCACCTTTTATTAAGGGTAAAACCTACGAATATCCTACGGGCGATACCGGCCAGGGTGCCAATGTCAAGGGGGGCGCGGATGGCTGGGAGCGTCATGCTCCGGTCGGTCGCACGCGCGCAGGTGTCAATGGACTGTATGACATGGGGGCGAACGCCTGGGAATGGTTGTTGGACGCCCAAGGCAAGGCGCACCTGACCGCAGGAGGATCCTGGTGGTATGGACCTTCGCAAATGCGTGTTGAAGGCATGCAATACAAATCAGACGATGTGTACGTGGTTTATATCGGCTTTCGCTGCGTATACTAAGCTTTAACATCGTTTGTTTTTTTCTAGGAGATCCTTGTGTCTACGCCTATCAGCGCTTTAAATCCCGATTTTGCCGTCGCGCCTCAGGTGCAGCCGGGTGATATGGCTGCGGTTGCCGCAGCGGGTTTTAAAAGCGTCATTATTAATCGCCCTGATTACGAATCGGGTCCGGATCAGCCAACAGCGGCCCAGGTGAGCGCGGCAGCCAAAGCCGCTGGGCTTGCGGTCGAATACCAGCCTGTGGTGAGCGGCGGGATGACCGCTCAAGATGTCGAGCGCTTTACCGAGTTGTTAGGAACCCTGCCTAAACCTATTTTGGCGTATTGCCGCTCAGGTACCCGTTGCACGGTCCTGTATCGCGCCGCGACTGGAAATTCTTGATCTGGATCAATTTTCTACATCTTCCCTGTTGGGTTGGCACGATTTAGGGTCTAGTATGTATTCATATAGCTTTCTTAGGAGGTAAGGCCATGATGTTTAAAAAAATATTGATTCCTACCGACGGTTCTGCATTGTCAGCACAGTCTGCAAACGCGGGTATTTCTTTTGCACGCTCTACGGGTGCTGAGATCGTGGCTCTCCACGTTTCACAGCCTTTTGCGGCGACGATGGGTTTTGACGGCATGTCAGCGGCCTATGCCATCACCGATGAGGACTACGACAAGGCCAATACTGAGCAAGCCAAAAAACACCTAAAAAGTGTCGTGGATCGCGCCGAAACCGCAGGCGTTAAGGCTACTGCACACGCTGTGTCGAACTTTAATATCGCAGACGGGATTGTTCAGGCCGCGACGGACTATCAGTGCGACTTGATTTTTATGGGTAGCCATGGGCGCAGCGGTTTGTCACGTTTGCTGCTGGGTAGCGTGACGACTAAGGTTCTTGCGTTGACCCATAATGCTGTGTTGGTGTATCGGGTCAAAGACGAGTCTAAGTAGCATTTGGCCCTTGGCTGGCATATGATAGAGGTCACGCTAGGCTCAAGTGTGGCAGCCGTCGCTGCCCGTGAAGCCTCAGGAGAGCGCATATGACTATCAAAGTCGGCGATCGGGTTCCCGATGCCACACTCACAGAAGTCATCGAAACTGAAACAGCTGGCTGCACCGTTGGCCCCAATGCGTTTAAAGTTTCCGATTTGGTCAAGGGCAAAAAGATTTTGATGTTTGCCTTGCCTGGTGCCTTTACACCGACATGTTCCGCCAAACACGTACCTAGCTATGTTGAGCATTTCGATGCCATCAAAGCTAAGGGCGTTGACGAAATTTGGTGCGTTGCGGTCAATGACGCGTTTGTCATGGGTGCTTGGGGCCGCGAGCAGAAAGCCGCTGGCAAGGTTCGCATGATGGGTGATGGTTCTGCTGAGTGGACCAAAGCTCTTGGTCTGGAACTCGATTTGAATGCACGCGGCATGGGCACTCGTTCAACGCGTTACGCAGCCTACATCGTTGATGGTGCCGTCAAAGTTTTGCATGTCGAAGGTCCTGGTAAGTACGAGATCAGCGACGCTGCTTCGATGCTCAAAGCGATCTAAATTACCTTGCTTTTTCATCCCGCCGAATGAGGACGAGTGTCCTCGGTAGGCGGGATTTTTTCATATTCAGATGATCTCAACCCTCAGTTCGTTTCCCTCGTTGTATCTGGCCACGTTGTTGATGTTGGTCAGTACTGGACTATTCAACACCTACATCGCATTAAAATTGTCCGCCGAGTCGGTGAGCGCCTTTTGGATCGGGACCCTGATTTCGGCTTACTACTTGGGCTTGGTGTTTGGTGCGCGAATCGGACACCGGTTGATCGTTCGAGTGGGGCACGTTCGCGCTTGCGCGACCGCAGCGATCTTGTCGATTTGCGCGGTACTCTCTCAAAGTTTGTTCGACTCTTTGCCTGTTTGGATCGGCTTGCGCTTGATCGTTGGCGTGGCGATGTCAGTGCAATACATCGTGGTGGAAAGCTGGCTCAACGAGCAAACAGAAAACAGTCATCGTGGTCGTGTCATGTCGGTCTATATGGTGATGTCTGGCTCAGGAACCGCACTTGGACAACTCGCGATTACGCTTTACCCAACACTGGATTTGCGCCCTCTGATTTTTGTGGCGCTTTGTCAGGCGCTGAGCTTGTTGCCGATCGTATTGACGCAACGCAAGCTGCCTATCCCGCAGCCTCCCGCGCCCATCGATTTTCCTTATTTTTTCAAAGCCGCTCCGCAAGCGCTTTTCACTGTATTTCTAGCTGGGAATATTTCTGCGTCGTTTTATGGCTTGGCCGCGGTATTTGCCTATGGACAAGGCTTGAGTACGCCGCAGATCGCGCTCTACACAGCGACGAGTGTGATTGCGGGCTTGATGGCACAGTGGCCGATGGGTTGGCTCTCTGATCGCACGGACCGCGCGAAGTTGATCCGCAATAACGCTGTGATTTTTACTGTCATTGCTGTGTTGATGTGGGGTTGGATGAGCTGGCCCTATTGGGTCATGTTGATTTTTGCCGCAGGCTTTGGTGTGATTCAGTTCACCTTTTATACCCTAGCCTCCAATCTGGCGAATGACCGTGTCAGTGCTGAGAAGCGTGTGGGCTTGGCTGCAGTCGTGATGATGACCTATGGCGTGGGTGCCACGATCGGACCGATGATCGCGGGCGCGTTGATGCGTGCCGGTGGCCCCAATATGCTCTACGTGTTTAGTTCGGTGTGCGCCATGATTCTCGTGTTGTTGATGTGGCAGCCTAAATGGACTCGGTAAGTCAGATCGCGCTGGGTGCAGCCATCACGGTCGGGGTGATGGGGCGTCGCACCGCGGTCTGGAAAGCCGCGCTCTGGGGTGGCATCGCGGGGACTCTGCCAGATCTGGATGCCGTCATCAATCACGGCGACCCTATTTTAAATATGATCTGCCATCGCGCTGAGAGTCACTCCTTGTTGTACTTGAGCCTCTTGGCACCAATCCTGGGCTGGGGCTTGGCCAGGCTGCAGGGGCAGGGTCACACCACGCTGTGGCGCAGATGGACCTTGGCGTTTTGGTTGGCGCTCTTTACCCATCCACTGCTCGATGTGATGACGGTGTATGGCACGCGATTATTGCTCCCGTTTACGGATCACCCGTATGGTGTGGGAAGTATTTTTATTATTGATCCTTTGTATACCGTTCCGCTCTTAATCGGTTTAGGTGCGGCTTTGGTGTTGAAGTCCACGCGTGGCTTGAGATGGAATGCGGTCGGTCTCGCCTTTAGTAGCTTGTATCTGGCGTGGGGTGTTGCTGCTCAGGCTTATGTCACTCAGATTGCACAAGCTTCCTTAAAAGAGTCTGGCATTCAAGCTGAACGTTTATTAGTGAATCCCACCGCTTTTAATTCAATTCTTTGGCGCTTGGTCGCGATGACGCCCGACTCTTATTACGAGGGTTTTCGGTCTTTGTTGGATGAGAAGTCTCAGATTACTTGGAGGCAGTATCCGCGCTGCGATGTATTGGCGCCTGTTGCTGCAAACAATGCCGGTGCCGCGGCGATCGCAAAATTTAGTCATGGCTTTTATAGCCTGGGTCAACAAGACGGGCGCTTGACTGTGATGGATTTGCGCATGGGGCAGGAACCGTATTATTTTTTCCGCTTTGACGTGGGTCCTGTGCAAGGTGGTGCAGGCCGTGAGATTGTGTCGCGCGCGGTGGGACAGAGACCCGATGTCGCGAGTGGTTTGCCGTGGCTTTGGGCGCGCCTTAAAGGACAAGATGTGCCACTGCCCGCTGCCGATCATGCTGGTCGATCCATTCAAGCGTTACAGTTAGAACGTTGCGGTATCCAATAATAAATAGAGGGGACGAGATTGACTCAGGTGCAGGCAGGATCCAGTAGATGGTATTTTGGTTGGAACATTGTCGCGGTTGCGACGTTTATTACCTTGCTGACAGTTGGGATGAGGCTGGGCATCGGTCCGTTTTTTATTCCTATGGCCGAGGACCTGGGCTTTAGTCGAACCTTGCTCGCGACGATTGTGGCCGTTGGAATGCTGTTTTACGGCATCGGCATGCCAGTTGCGGGAATGTTGGTCGCACGCTATGGCACGCGCTTTGTATTGTTAGTGGGGACGGCGATCGTCATAGGCTCAGTACTGTGGGCCATCGTAGCGCGTGAGCCATGGTCGTTCATGCTGTCCTTTGGTGTGTTGATGTCGGTCGGCCTGGCCTTTACCAGTCCCGTGGCGTTGACGCCCGTGATCAGTCGCTGGTTTACCCGCCAGCGCGGCATGGCGCTGTTTTATCTGTCTACAGGATCGATGGCAGGGATTGCGGTGATGACACCCTTGATGACGTGGGCGATTGAGACCTATAGCTGGCAGACGACCTTGCTTAGCTTTGCGATTGTGTTTGCATTGCTCACCATCCCTTCGGCACTTTTTATCATCCGTGACGAAGCTCCAGAAAATTCGGATCTTTTACCCTCGCAGATTACGGCAGAAAATAAACAGAGAGCCGCTGCAGCCTCTGCGATGACGTTTTCTCAGGCAGTGCGTACGGTGGTGTTCTGGAAAATCTGTCTGGGCCTCTCTGTGTGCGGCTTTAGCATGAACCTCCTGGGGACCCACGGCATGCCGATGTTGATGGACCATGGTTTTGATTCGGCGACTAGCGCGATGGGAATTAGCATCATCGGTATCGTTGCGATTTTTGGGACCTTGATCCTCGGACGCTTGGCGGACAAGCTCGAGCGCCGCAGTATTTTGGCCGTGATTTATTTTGTCCGCGGGCTGGGGTTCTTTGCGTTGGTCATGGTGGGTACGCATGTCGAACTGGTCGCAGCCTCTTTTGTCGGTGGGTTGGTCTGGGCAGGCAGTATCGCGATGTCTTCTGCGATTTTGGCCGATACCTATGGCGTGAGGCTAGTCGGTGTTTTGTATGGGTTGGCGTATCTCGGACACCAGTTTGGCGCGACGCTTAGTTCTTGGCTTGGTGGTTGGGGCTACGAGACTTTTGGGACGCACTGGGTCGCGTTTGGGATGTCAGGTGGGTTGCTGATTGCGGCGGGGTTGATGTCGATGACGCTGCCGCGGAATGCTGTTAGATAATTGCGGATGATCCTTTGTCTGCGATGACGTTTAAGTAAATATCTATTTTAGTGAATGGGTCGTCCACGGGTTAATGATGCTGAGTCCGAGGTTCTCAAAGTCTCGACTGTTACGAGTGACTATGTTCAAGCCATAGTGAGCAGCTGTGGCGCCTAATAGACTATCAATTGCGGGTAAAGGTCGGACTGCGGTGGCTAATAATTTACCCCAAGGTCGGCCACCTTTACATCTATAGGCAGGATGCGTCCTTTAAAAAAAGCTGACAAGTCAGTTTCAAGCCAATCAGTGAGTGCCAAACGTCGGTCTAAATCTTTTACGCTTTCGATACCTTTCCGAAGTTCTCCTAAGGTCAGTAGACTCAAATAGAGGGTGGACGCCGGTCTTTTAGAAAACCACTCAATGACAGAAGGATCTGGTGCCTTGCGGCGAACTTCAGATATGACGTTCGTATCCAAGAGGTAACTCAAATCGAGACCTCACGAGTCAAGCTGTGGTCTCGATCAAAGCTGACGTCATCTAGCCCAAACAGTGGTGACTCACGCATAAAATCGACAAATGAGAGTGCATTGCCAGTGAGTTGGTCATAGAGTGCGCACGTCATCACAACAGCTACGGGCTGTCCGTGCAAGGTGATCCCTTGTGGGCCTTCACTTTCAGCGCATTTAATGACCTCGGATAGCTTCGCTTTAGCTTGTTGTATTTGCCAGGAGTGCATTTTTAATCTCCCCTTTAAATTCTGACTATAATAGTCAGAATTTAAAGGGATATTCAACTCAGACTTAGTCATTAGTCCCACCGCTGAACATCCTTTATTGATGGTGGAAATAAAAAAACCGCCGTATTGCGCTTGAGACAGAGGCTTGGCGGGTATTGATGAGTCTATGTCAGCGTTCACAGCAAAGGTGTTAATCAGTTGCAAATCATGTTGCAAATTTTCAGACGTTTGCTTTTGTATGTACAACAAAAAAGCGCCCCGAGAGGCGCTTGATCATTGAGTGCTTGGCGGAGCGGACGGGACTCGAACCCGCGACCCCCGGCGTGACAGGCCGGTATTCTAACCAACTGAACTACCGCTCCGCAGCGATAAAAACTAAAACTACTTGAGGCCAGAAGAACTGGCGTCCCCTAGGGGATTCGAACCCCTGTACTCACCGTGAAAGGGTGATGTCCTAGGCCTCTAGACGAAGGGGACAGGACTAACAACAACTCCTCGCTTAGACTGGTGGAGGTAAGCGGGATCGAACCGCTGACCTCTTGCA
>CAMBLP010000086.1 GCA_945868195.1 Bordetella parapertussis
CTGTCATTTGTTGCGAACTTTATGGATTCCTTTGCCAAGGAAACTCTTCCGATATCACTCGAAGAAGAAATGCGCCGCAGTTATCTCGATTACGCAATGAGCGTGATCGTGGGGCGCGCCCTCCCGGATGTCCGGGATGGTCTCAAGCCGGTGCATCGTCGCGTGTTGTTTGCGATGCACGAACTCAATAACGACTGGAACCGCGCTTATAAAAAATCTGCGCGTATTGTGGGCGATGTGATTGGTAAATATCACCCACATGGTGACCAAGCTGTTTACGACACGATCGTTCGCATGGCGCAGGATTTTTCTTTGCGCTATATGTTGGTGGATGGTCAGGGTAACTTTGGCTCCGTCGACGGTGACAGCGCCGCAGCGATGCGATATACCGAAATTCGTTTGGCGAAAATCGCTCACGAGCTTTTGGCGGACATCGATCAGGAAACGGTCGACTTCGGGCCCAACTATGACGGTAGTGAACACGAGCCGTTGCTGTTGCCCTCGCGCTTGCCTAACTTGCTCGTCAATGGCAGCTCCGGTATTGCGGTCGGTATGGCGACCAATATCCCGCCACATAATTTGGCAGAGGTCATTGATGGTTGCTTGTATTGCTTGCGCAACCCCGAATGCACCATTGATGAGCTGATCGAACTCATCCCTGCACCAGACTTTCCAACAGGCGGCATCATCTACGGCATTGTTGGCGTACGCGAAGGCTATCGCACAGGTCGCGGCCGCGTCATCATGCGCGCTAAGACGCACTTCGAAGACATTGGTAACAATCGTCAGTCGATTGTGGTGGATGCTCTGCCTTATCAAGTCAATAAAAAGACGCTACAAGAGCGCATCGCTGAGCTCGTGAACGAAAAGAAAGTCGAAGGCATTTCCGATATTCGCGATGAGTCTGACAAAGACGGTATGCGTCTTGTTATCGAACTCAAGCGCGGCGAGGTGCCCGAGGTTATTCTCAACAATCTCTACAAGCACACCCAGCTCCAGGATACCTTTGGTATGAACCTGGTTGCCTTGGTTGACGGTCAGCCGCGCTTACTCAATCTCAAACAGATGGTGGAGTATTTCCTCTCGCACCGTCGCGAGGTGGTGACGCGTCGCACGGTATTCCAGTTGCGCAAAGCACGCGAGCGCGGTCACGTGCTTGAGGGTTTGGCTGTTGCGTTGGCCAATATCGATGACTTCATCGCCATCATCAAGGCCGCTCCAACGCCGCCTGTGGCGCGTCAGGACTTGATGGACAAGTCTTGGGACTCTTCTTTAGTGCGCGAGATGTTGTCGCGTGCGGATACGGAAGCTGTAGGAGGGCGTGCAGCCTATCGCCCCGACAACTTGCCTGACGTCTTTGGCTTGCAAGCCGATGGCCTGTATCGCTTGAGTGAAACGCAGGCCCAAGAAATCCTAAACATGCGCTTACAGCGTTTGACAGGACTTGAGCAGGACAAGATCGTCAGCGAGTACAAGTCCGTGATGGACACGATTCTTGATCTGTTGGATATTCTGGCAAAGCCCGAGCGCATCACGGTCATCATCAGTGACGAGCTTCAGGCGATCAAGACTGAGTTCTCCATCAATGCCAAGGATGCGCGACGTTCGGATATTGAGTTAAATGCCACTGAGCTTGATACCGAGGATTTGATTACACCGGCCGATATGGTGGTGACCTTGTCCAACGGTGGTTATGTCAAGAGCCAGCCACTGTCTGAGTACCGCGCTCAAAAACGTGGTGGTCGCGGCAAACAAGCGACAGCCACTAAAGAGAACGATTGGATTGATCAGCTTTTTATCGCGAATACGCATGATTATTTATTGTGCTTCTCCGATCGAGGTCGGGTGTATTGGCTCAAGGTTTGGGAAGTTCCCCAAGGCACGCGTATTTCGCGTGGCAAGCCAATCGTCAATATGTTCCCGCTGATCGATGGCGAAAAAATTACAGTGGTACTGCCGATTAAAGCTTTCAGCGAGGATCAAACGGTCTTCATGGCGACCTCGCGCGGTACGGTGAAAAAGACGCCCTTGTCTGATTTCTCCAACCCGCGCAAGGCAGGTATCATCGCTGTCGATCTCGATGAGGGCGACTTCCTGATCGGTGCCGAGCTGACTGATGGAAAACACGATGTGATGTTGTTCTCCGACTCAGGCAAGGCGGTGCGCTTTGACGAAAATGACGTGCGCCCAATGGGCCGCAATGCTCGTGGTGTGCGTGGCATGATGCTCGAGGACGGTCAAAATGTGATCGCCATGCTGGTGTCGGGCGACGAGACACAAACAGTGTTGACCGCAACGCAAAATGGTTTTGGCAAACGCACGCCGATTGCAGAGTACACACGCCACGGTCGCGGCACCAAGGGCATGATCGCCATCCAGACTTCGGCGCGTAACGGTAAGGTTGTGGGCGCCGTGCTGGCAAACGCGACAGATGAAATCATGCTGATCACAACGGGTGGCGTGTTAGTGCGTACCCGTGTGGCGGAGATTCGTGAAATGGGTCGCGCAACGCAAGGCGTCACGCTGATTAACGTTGATGACGGCAGCGAGTTGTCTGGTGTACGTCGGGTCGTAGAAAGCGATGTGGATGACGAGGCTGATGAAGATCAAGCCGCGGCAGCTGATCAGTCTGCTCAGCCAGGTGCTTCAGCAGGCACCACAGATGAGGCCGGATCGGAGTCTTAATATGGCGCGTCCCTGGAACTTTTCTGCAGGGCCGTCCGCAATGCCTGAGTCGGTACTCAAGCAAGCAGCGGCGGAAATGCTGGATTGGCATGGCTCGGGCATGTCCGTGATGGAAATGAGTCATCGCGGTCAACAATTCGTGGAAATCTGCACTCAAGCTGAGTCAGATTTGCGCGACTTGCTCGGCATCTCTCAGGATTACGCTGTGCTGTTTATGCAGGGTGGCGCGACTGCTGAAAATGCCATTATTCCGCTTAACTTACTCAGTCGAGTGCAGCAGCCTAAGGCTGATTTTGTGATTAGCGGCATCTGGGCAAAAAAGGCATATCAAGAATGTCAACGCTACGGTGACGCCCAGATTGCGGCGACCAATGCGGTCGAGACGATGTTGAAAGGTCACAACCAGGCGCCAGGGACTTGGTTGCCTGAATCTCGCTCTTGGCAGGTACGTCCAGACGCTGCGTATTTGCATTTATGTAGCAATGAAACGATTGGTGGCGTAGAAACCATGGATTGGCCCATCATGGCCGAGCTTGGCGCGCCTGACGTGCCCTTGGTCGTGGATGCGTCCTCGCACTTTTTATCTCGCCCAATGCCAGTCTCCAGTACGGGTATGATTTTTGCAGGTGCTCAAAAAAATGCCGGTCCTGCGGGATTGACGATTGTGATCGTGCGGCGAGATTTAATTGGCCATGCCATGCCCATTTGTCCTACGGCTTTTGATTATGCGAATGTTGAACGTGAAAAATCGATGTTCAACACGCCACCCACCTATGCCATTTATATCGCCGGTTTGGTGTTCAAGTGGCTCAAGGCGCAAGGTGGACTCGCTGCGATGGAGCAGCAAAACATCGCCAAGGCATCGCTTTTGTATGATTATTTTGATCAAAGCGCTTTCTATACGGTGCCCGTCCATTCCTCGGTGCGTTCACGCATGAATGCGCCTTTTTTCTTACCAGACGTCAAGCTCGAGTCTGCTTTCCTTGCTGGCGCTCAAGCGCGTGGTTTGATGCAGTTAAAAGGACACAAGAGCGTGGGCGGTATGCGCGCTTCCATTTATAACGCCATGCCCCTACAAGGCGTCGTGGCACTCATTGACTATCTCAAGGACTTCGAGCGCTCTCATGAATGAGTCATTGCAAGCCCAGCTATTACCGCTACGGCAGCGAATCGATCAGATTGATGCCGAGATTCTTGATTTACTGAACAAGCGCGCGAAAACAGCGCAGGAAGTCGGTGAGGTCAAGCATGCGCATCATGCGCAAGGGCCTGTGCTCAGGCCCGAGCGAGAGGCGCAAGTCATTCGTCAACTGCAAAAACTCAATCGCGGACCTTTCCCCGCTGAGGCTGTCTCTTCTGTTTGGACGGAGATTATTTCTGTTTGTCGTGGTCTAGAACAATCACTCACCGTTGCTTTTTTAGGTCCTGCAGGATCTTTTTCAGAGCAGGCCGCCCTTGAGCATTTTGGTCGCTCTGTGACCAATTTGGCTTGTGCCTCGTTCGATGAGGTGTTCAGGTCTGTCGAGGCGGGTGCTGCGCAGGTGGGTATGGTGCCCGTGGAAAATTCGACCGAGGGTGCAGTCAACCGCACGCTTGACTTGCTATTGGGTTCTTCTTTGCGGATTTTGGGCGAACGCTCATTGCTGATCCGCCATTGCCTCTTGACCAAATCGGGCAACATGCAAGGTATCACCAAGATCCTTGCGCACCCTCAAGCGTTGGCGCAGTGCCAAAACTGGCTCAACCGGGAGTATCCCGGTATTGTCCGAGAGCCTGTCTCGAGTAACTCCGAGGCCGCCCGACTTGCTTCTCTCGATCCGTCTGTTGCGGCGATTGCCAGTGATGTGGCTGCGCAGACTTGGGGCCTAGAGGTCATTGCTCTTGGGATTCAAGATGACTCTCAAAACAAAACGCGTTTTTTGGCGATCGGCAAACTGGATATTCCTCCTAGCGGACACGATAAAACAAGCTTGATTCTAGCCGTGCCGAATCGCGCGGGCGCGGTGTATCAAATGTTGTCCCCCCTGTCGGAAAATGGCGTTTCCATGACGCGTTTCGAGTCTAGGCCTGCACGCACTGGGCAATGGGAATATTATTTCTATGTCGACATCGAAGGCCATTGCGACGATGCGCGTGTCAAAAAGGCATTGACCACGCTCGAAGCGCAATGTGCGTTTTTCAAGTTGCTGGGTTCTTACCCGTCGCAGTAGATCCTGTGGTGATCGAGTGAGAGTTCAAGTGTTGAGCCTTCATTCCGATCGCTGAGTTTTCCCCATTAAGCTTTGTTGGTGCCCTTATCATGTCCGCTCAAGACTCTGTATTGATTCCGCCGCCGCACATCGCAGCGATCGCTCCTTATCAAGCTGGCAAGCCCATCGAAGAGCTTGCTCGCGAGTTTGGGCTTGATCCGGCTGGCATTGTGAAGCTTGCTTCAAATGAAAACCCGCTTGGGATGCCCGAGTCCGCTCGGCGCGCGATTACCGAGGCCGTAGCCGGCTTGGGTCGCTATCCTGATCCTGCGGGTTTTGATTTAAAAAAAGCGCTTTCCGAGCGCTATGACGTGCCGCAAAACTGGTTGACCTTGGGCAATGGCTCGAACGACATCCTCGAATTAGTCGCCTCTGCCTTACTCGAACCGGGGAATTCGGTTGTTTATTCACAGTTTGCGTTTGTGGTCTATCGCTTGGCCACACAGGCGCGCGGTGCAGAACACCTGGTCGTGCCTGCGCAAGATCACGGTCATGATTTACCAGCCATGTTGCGTGCGATCAAAGGCAACACAAGATTAGTGTTCATTGCCAACCCGAACAACCCAACAGGGACGTATTTGTCCAATGAGGCGATTGAGTCATTTCTTGCCACAGTCGCTCAACGTCATGGTTCTCGTGTCACCGTTGTGCTTGATGAGGCCTATAACGAGTTTCTTGAGCCCGAATTGCGTGTCGATAGTATCGGTTTGGTGAAACGGTATCCCAATTTGTTAGTGTCCAGAAGCTTCTCCAAAGCCTATGGTTTGGCAGGTTTGCGTGTTGGTTTTGGTGTGGCCCAACCCGTATTGACTGATTTGCTCAATAGAGTACGACAGCCCTTCAACGTGAACTCACTTGCTCAAGCCGCCGCGATTGCCGCTCTCGGAGACACTGCATTCTTGAAAGAAAGTTTCGAGGTGAATCGCGCTGGCAAAGCGCAGCTGCAAAGCGCGTTTGAAAAGCTTGAATTGACCTATATCCCAAGTTATTCGAATTTTGTTTTAGTCAAGGTCGGAGACGCCGCGCAGGTCAATCTTGAGTTGCTCAAACGTGGCGTGATCGTACGTCCAGTCAAAGGCGATGGCTTGCCTGACTGGCTCAGAGTCTCGATTGGTTTGACGCACGAAAATCAAAAGTTCATTGATGCGTTGACGGCGATTATGAAGCAGTCGGGCGCATGAGTACCTTCAAGATCAATACCATTGCCGTGATCGGCGTAGGCCTGATCGGAGGCTCATTTGCCGCGGCGCTTAAACAAGCTGGAGCGGTCGAAACTGTTTTGGGAGCCGGTCGTCGTCCGGAAACCTTGCAAGAGGCCGCTAAACTTGGGCTGATCGACGAGATCGTGACTTTCAAGCAAGCCGCAGAGCGCGCAGATTTGATTTTTGTGGCGGCACCCGTGGGCGCTTTCGAAGCCATTTTTAAAGAACTCGCGCCTTGGTTGAGTTCCAAAACCATTATTACCGACGGTGGCAGTACCAAGCAAAATGTAATCGATGCTGCGCGAACTGGGTTGCAGTCACGCATTGCGCAGTTCGTTCCCGGTCATCCGATGGCGGGTTCGCATGAAAAAGGTCCTCAGGCAGCCGATGCGGGGCTTTATGTGGGACGGCGTGTCATGTTGACCCCCTTGGTTGAAAATCACCCGCAGGATGTCGAGACTGTTCGGGCCGCTTGGTTGGCGTGTGGTGCCAATGTGGTGTCGATTGACCCCTCGCAGCATGATGGTGTAGTGGCCGCGATCAGTCATCTGCCTCACTGGGTCGCAGCCTTGTTTATGGAGTACATCACACACAGTGATGATGCTGCGCTGAAATTACAAACCGCGGGCTCGGGTTTCAAAGACTTCACGCGCGTGGCACAAGGCTCTCCTGAAATGTGGCGCGATATTTTTATTGCCAACCGTTTAGCCATGCTCGCGGAGTTGAAGGCGCTCAAAGCTGTTTTCGAGCGCGCCGAACATGCTCTGCGTGACAATGATGCTGTTTGGCTCGAGCAGATGCTTGACCATGCGTCTAAAGCACGTCGTGACTGGCAGGATCTTGGGTCATGAGCCGTTTGGCGTTTTTGGATCTCCCTCCTGCCAAGCGCGCACAAGGTGTCGTGACGCTGCCTGGCTCGAAAAGTATTTCAAATCGCGTGTTGCTATTGTCTGCGCTGGCTCAAGGGACGACTCGGATTGAAGGTCTGTTGGAGTCGGACGACACTGCAGTGATGTTGACGGCGCTCAAGCAGCTCGGCGTTCGGGTCGACATACATTCCGCGGAGTCGGTCAGCGTGACAGGTTTGTCGCGTTTTCCGGTCATGCAGGCCGCGCTATTCATGGGGAACGCTGGGACGGCGATCCGTCCTTTGACTGCTGCGCTCGCAGTGATGGGAGGGCAGTACACCCTTTCGGGCGTGCCGCGCATGCATGAGCGTCCGATCGGTGACTTAGTTGAGGGCCTGCGTGAGATGGGCGCTCGGATTAGTTATTTGGATCAGCAAGGTTATCCTCCGATCGAAATCTCGGCGCCTGAGCATCTGAGTGACCGTGTGCGCGTTCAGGGTTCGGTGTCCAGTCAGTTTTTGACGGCCGTGTTGATGGCTGCACCGCTTGCCGTGGCGCGCTCCGGACGTGCGCTCACGGTCGAAGTTATTGGCGAGCTGATTTCAAAGCCTTATATCGAAATCACCCTCAATTTGATGGCGCGCTTTGGGGTAAAAGTCGAACGTCAGGGGTGGCAGCAATTTGTCATACACCCCGATGCGGTATATCGCTCACCGGGCACCATCTTTGTCGAGGGAGATGCTTCATCGGCCTCCTATTTTCTCGCGCTGGGGGCGATCGGTGGCGGTCCGGTTAAAGTCGTGGGCGTTGGCGCCCAAAGCATTCAGGGCGACATCGCTTTTGCGGATGTGATCGAAGCAATGGGGGCGCACGTTCTTCGCGAGGAGGCATCGATCGAGGTCACGGGACTCAATGTCGCTGCTGGCCAAAAGTTGAAGGCTTTTGATACGGATTTTAATTTGATTCCGGATGCCGCCATGACGGCGGCAGCGCTCGCTCTTTTTGCCGATGGCCCATGTACCCTGCGCAATATCGCAAGCTGGCGTGTCAAGGAAACAGATCGAATTCATGCGATGGAAACCGAGCTGCGCAAGCTGGGCGCTCGCGTAGAGAGTGGTCCCGACTGGTTGCGTGTCTATCCCGTTTTGCCTGGCCAATGGCAAGACGCAGCGATCGATACCTACGATGATCATCGTGTGGCGATGTGTTTTTCCCTTGCCACCTTTGGACTGTCCAAGGTGCGCATCATGGATCCAGGTTGTGTCAGCAAAACATTTCCGACTTATTTTGACGTGCTGGGCGGGTTGTTGAAATGAAAAACGCAGTTCCTGTCATCACGATCGACGGTCCAACAGCCTCGGGCAAGGGTACGGTGGCCCATCGCGTTGCACAAGCTTTAGGTTGGGGCGTTCTCGATAGCGGTGCCTTGTATCGCTTGACTGCGCTGTCAGTGCTGCAAAGGGGCGGGGACTCGGCCGACCCCCAGGCTGTCGCTCGCATTGCTGAGTCGCTTGAGGTTGTCTTTCACGCGAAGGGTATTCTTTTAGAGGGGCGAGAGGTTTCTGAGCTGATCCGCCAAGAAGAAGTGGGTAATTTAGCGTCCCGTTTGGCGCCAAATCCTGCCCTGAGAGCGGCTTTGCTCGAGCGTCAGAGGGCGTTTAGGCGTCCTCCCGGCTTAGTCGCGGATGGCCGGGACATGGGAACCATCGATTTTCAGGATGCTAACTTAAAGATTTTTTTAGTTGCTGATGTGCGTGCGCGCGCCCAGAGAAGATGTAAGCAATTGATCGACAAGGGGATTTCTGCTAACCTAGAAGACCTGCTTGCCGATATGCGTGAGCGAGATGCTCGTGATATCGAACGTGCGGTCGCTCCTTTAGTACCTGCGCAGGACGCACATGTTGTTGACTCGTCAACGTTGACGATTGAACAAACTGTGCAAAGCATCCTTGACCTTTGGTCAAGGGTTTAACCCACTCCACCCCCCAAAGGGTGTGCTACCGGCCCCAAAGGCCATCTGGATCTTCCTTACATGTCAACTCAACAAACCTCAACCCAAGCCGGCGAAAGTTTTGCCGCGCTGTTTGCAGCAAGTATCGAAAAACAGGACATGAAATCCGGCGAAGTCATTTCCGCCGAAGTCGTCCGTATTGATCACAACTTTGTCGTGGTCAACGCTGGTCTGAAATCAGAAGCACTCATTCCTCTCGAAGAATTCCTCAATGATCAGGGCGAGCTCGAAGTCAAACCGGGCGACTTCGTGTCGGTCGCGATTGA
>CAMBLP010000087.1 GCA_945868195.1 Bordetella parapertussis
AGGAAAATCCTCATGACAACGACATTAGCTTCAGCTTTATCTGTTTTCTCAAACTGGCTGCCCTCCACGGACAGGTGGTTTAAGACCCTCGATATTCTTGGTCGCTCTCTATCACCAGTCGTTCAAGGTGGTATGGGTGTGGGCGTTTCTGCGCATCGACTGGCGGGTGCCGTTGCGCGAGAAAACGCGATCGGGACGATTGCCAGCATTGATTTGCGCCATCATCATCCCGACTTACTGGAGCAGACTGAGAAATCGCGCGACAGGGACTTGATTGACCGGGTCAATCTGATCGCCTTGGACCGGGAGATTCAGGCCGCATTGCTTCACGCTCAGGGTAGGGGACTCATCGCCGTCAACGTCATGAAAGCCGTGCGCGACCATTCCGCATTGGTCAGGCAGGCCTGTGAAAGCGGCGCGCATGCCATCGTGATGGGTGCTGGGTTACCGATTGATTTACCGGAAATGGTGGCGGACTATCCCAAGGTCGGACTCATCCCGATCCTCTCCGAGTCACGTGGCGTAGCGATCGTGATGAAAAAATGGCTTAAAAAAGGTCGTTGTCCTGATGCGATCGTGATTGAGCATCCAGGTTATGCCGGAGGACACTTGGGCGCAGTCAAAATCGAAGACATTCACGCCGAGCGTTTTGAGTTTGAGCGTGTGATTGCGGAGTGTCACGCCATTTTTACCGAACTTGGACTCGGGCAAGATGCGCCGCCGCTGATTTTGGCTGGCGGGATTGATAGTCATGAAAAAGTCCGTTATTGGCTCAATGCTGGCGCTGATGCCGTTCAGCTGGGTACGGCTTTTGCCGTCAGTGAAGAAGGCGATGCGCATATCGATTTCAAGCGCGTATTGCTCGGTGCCATCCCCTCAAAAATGGTGGAGCTCATGAGTGTCGCTGGCCTACCGATGCGGGCAGTCTCGACACATTGGTTACGTCAATACCAACGTCAGGAACCAACAATGCAAGCAAGTGCGAAGGCGGACCCCAGACGTTGTTCGCAGCGCATGGATTGCCTGACTCATTGCGGCTTACGCGATGGTAATAGCAAGGCAGGACAGTTTTGCATTGATTTGAAACTTGTGGCCGCACTCAAAGGTGATGTGCAAAAAGGATTATTTTTTCGAGGGGCGGGGCGGCTGCCGTTTGGTGACTCGATTCGACCCGTCAAAGATTTAATTGAATACTTGTTGCATGGACACTCACGTCAAGCCTCTGCCACCCAAGAGCCAGACTTACCACCATGCTTTTCCAAAAGTTTGACCCCATCGATCACCATGCCACGATCGATGGCCTTGAGCATGTCATAAATGGTCAGTAAAGCGATCGAGGCTGCGGTGAGTGCCTCCATCTCGACACCTGTGCGTCCGACCGTTTCAGAGGCGGCGGTGCAGGTGACTGATGAGCTTGCCGCATCTGTTACAAAATCAACTGTGACACTGGTCAGTGGAATAGGGTGACATAAAGGGATTAGGGCACCCGTCTGCTTGGCTGCCATGATGCCGGCTAATCTTGCCACACCCAAGACGTCCCCTTTTTTTGCATCGCCCTGTGATAGCTTTTTAAAGGTCGCAGCCTGCATCGTGATGCGTCCTTGTGCAACTGCGCGTCGATGTGTTTGCGCTTTCGCTGAGACATCGACCATGTGCGCCTGACCGGAGGCATCGAAGTGTGTGAGATCTTGAGTCATGAGGGGTTTCGTTGAGCTTGCAACACGTCGGGGGTGTTGAAATTTGTAAAAGATGCGGCATCATCGAAACGCACTGGGATCGCTTCAAGTGCATCGAGCCATGTTTGTGCCGCATGCTGTCCTGCATCGAGTTGCTTGCCAAGTAAGCCCGCGACCGTAGGTTTTAGCAGGCAGCACAGAGGTTGCGCGGACTCGGATGTGACGGCATAGGCGGCGACTGCATGTGGGTGATCTGTGAGAGCCTGTTGTAGCTTTTCAAACAAGTCAGCAGGCAAATGTGGTGCGTCACAGGGGATCACCAACAAATTATTTTTTTTGCAGCGCATGAGACCTGCTTCGATGCCTGCAAGGGGTCCCATAAAATCTGGACGCTCGTCGATCACTACGGCATGCCCTGTTTGCTGATAGGCATCAACATTGCGATTGGCACTAATCATGATGCGAGCCGGAGCAGGGTCTTGTTTGCCTAGGACGGCAAGCGCGTGTTCAACGAGTGGCAAGCCACCCCACATGATCCAGCCTTTGTCTTTGCCGCCTAGTCGTGCTCCGCGACCGCCGGCGAGGATCAATGCGTCATAGGCGTTTTTCATTTCCATCTCGCTGCTGCCTTGTCGTCGCTGTCTCGCGCTTCAATCCAGCGCGGACCATCGGGAGTCCATTCTTTTTTCCAGAATGGTGCTTCGGTTTTCAAATAGTCCATGATGAAGTTGTTGGCCTCATAGGCATCGCCGCGATGTGCGCTCGCCGTGAGCACCAACACAATTTGATCGCCTGGATACATTTTGCCAATACGATGCACGATGCGCGCGCCTTGTAACGACCAACGCTCAGTCGCCGCATCCAAAATTTTACGCAAGGACTTTTCTGTCATCCCTGGATAATGTTCGAGCTCGAGCGCCACCACGTCTTGGGCAAGATTCAGATCGCGTACCGTACCGACAAACGCCACGATGGCGCCAATGCCACGATCGTGTGCCAAAAGCGCGGTGTATTCACGACCCAGATCAAAATCCGTAGACTGAACAGCAACAGATAAACGCGGGGTCGTCTGAGCGGTCATTTAGCCTCCCGTCACAGGTCTAAAAATGGCGAGCTCGGCGCCTTCGATTAACGGTGTGTCGAGCTCAATCATTTCCTGATTCATCGCAACGCGAAAGGCTTGGGAGCCATCAAAGGTTTGAGCCCAGACACCGCCTCGACTTGCAAGATGTGTGATGAGATCGCGCACTGTAAGAACAGACCCAGGCGCCACGATGCTCTCGTCTCCGATACCGAACTTTTCTCTCAGTTGTGCGAAATAAAGAACGTTGATTTTCATGGTCTTTAAAGTGTCGCTTAGGCTTAGTGGAGGAGTTCTGCAAGAGAGAGGTAGCGCAGTACATCACCACGCGCGATTTTTGTGTCAGAGGCGAGATCCACGAGTCCATCGGCCCAGGCCAAACTGCTCATGACGCCAGAGCCTTGGTTGGGCCAGAGATCGAGGACTGGAGCGCCCGCGGTATCGGCCGTGATTTTGACGCGCAAAAACTCTCGGCGCCGATCGGGCTTGGGCCACTCAAAATTCGCTTTCGCAGTCAGGTATTTCAAACCCGTATCGGTCGCGCCCATGCGCTTGAGCAAAAAAGGGCGTGCCATTAATAAAAATGTGACGAACGCACTGACGGGATTGCCTGGCAAGCCAATAAAGTCCGTTTGGCCGACGCGCCCATAGGCAAGAGGTTTGCCAGGCTTCATGGAAATTTGCCAAAGATCTAAACTGCCCAGCGCCATGACGGCGGCTTTCACATGGTCCTCTTCGCCAACGGACACACCACCGCACGTGATGATGACATCATTCTCACTGGCGGCTTTGCTGAGTGCCTCGCGGGTGGCAAGTGCAGAGTCGCGCACAATGCCATAGTCATTCACAGTGCATCCAAGCTGCGCGAGCAGACCGTTGATGGCATAACGATTGCTGTTGTAAATGGCGCCGGGGGCTAAAGGCTGCCCGGGTTCAGTTAACTCATCACCCGTAAAAAAGACACCGACTTTCAACAGATGGAAAACTTTAACGTTGGCCACACCAATTGACGCGAGCATCGCCAGTTGTGGCGCACCCAGACGTTGACCAGCTGCCAGCACGAGGCCTGCGGCTGCGATATCTTCGCCACGACGACGAATGTGTTGTGCCAGCTCAATCGGATGTGTGAGGGCGATCGCGCCATCTTGGTCTTGTGTGTGTTCTTGGGGCACCACGACATTGGCACCTTCGGGTATTGGAGCGCCTGTAAAAATGCGTGCCGCGGTATTCGGTGCAAGCGCAATGCCGGTCTGCCCCGCTGCGATCCGTTGCGTCACGGGAAAAAGCTCAGGTAGCTTTTGTACGTCCTGAACATGGAGCGCATAACCGTCCATGGCTGAGTTATCAAATCCAGGAACGTTGATCGGTGACATGACGTCTTGCGCGAGCGTGCGCCCCTGAGCGTTTAACAAAGGGAGTGTTTCCGTTGCATTCAGTGGTGTCGCACTCGCCAACAAGATTTGGCGGGCGTCTTCAAAATTGAGGAGGTTGGCTCTGGGTTTCATGCGGATACGCTTTGGAGAGACTCAATCCAGACTTTAACCTAGCTTCGCGGAGACATTAACCCCCGGTTTGAGACATAAAGCGGATAATTTTTGTGGGGGCTTCGCGAAACTCGTGACGCTCTGGTTTGAGCTCAATACCTTCGCGGAGTGCTTGCTCGAGCTCGGCATCAGAAATACCGGCGCGTAACAAGGGGCGAAGCTCAAGTTTCTCCTCTTGTCCCAGGCACAGATATAACGTGCCATCGACAGACAAACGCACCCTGTTACAGGTTTCGCAGAAATGCTGACTGATCGGTGTGATGAGACCAATTTGTCCGCGACCATCCGCGGTGCGCCAATAGCGGGCTGGACCGCCACCCATCTCTTTGATTTCCGGGATGAGCTCAAAACGTTCGCGCAAACGCTCCAACACGGGTCCTAGAGGTGTGTAGCCTGAGGCTAAACCTGTACTACCCATCGGCATTGTTTCAATCAAACGCAAAATAAAACCACGATTGATACAGAACTCGGTCATTGCCTCGACTTCGTGTTCATTGACGCCTGGCATGACAACCATATTCAACTTGATGGGGGAGAAGCCGTGCTCCTGAGCGGCATCAAGTCCTGCCATGACATCATCAATCGAGTCTCGACCGGTAATTTGCGTGACACATTCGCGATCCAAGCTGTCTAGGCTAATGTTCAAACGTGACACCCCTGCCGCACGCAAGGCTGCGGCGTGTTTGGGCAGTTGGGTGCCGTTGGTCGAAAGCGAGAGGTCGCGGATGCCGGGCAGGGCACTGATGCGTGCGGCAAGTTCGGGCAAGTTGCGACGCAGGAGAGGCTCGCCACCCGTGAGACGAATACGCGAGGTACCCAAACGTCCAAACGCACCCACAACGCGCTCGATTTCATCGAAGGTCAGCCAATTTTTAGGCTCTTGATAACCTTTAAAACTTTTTGGCAGACAATAGGTGCACTTCATGTCGCAGCGATCCGTCACCGAGAGGCGCAAGTACTCGATGCTTCTACCAAAACGGTCAATGAGGGGTGAAGAGGTTTGCGTCATTAAAGTTATATCCAGCCAAACATAACGAAAGTTTTCTAAATGTACTCTTATTTTGAATGTGAGTGCGCAACTTTCCCTTGGTTTCTTTAGATAATGACGGTGGACAAGGCGTTGAGCCTCACTCTCAGCCGCAGATCTTTATTTAACCTATTGTTTTTATTGATTTTTTTGATGAATGTATGAATATATACTGGAGTGCCTTGCTGATTGCAGGTCTATTTGAAATAGGTTGGCCGCTGGGTCTGAAAATCACCGCGCTCCCGGGCATGAAGCTTTGGGGCATCCTGTTGGCGATCGTCAGCATGGCCTCGAGTGGAGCGCTGCTCTGGTTTTCCCTGCGAGGCATCCCGATTGGTACCGCTTACGCAGTCTGGACCTCAATTGGTGGCGCGTAGGTTTTACACATCCATTTGAGCTTGAATCCTACCTTCTCGGATGGCCTGAATAAAAGCGCGATGGTCTAGGTTGTTTTGCGCCGCATACTCCACCGCAAACTCTCCGATCGCTTCGTCAAAGCTCCTACTGGTTCCGATATAGCCCGAAATCATAGCGGGGTCCCCGGAGCGAGCATGCGCACGCGCCAGAGCATGTGCGCACATCTTTGCATAATGTCGCATGGTTTCGGAGTCCCAGTCCTCGATGATGGCGGAAAGCTTAAGGTCACGAAGCTGACGGATATAAAAGTCACGCCCATTGATCCCGCGTGTCCAGCCTAAAAAAACATCCGATGCAGTTTGAATGAGACGTTGACCCTGCACCACGCGCTGACCTTGGTTGGCGTAGGGACTTTTGCCTGCGAAAGGCTCCAGAACAGATCGTCGCGCTTCCTTGACTTGAAGGAATAGGGGATCATGATCGCTCGCCAGAAATAAGGCGACACCACACATCGTGCCCACACTGCCGACCCCGACGACTTTGATCGCAAGGTCGCGGAAATGATAGCGATTGAAAAGCAGACGAATATGTTCTGGCAGGCTTTGACGATAAGTTTCGATGACCTCAGCGTAGTTGGACTTGACGCCAGGCGTGAGTAACTCGCTGCTATGAAAAATCAGCGGGGGCTCGTCTTTAATCTTGGGCTCCGCTCCATCATGAACGACAAGTTTTGGATACATGATGTCAGGATGTGACTTGCGTTGCTCTTGTTCGATTCGTTGAGAGAGGCGTTTGCGCGTGCGCTTGAGTACCTCTGGGTCGGTCGAGCGATGCGCGTAGTTTTGCAAGTCAATTTTGTCATACCAAACGTCGAGGACACGCATCCCCGCATAGTCAGACATCTTTTCACGATATTCACGCACAAGGTCGTTGACAATCCCTGCAGCGTCACTCATCGGCAGTTCGATGTGCTTGGCTGCGATCACAACGCTCGTCGCAAGTCGCTTGAGATCCCACTCGAATGGTGCAACCAGAGTCTCATCTAAGTCATTAATATCAAATACGATATTTCTCTCTGGTGTGGCAAAGCCGCCAAAGTTCATCAGGTGTGCATCGCCACAGGCTTGGACAGTGATCCCGCTTGTTGGGGTCTGGGCCAAGTCGTGCGCCATGATCGCCGCCGCACCTCGATAAAACGCAAAGGGAGATTGCGACATGCGGCCAAAACGAATGGGAATCAGATGCTCAATTCGGCCAGCATTTGATTCAGAGAGAATATCGGTTGAGTCGCGGCGATTTTTTGGCGCCAGCCAACCCGCGTGATCACTGCGCGGCGCCTTTTTACGCAGATTTCTTCCCTGAGTTGCCCGCTCTTCGGGACTCAAATGAGGTGGAGAATGTTTGGCAGAATGTTTTGCAGATTTTTTTGCAAGTCGTTCAGAGGTTTCTTTGGTCATGATCGATTTTTGCACGACAAACAGCGAGTTTTAGAGGAGGCACGCGAGGAGAGGCGAGTGGACTAGCGCTGCTGAACACAGTAGAGATGCAGGATATGAGCCTGTGGCGGAAGCGGTGAGATTCGAACTCACGGAGGGCGTGAACCCTCGCCGGTTTTCAAGACCGGTGCCTTAAACCACTCGGCCACGCTTCCATCATGAAGGGATGAATCATAAACGATTTGGCAGTATTTTTCCTATCGCCATTTAAGTGCTGTCGCAAACAGGTTACCGCTGGATACAAATTTATAGTTCTCGGTATTAAAGACGGTCTAAATTGGTTACTCTTGACGGGTTAAAAATGACGTGTTTCGTCGAAATACCAAAGGTAATTTAAATGCTGCGAGTGAAATCATGAGGGACCTGCATCGCCTAACCGCCACAAAGATCGTACGAGCTATTCATGATGGTAAGACGACGTGTGAAGACGTCACGCGCGCATGCCTGGCCCATATCGAAGAGCGTGAGCCCGATGTTCAGGCTTGGCAGTACCTAGATCCGGATCTTGCCATCGCACAGTCGCGGATACTCGATCAGTCGGGTAAGCGTGGACCGCTACAAGGTGTGCCAGTGGGCATCAAGGACATCATTGATACGTTCGACATGCCGACTGAGTACGGCACAGTCATTCATGCTGACCATCAGCCGCGTATAGATGCTGCGTGCGTTGCGCTCACGCGCCGCGCGGGCGGAATTATCATGGGCAAGACCGTGACCACCGAGTTCGCTAACTTAACGCCTGGAAAAACAAAGCATCCGCAGGATCCGACACGTACTCCGGGAGGATCATCGAGCGGATCAGGTGCCGCGGTAGGTGACCATATGGTGCCACTTGCGATCGGTACCCAGACGACTTCTTCGACGATCAGGCCTGCTTCGTTCAGCGGCTGCGTAGGTTACCGCCCAACGTGGGGCGACCTACCGCTTGCTGGTGTGATGGAAGCTGCGAGGTCTTTTGACACACTCGGTCTGATCGCTCGCTCCATCGACGACGTCGCGCTTTACCGTGACGTACTATTGAGCGTCAAACCAGAAATATTACCCAGCCAAGTTGACGCTGCACCGCGTGTTGGTTTTTGTCCCTCAATGTTCTGGGATAGATGCGATGACACGACGAAGACTTTACTCCATCATTGCGCAACAATGCTCTCTAAAGCCGGAGCCCGCCTAGAAGACGTGACGTTACCGCAGTCATTCAATCGTATTCCGGATGCACATCGCTGTATATCGAGCTTCGAGTTCACGCGAAACCGCGCTTGGGAGATTGATCACCATTTCGACTTGATTAGCGAGCGTCTGCGAAATGGACGCATCCATGACGGACTCACATGCAGCTTTGAGCAGTACAGAAGTTCGCGCGAGTTTGCCGAGGGCAGTCGCCTACAGATGGACGATCTATTTAAAAACTACGACGTGCTGCTCACGCCAGCCGTAGCAGGTGAAGCGCCAATTGGTCTCGAGGCGACCGGCGACCCTTCCTTCTGTCTTCTCTGGACGACTCTTCACGTGCCGGCGATAACCATACCGCTATTTACCGGATCCAACGGACTGCCGATTGGTGTGCAACTCATTGCGAGGCGCGGTGCTGATCGTCAGATGTTCAACGTAGCGCGCTGGGTAAGTCGCGCTGTAGAGTTTGAACGCCTTTGATGACAAAAAAGGAGGGAAGCGCTAGGCCTCCCTCCTAAATGATGCCAAGATCGACGCCGATTAACCCACCAGCGCCCCCGTGGTTTTCCATGATTACCGTTTTCCCGAGTGCCTCAGAGAGCTTGGGCGCGATGACACGTGCGGTGATGTCTACGCCACCTCCCGGAGCAAATGGAACAATCAGGCGAATCGGCCGCGCTGGCCAAATACGGCAAAAGTAGTGTCGCCATGTTTTAGGCGCTCGTTTCAACTTTTGCTTGCGTCAAAAGGGTCGCATTCGCCACCGACTAGGTACAACAGGATACAATTTCAATTGTTGCTTTAAATTCATCATCAGAAAATGACTTCCACTCG
>CAMBLP010000088.1 GCA_945868195.1 Bordetella parapertussis
GCGTGACAAGGTCATGAATCTGCTTGTTCAATTCAGCGGTTGTTTCTTTGTAGGACGACGCTGAAATATCTAACGGCACCAACACGTTGTAGTGCAAGTTTCCGTCACCGATGTGACCAAAATTAATAATGGGAAATTCAGGAAAGCCATTGCGGACGAGCTGATCCGCTTCTTTGACAAAGGTTGCCAAGCTCGAGATCGGCAACGCAATGTCGTGTTTGACCGCTTTGCCCGCTTTCACTTGAGCCATTGAAATGCCTTCGCGTAGCCGCCACATCGACACGCTTTGCGCTTCATTCATCGCGACCACACAGTCATCGATCAGCCGATCATCGAGAGCGCAGCTCAATGCCTCCTGCAGCATATCCTGCAAGCCACTCATATTCGTATCAGCAAGTTCAATGAGAGCGTAGTAAGGATAGTTTTTATCAAGCGGGGAGACATGTGCGTCGAGATGCTGTGTCACAAGCGCCAAGCTTGATTCGGACATCATTTCAAAGGCGCTCAGGCGCGGTCCACAGGCAGACTGTAAGCGGTTCAGTAGCGTGACCACACAGGATAATTCCTGTGCTCCCACCCAAGCAGAGACGCGCCCAGCCGGAGCGGCGAAAAGTTTCAGTACGACCCCGGTGATGATTCCGAGTGAGCCTTCAGAGCCAATAAACAGATCTTTTAAATCGTAGCCTGTGTTGTCCTTACGTAGGCCGCGCAGGCCGTTCCAGACTCTGCCGTCAGGTAACACGACCTCCAGGCCCAACGTCAGGTCACGCGTATTGCCGTAGCGCAGCACGCCGGTACCGCCAGCATTCGTAGCGAGATTTCCTCCGATGGTGCAACTACCCTCTGCGCCTAGACTGAGAGGAAAATAGCGACCCACAGCCCGCGCGGCTTGTTGAATGTCAGCCAACACAACACCTGCATCCGCTGTCAATGTGTTGTTGACGGGATCCACTTCGTGAATGCGTTTCATACGATTCAAGGAGAGGATGACCTGAGCGCCGCTCATGTCTGGGGTGGCACCTCCGCTCATGCCTGTATTGCCACCTTGAGGGACGACAGGTGTTTGAGATTGATGGCACAGACGCATGATGGCGGATACTTCAGCCGTGTTGCGCGGTCGTACCACAGCGACGGTGCGGCCATGAGACTTGCCTAGCCAATCGTTGACATAGAATTCTTGATCTGCAGGATTTAAGACGACGCCCTCTTCGCCGACCACATGAATCAGGCGTGAAGTAAATTCCTTTTGCTGCATCGGATCCTGCATGGGTTTGATCTCACCAGCCTAAAAGTGTTCTGCCGATCGCCATCGCTGTTGCCGCTTGCGTGGGCTCTACGACGGGGACGCCTAACTGTTGCTCGAGCCAGGCGCGATGCGCCGCCATGCCTGCGCAGCCAAGTACGACAACATCAATCAGATGTGTATCCCGCAACTGTTGACCCGCGCGCAACAGCCCCGCACGCGTGCGATCTGTATCGACGAGGTCCGTGACGTTCATGCCTAGAGGAACCTCTGCTACCACGCGTTCGGTGAGCCCCATCGCACCAAACATACGCCCATGACGCGGGATAGAGGTACGCAAAATCGCAATCACGCCTACGCGGTGACCGCGCGTGAGGGCAGTCAAAATGCCACACTCACTAATGCCCAGGACAGGTTTTGAAGTGGCCTCTCGCAACGCATGCAAGCCAGGATCGCTGAAGCACGCGACGACATACGCGCCTGCGGCATCACCATGCTTGGCATCGAGGCTTTTAACAAGCCTGACCATGGGCAACGTGACGTTTTCAACATCCATTTGGGACTGAATGCCAGGAGGGCCCTCAGTCAGCGTGAGAGACTGGATCGCGGGCCCACCGGGGACGCGCAAATCGTTGAGTGCTTCGTCAAAAGCATCTGTGACGGCTTGTGATGAGTTGGGATTGATGACGAATATGGTTTTTGACATGGCGCTCTCCTCTTTAGCGCGAGTCTAGCAGCGCTCAAGCATGTTTAACATTGTCATTTTATGTACAAGCATTAACATAGTGTTATGGTTTAGGGACATCGTTTTCAGGGGCTCGGACCTATGCAATTGAATCTGAGGCAAATAGAAGTGTTTCGCGCGGTGATGACCTCGGGATCCATTAGTGGGGCGGCGAAGCTTTTACATGTTTCTCAGCCAGCGATCAGTCGTCTGTTATCCCACACGGAGCAACGACTCGGTTTTGGCTTGTTTGCGCGAGTTAAAGGGCGTCTTTACCCCACTCCTGAGGCGCGACAATTATTTAAAGAGGTCGAAGCCGTCTATGACGGGGTTCGTCGCGTCGAAGAACTCGCCAATGAGCTTTCGGAAAAGCGCAGCGGTATTTTGCATCTGGTGTCGAGCCCCAGCATCGGCCATATGCTGATTCCCATGGCCATCACGGCTTTCCATCTGACACACCCCGAAGTCAAAGTCACTTTTCAGCCGCTGACTGTTGTGCCCCTTACGCAAATGTTGCTTGAGCGGCGGGCTGATTTAGGCGCAGTGATTTTGCCTTCACAGCATCCCAACCTTTCTTCCGAACCCATCGGGCAAGGCAATCTCGTGGTCATCTTTCCCTATGGCCATCCTTTGGCGAGTCGGTCAATGCTGACAATAGAGGATTTGCTCCCTTACCCTCTGGTGTCTTATCGCAGTGAAACGCCCTTTGGCACACTCGTCGAGCAGATGTTTCAGGAGGCGGGATACGTGCGGCGCGTGGCTATCGAGGTGAGTTCGCCTCACAATGCATGCACCCTCATCAAGGCGGGGGGTGGCATCGCCATCGTAGATGAGTTTTCAGCGCACAGCGCGGCGGGAGATTTTGTCGTGCGTCCCATTGCGCACACGAAAACACTTGCCATCAATCTCGTGCAGTCTCGCTTCGAGCCGCTTTCACAGCTTGCCCAAGACTTTGCGCTTGTGCTGCGTGATACCGTTAAAGCACAAGGTTTTGCGATGCGGGAAAAATAAAAACCTTGCTTTATCCTATAACAACAGGTTATGGGTGAACGATAAAAAAACAAGTGATGTTCTAAAGCAAGAAAGATAGCATTCGATAGAGGGCACTCGATTTGGTGTGCCAATTATTTTCTACGGAGATGCAATGCCAGCCCCGCTCAACGCCCAAGGTGTGTTCACAATTTGTCCAACTCCCTTTGATGACTCACTCAGGGTGGATACAGAAAGCATCAAGAGTTTGGTCGATTTCTTGCTCGACACCGGCGTGACAGGTTTGGCAATCTTGGGTTTTCTGGGTGAGCTACACAAACTCTCCAATGCCGAGCGCCGTCTGGTCACAGAAACCTTTGTCAAACATACAAAAGGGCGTGTCCCCGTATGGGTCGGTGTACGTGCCCACGGTATCACGGGTGCGATTGAGCAAGCTCAAGAGGCGCAAGATGCGGGTGCCGAAGCGGTATTCGCCGCGCCTTTGGATAACGCGGGTGACGCACTCTTGTTTGACTATTACAAAGCGATCGCCGATGCGATCAAGATCCCTGTCGTGATTCACGACTTCCCTGACTCGTTCGGCACTGAAATCCGTCCCGAGGTCGTCGCCCGTCTAGGCAAGGAAGGGGGCGTGCATATGATCAAAATGGAAGAGCCGCCCGTCGGACCAAAAATTAGTCGTATCCGCGAGCTGGCGGGTGACGATGCTATGAAGATCTTTGGTGGCTTGGGCGGAATGTTCTTTTTAGAAGAACTGCAGCGTGGTGCTGTCGGCACCATGACGGGCTTTGCCTATCCAGAGGTACTCGTAGAAATTTACAACCGTTTTGCCGCAGGGGATCATGCAGGTGCCGCAGCGGTGTTTGACCGTTACTGCCCACTGATTCGTTACGAGTTTCAGCCCAAACTTGGACTGGCATTACGCAAACATGTCTATCAGCAACGCGGTGCGATCAAGAGCCGTGCGATCCGCGCACCCGGTATGAAAATCGATGCATTGACGGTCAAAGAACTCGAGGCCACGATTGCTCGGGTTGGCCTGTCGGTCACAGCCAGAGGACGTCAAGCAATCAAAGCTTGAGAACGGAGACAAAAAGATGAATACAGGCACAACATTCGATGTCACGATTCGCAACGGTCGCATTTGTACCGCCAACGAAACCTATTACGCTGATATCGGTATCAAGGATGGCATTATCACAGCCATCGCAAACAGTTTGCCACCAGGCAAACAGGATTTCGATGCGACTGGACGCTGGGTGCTGCCAGGCGGGATTGACAGCCATTGTCACGTCGAGCAGCTCTCGGGCATGGGCATGATGTGCGCCGATGATTTTTATAGCGCAACCGTCTCCGCAGCGTTTGGCGGTACGACGACGATCGTTCCCTTCGCGGCGCAGCACCGTGGCGACAAAATTCCCGAGGTCGTTGCGGATTACTCCAAGCGCGCTGCGGAAAAAGCAGTGATTGATTATGGGTTCCATTTAATTTTGGCGGACCCCACACCCGAAGCGCTCGAGCACCATTTGCCTGAGGTCATTAAAAACGGTGTGACGTCTTTCAAAATTTACATGACGTATGATCGGATGAAACTTGATGACTATCAGGTTCTCGATGTGCTGGAGTGTGCGAGCAACGAAGGTGCACTCGTCATGGTGCATGCGGAAAACAATGACATGATTCGTTGGATTGCACGTCGCCTGGTCGATCGCGGCCTGACTGCACCGAAATACCACGCAGTGGCGCACACCAGCCTTGCCGAGAGCGAAGCCACCAATCGCGCTGTCACGCTCGCGCGTCTCGTCGATGTGCCTTTGTTGATTGTCCACGTTGCCGGGCAGGAGGCCGTACGCGTCATTCATGCCTCACAGGCGCTTGGGTTACCAATCCACGCCGAGAGTTGCCCGCAATATCTCTTTCTGACCGCAAAAGATATCGATTTGCCTGGTCTCGAAGGTGCAAAGTATTGCTGTAGCCCGCCACCCGGTGACGAAGCGTCGCAAGAGGCGGTCTGGCAAGGTTTGATCAATGGAACTTTGCAAATGTTTTCCTCCGATCATGCCCCTTATCGCTTTGACGAATCTGGCAAATTACCCAAAGGTGATGCCACGACCTTTAAGGACATGGCCAATGGTGTGCCAGGACTCGAGGTCCGGATGCCCTTGCTGTTTTCGGAGGGTGTTTTAAAAGGACGCATGACAATCGAGCGCTTTGTGGCGGTCACGGCCACCAATCATGCGCGAACCTATGGCATGTATCCACAAAAGGGCGCGATCGCTGTTGGCAGCGATGCAGACTTGGCAATCTGGAATCCTGAGAAACCGGTCACGATTTCGACGAGTATGTTGCACGACAATGTTGGGTATACACCCTATGAAGGGAAAAAAATCAAAGGATGGCCCGAACAGGTCTTCAGTCGTGGACGTCTGGTGGTGTCTGACGGCGAGCTCAAGGTCGCGCGTGGTTCGGGTCGGTTTATCAAGCGTTCGACGCCTGAGCCCGTATTGCGACAGCGCTTGAATGGAAACCCAAACTCGGTGATGCGTAAATATTTTTCCGTTGATCCTTCGGAGAAACAGTGATCATGAGCAAACGCCCCTTTGGTTTAGCCGTTGCCCAGCTCGGCCCCATTCAGCCTCAAGACACACGTAAAGAGGCAGTTTCCCGTTTGCTGGAGATGATGAAAGAAGCTGCGAGTCGTGGCGCGAAAATGGTGGTCTTTCCAGAGTTGGCCTTGACTACATTTTTTCCGCGTTACTGGATGACCGAGCAAGAGGCCATCGATCAGTACTTTGAAAAAACGATGCCGAGTACGGATACGCAAATTTTATTTGATACAGCCAAAAAACTCAGTATTGGTTTTTATCTTGGCTATGCCGAGGTATCCAAAGAGGGCAAGTGTTTCAATACGTCGATCCTCGTGAATCAGCAGGCAGAAATCGTTGGGCGTTATCGAAAGATTCATTTGCCAGGCCATAGCGACAACAAATCGCACGCACCTTTTCAGCATCTTGAGAAAAAATATTTCGAAGTCGGTAACGAAGGCTTTAATGTTTGGGAAACAATGGATTCGCGCATTGGCATGCTCCTGTGCAACGACCGTCGCTGGGGCGAGGCATGGCGCGTACTGGCTCTCCAAAACGCCGAAATTGTTGCAGTTGGGTACAACACACCCTCCCAAAATATTCATTGGAATGAACCACCTCATTTAAGAATGTTTCACCATCTCTTGTCGCTTCAGGCGGCCGCCTACCAAAACTGTGTCTGGGTCGCTGCAGCAGGCAAGGCAGGCAAAGAAGATGGGTTCCACCTGTTCGCCGGATCCGCCATCGTGGCGCCTACCGGAGAAATTGTTGCCCAGGCGCAAGGCGAAGACGACGAGGTGATTTTTTGCCAAGCCGACCTTGCACTCGGGGACACCTTCAAGCAGCACATCTTTAATTTTGCCGCCCATCGACGTCCTGAACACTACGCGCTCATCACAGAGCGTGTCGGTCCAGGCGCTGCTTTGGGTAAACCTCCACTGCTCTAAAAAGGACTGATGATGACTAGTATTAATTCTTTATCGAAGCGCGCAGTACGTTTTGGACTTGCTATGGCAATCAGCGCAACCTGCGCCTCGGCTGCTTGGGCAAACAAGCCTTTGGCCACCGGTGTCGACGCAACCTTTGCACCACATGCGATGCCTAAGTTGGGTGGTGGCATTGACGGATTTAACGTCGAGCTAGGCCATGCCTTGGCTAAACAATTGGGCACGAAAATTACAATAGACGGGACGGAGTTTTCAGCGCTGATCCCGGGCTTGAATGCCAAGAAATACGATTTTGTATTGGCGCCTACGACTGTCACCGAAGCCCGTGCCAAAGCCTTGCTTTTCTCCGAAGGCTATTTGAATACAGACTTTGCCTTTGTTCAGGCCAAGAAAACACCCGACATGAAGTCCCTTGAGGACTTGAAAGGTAAGACAATCGCCTTGAATAAAGGTTCGGCATACGAGAGCTGGGCAAAAGATAATGCCGCTAAATACGGCTTTAAATATGACGTTTACGCTACCAATGCAGATGCGCTCCAAGCAGTACAGTCAGGACGCGCTTATGCAAACATGACGGGTAACACCGTCGGCGCCTGGTCTGCCAAGCAAAACCAAGCGGTCAAAATGACCTATGTGCTCCCGACAGGACTGGTGTGGTCATTAGCTTTTCGACTGGATGACAAAGAAGGTCGTGATCGTATTTCCAACGCCCTCAAGTGTTTGAAGCAAGACGGTACGGTTGGTAAGCTTGCCCAAAAATGGTTTGGCTTCACGCCACAACCTGGTTCGGCAGCCATCACCGTGGGTGTTGGTCAAGGTGTGCCCAACATGCCTGGCTACGATCCAACGCCTGTTAAATTAAAGTGCTAATCATTTAGTAAAACTTGCCCGACTGGATAGCTCATGCAAACCCCGATCCTGAAAATCACAGGTCTTCATAAATCCTTTGGTGACAATGAAGTACTTAAAGGCATTGATTTGGATGTCATGAAGGGACAGTTGGTTTTTATGATCGGGCCATCCGGGTCGGGCAAGAGTACGCTGCTACGCTGCTGTAACAGACTAGAGGAACCGAGTTCAGGATCCATTCTGGTGGATCAAGAGGAGATCACTGCCGTCGGTGCAGATCTTAACCGCATCCGGCAAAATATTGGCATGGTCTTTCAGCATTTCAATTTGTACCGCCATATGTCTGTGCTGAATAACGTGACTCTTGCTTTACGCAAGGTTCAGAAACTTTCCAAAGAGGAGGCGAATACGCGCGGACTCGAGGCACTCAAACGTGTGGGTTTATTGGAAAAAGCCTCAGCCTTTCCTGATCAGTTGTCGGGCGGTCAGCAACAACGCGTCGGCATCGCCCGCTCACTCGCGCTTCGTCCGAAGGTTGTTTTATTTGACGAGCCGACCAGTGCGCTCGACCCCGAACTCGTGGGTGATGTACTCAAAGTGATGCGCGAACTCAAAGACGACGGCATGACAATGCTTGTTGTCAGCCATGAAATGGGATTTGCCCGCGCTGCCGCGGATCATGTTGTATTTATGGACTTAGGAAAAATCGTCGAACAAGGTACGCCACAACAAATATTTGGCGCACCTACGCACGCGCGCACCCAGGCGTTTCTCGCTCGCATGAGCGAGCATGCCGCTTAACAATGGGTGAGTGACAAGACATGGATTTAAAAGCACTCGTTTTCTCTTTTTTCAATCTTGAGATTGCCTGGGAATATCTGCCTGATATTCTCAAGGGCATGATGATGACAATCGAGCTAGGCTTGGTGGTTGCAATCACGGGACTTGTCGTAGGTATGGGGCTTGCGGTGCTGCGGGCCCTGCAACTCAAACCTGTCAATTTTTTTATTATTTGTTTTGCCGACATCATGCGCGCTTTGCCGCCACTTGTCGTCATCATGATGTTGTTTTTCGCTTTTCCCTATATCCAAATTTCAATGTCGGCGTTTACCGCCACATGGCTGGCGCTTTCTCTCGTGCTGGCGGCCTTCGTCGAGGAAATTTGCTGGGCGGGTATTGTTTCCGTTCCGAAAGGTCAATCAGAAGCCGCGCGCTCAACCGGTCTAAGCTGGCTGCAAAGCATGTTGTATGTCGTATTGCCGCAGGCTGTTCGTTTAACGGTTGCACCCTTGACCAATCGCGTGATCGCCATCACGAAAAGTACAGCGTTGGGTTCGGTGGTCGGGTTGAGTGAAGTGTTAAATAACTCGCAATCCGCCATGAGTAACTCCGGCAATGCGACGCCCCTGATGCTGGGTGCGATTGGTTGCCTCGTGATTTTCATCCCAGTTGT
>CAMBLP010000089.1 GCA_945868195.1 Bordetella parapertussis
CTGGAAATCGGCCAGCCCGAGCGGACCGTCTTTGTTTCGCGCAGACAAAGTTATCACGGCAATACTCTAGGCGCGCTTGCCGTAGGCGGAAACGAATGGCGACGCGAGCCCTTTGCGCCCCTATTGATGGATGTGCCGCGCGTGGCACCTTGTTTTGAATACCGAGACCGGCTCGCACACGAATCCCAAGACGACTACACGCGTCGACTCCTCACCGAAATTGAACAAACCTTCCTTGCGACGGGACCTGAACGCATCATCGCTTTTTGTGCTGAAACCGTCGTCGGTGCAACAACAGGTGCCGTGCCTCCTACACCGGGTTATCTGAAAGGTGTGCGTCAACTTTGTGACAAATACGGCATCCTGTATATCGCCGACGAAGTGATGTGCGGTATGGGTCGTACAGGTACGCTGTACGCCTTTGAACAAGATGAAACGCTTCCGGATATTGTTGTGATCGCCAAAGGTCTTGGAGGCGGGTATCAGCCTATCGGTGCCCTCCTCGCCCGTTCACACGTGGTCGAGGCGTTGAGACAAAAAAGCGGGATGTTCCAGCACGGGCATACCTATCTGGGACACCCTATCGCTTCGGCCGCCGCGCTCGCAGTTCAACGGGTGCTTCAACGCGATCAATTGCTACCTCAGGTGCGCGCGCGAGGCGCTTATTTGACGGAGGCACTGCGCGTCGCCTTTGCGGATCATCCGCATGTCGGAGATATTCGAGGACGCGGTTTGTTTATGGCCGTTGAGCTTGTCAAGGACCGGACGACCCTAACCCCTTTCGATCACAATAAAAAATTACATGCCGTGATTAAACAACAGGCCATTAAGAATGGTCTGTTGGTATACCCGATGGGCGGGACGATTGATGGAAAAAGCGGTGACCACGTCCTTGTAGCACCGCCTTTTATCGTGAGCAACGACGAGCTCGATCAAATCGTTGGCTTACTCAAGCAATCGATCGACGAAAGCTTGAAACTTGTTGCTTAATCAATACGCGCGCCTGACAGTCGTACGGCCTCAGACCAGTTTTTAACCTCTGAGGCGATGACTTTTTGAAAGGCTTCGGGCGAACTATTGTTCACCTCGCCACCCATGTCTTTGAGCCGCTGCGTCATCGCGGGTTCTGCCACGATTTTCTGAATATCCGCAGAGATTTTTTGACGCAAGGCGTTGTTCATCGTCCCGGGGCCATAAATCCCAAACCACGTCGCGGCTGTAAAATCAGGGATGCCCGCCTCATTCATCGTGGGCACCTTAGGGATCGCCGCCACACGTTGCGCATGCGCCAGCGCAATCGGTTTGAGCTTGCCCGAATTGATATAGGGCAGCGCTGCCGACAACGTGACGAAAGCGACTTGCACTTGGCCACCCATCAAATCAGTCAGCATCGGTGTATCGCCCTTGTAGGGCACATGCGTCAAAGGCGTACCTGTTTTAGATTTGAACAATTCGCCCGCAAGGTGCTGTGGCGTGCCATTGCCAGTAGAAGCCATGGTCAATCCATTCTTTTGCGCTTTGGCGTACTTGATTAATTCAGACAGTGAATTGACAGGCAAACTTGGGTTGGCCACCAACACTAGCGGAATGGTTGAAATCAAGGTAATTGGGGTGAAATCTTTGACGGGATCGTATTTCAACTTGCCATAGAGACTCGCACTGATCGTGTGGGCCGCCGTGGTGATATAGAGGGTATAGCCATCGCCTGGAGCGCGCGCCACAGACTCCGCTGCGACCGTTGTGCCGGCTCCGGCACGGTTGGTCACGACCACTTGTTGTTTCCATTGTGCAGGGAGTTTTTCAGCGACCATACGTCCAATCACATCTGTCGCTCCACCGGCAGGATAAGGCACGACCAGCGTCACCGTTTTTTCAGGAAAACTCTGTGCAACGGCGACACCAGCGAAACCAGCACCCACTAACAGAGCAACGCTGAGCAAGAGTCGGTTGATGATGTTCACGTTCATGGATGCCTTGTTTAACATTTATGTTTGTGATTCACGCCAGGCTAACAAACGCGTGATGCCTTCGCGCATTTCTACTAGAGGTTTCCAACCAATGACTTCGCCCGCCTTGTCATGCGGGATATGGAAGGCGCCGCCAGAGGTCAGACGAACCTTGCCCGGGGGATCCGGACGTATTTCTGGTTTGAGATCACTCTTGCAATACTCAAGCACTAACGTCACCAACTCACCGGTCGTGATGGGCGCAGGACCTGACACGTTGACCGCCACATCGGTCGCCGTGCTTTGGAGCGCTGCAAGGTTGGCGCGCGCAACGTCCGAGACGTGCACAAAATGCTTGGTATCCGTGCCATCACCTGGCAAGACTGGTGCCTGTCCTTTGCGCACGAGATCGTAAGTTTCCATGATGTACAAGGAATTTGCGGCACGATAGTGTTGACGCTCTCCGTAAACCGTGGAATAACGCAGGACAACATAGTCCTGGCCGAAGGTCTGGTGATAATGACGACACAATTGCTCGCCCATGATTTTCGAGGCGCCATACAGGATCGCCGCCGGTGGGGCACCCACGGAATGAAAAGGGATCTCCTCGGATAAGGCGCCTTTGATGCCCGTCCCATAACCATACACAGCATTCGAAGAGGCGAAGATGATTTTCTTGACCTTGTTGACACGACACGCTTCGAGCATGTTTTGCGCGCCTCGAATGTTGACATCGACTGCTTGCCATGGCGTTTGGGAAAACCCCAGGGTCATATAGGCAGCCAAATGAACCACGCCATCGACGCCCTCGGTCGCCATCAGCAAGTCTGGCAAGCGCATTAAATCCGCACGTACGATTTTGATACGCGGATTGTCCTGCAAATGCTGGATCGCCTCCATCGAACCGAAGGAGAAGTTATCCAACAACAACACCTCCCGCGCGCCTTCCTTGAGCAAGAGGTCGGCGGTGTGGGAGCCCACAAGGCTTGCAGCGCCTGCAATCAAAATACGGGAATCTTTGATATTTAAAGCTTGACCTTTCTTTATCGTTGTCATGATGAATGGACTCAGGCGGTAGGTTTCAAATAAACGGGGGCGATCGACTCTAGCGCTGTAGGTACGATCCCGAGCAAGGGATTGATCGGTGCGATAGAAGTATTGTCGACGGTCAATGAAGCCAGGTTGTCGCGCGACATCAAGGGCTCGCC
The DNA here is from genome assembly GCA_945868195.1 of Bordetella parapertussis. Classification (GTDB taxonomy): domain Bacteria; phylum Pseudomonadota; class Gammaproteobacteria; order Burkholderiales; family Burkholderiaceae_B; genus Zwartia. Next base: position 3,155 of record CAMBLP010000089.1, read on the forward strand.
GGGTAAGCATTCAAAAAAGAAAGCCTGTATGCGACCGATCGACAGAGGCAAAGCGATCACGGTGCGAGGATGACCGCTCCAGAGCGCGGCAAGCTCAACCAACTCACCCAAGGTATACACACGAGGCCCGGTGAGGTCGAAGGTCTGAGCACACGCCCAAGGTTGTGACATCGCGTTAAGAATCGCATCGGCGACATCCATGACAAACACGGGTTGCATTTTGGCTTTCGCGCCCGCGATCGGCAGGACGGGAAAGAATCGCGCCCAGCGCGCAAACATATTCATAAACTGGTCTTCGGGCCCAAAGACGACCGAAGGCCTGAAGATCGTGAATCCATCGTTTTTTGCATTGGCATAGGCTGACCGAATGGCCTGCTCGCCAGCGGCTTTGGAACGTAAATAGCCACTGGGTGCCTGGGCATCGGCGCCCAGCGCGCTCACATGGATGAAACGCTTGGTGCCATGCGCCAGGCAAGCCTGTGCAATGCGTTTGGGTAATTGAACGTGGGCGCGATCAAAATCAGGGCCATAGGGCTGTCCTGAGCGACTGTGCAAAATGCCGACGAGATTGATCACTACATCGCAACCGGCCACCAGACGATCCATCGTCGCATCGTCATGGATATCCGCCTGCATGACCGTCACAGTCGGATGCACCAAGAGCGCGCGGCCATGCTGATACTGACGCGTTGGTACATGCACGACGTGACCTTGGGCGACAAGACGACCGACAATTTGTCGACCCAGAAAACCCGCACCACCCATCACCAGAACACGCATCGTTGTACTCCATGAAAAAACTTAGACTTGCGTCAAAAAGCCCGCATAAGCCTGCAAGTCTACATTACCACCGCTAATGATCACGCCGACGCGCGCACCCTTTTCAACCGGCAAGACGCCCTGTAGTAGCGCCGCGGCACCCAAGCATCCTGTTGGCTCGACCACTATCTTCATTCGCTCCGCAAAGAAGCGCATCGCCGAGAGCAATTGGGGGTCTGTCACCGTCAAGATATCGGTGACACGCTGCTTGATGACCCCAAACGTCAACTGGCCTAGATAGAGCGTGAGGGCGCCATCAGCAATGGAGCGTGGTGGATCAATATGCACCACCTCGCCTTTGCGTAAGGACTGCTGACCGTCATTGCCCGCCTCGGGCTCGACGCCAAAAACTTTGCACTGAGGACTCAGTGCGGATGCCGACAACAAGCTACCGGAAAGCAGGCCACCACCGCCCAAACATACCAGCAAGTAATCAAGCTCGCCGACATCTTCGAATAACTCTTTCGCGGCGGTAGCTTGTCCCGAGATCACATGGAAGTGATCATACGGAGGGATCAGTGCCATCCCTGACTTTTTTTGCATCTCACGGGCGATGTCATCGCGACTTTCTTTGTAACGGTCATAACTGACCACCGTGGCGCCATAGCCTTGGGTCGCCGCTTTTTTAGCCGCAGGGGCGTCGTGCGGCATGATGATGGTCGTCGCCACGCCGAGCAACTTGCCCGCGAGCGCGATGGCTTGCGCATGATTACCCGAAGAAAATGTCAACACACCAGCGCGACGCTGCTCGGGCGAGAGATTGGCAATCGAGTTGTAGGCGCCTCGAAACTTGAAGGCTCCAGTCCGCTGAAAATTATCACATTTAAAAAATACCTGCGCGCCCGTCATTCGGTCCGCAGTCGCGGAGGTCATCACGGGTGTGCGGTGGGCGACACCTTTGAGCGTCTCAGACGCACGCACCACATCTTCATATGTTGGTAACACAATCGACATTGCTTCCTCTCATTTACAGATCTTAGATGCCGGATAGTGTACGATTGTCTGAGCAACATTGTGCGGTTTACACCCTTTAGGACCAATTTTTACATTCATGGCGATACAGTCGGACTCTCTTAGTTCCCGTGCCGAAGCCTCGCGTCTGGTGACGCCTCAGGCTGCGACACCCAATGAGGAAACCATTGAACGTGCTCTGCGCCCCCGAGCCCTCGAGGAATACGTCGGCCAACAGCGCGTGCGCGAGCAACTGCAGATTTTTATCGCCGCTGCGCGCAATCGCCAAGAATCCTTGGATCATGTCTTGCTCTTTGGCCCACCTGGACTTGGTAAAACAACGCTGGCGCACATCATCGCCCATGAAATGGGTGTCAATATGCGCCAAACCTCGGGGCCGGTGCTTGAGCGGCCGGGCGACTTGGCGGCTTTATTGACCAACCTCGAGCGTAACGATGTGTTGTTTATCGACGAGATTCATCGCCTATCGCCTGTTGTCGAAGAGATTTTGTACCCCGCACTCGAAGACTTTCAAATCGATATCCTGATTGGTGAAGGACCTGCTGCGCGCAGCGTCAAGCTTGATCTGCAGCCCTTTACCCTGGTGGGTGCCACGACACGCGCCGGCATGCTCACCAACCCGTTGCGTGATCGTTTTGGCATTGTGTCGCGTCTGGAGTTTTATACGCCTGAAGAACTCACGCGCATTGCGACCCGCAGCGCCGGTTTGCTGCAAGTCCCCATCACACCAGACGGTGCCTCCGAGGTTGCCAGACGTTCTCGTGGCACGCCTCGTATCGCCAACCGTCTGTTGCGCCGTGTGCGCGACTATGCCCAGGTCAAAGCCAAAGGCACCATCGATGCGACCGTCGCCAATGCCGCGTTAGCCATGCTTGAGGTTGATCCACAAGGTCTTGATTTGATGGACCGCAAGTTGCTTGAGGCGATCGTGCACAAATTCGATGGCGGGCCGGTCGGTGTCGACAGCCTGGCGGCTGCGATTGGCGAGGAGCGCGACACGATCGAGGATGTGATCGAGCCCTATTTAATCCAACACGGCTACCTGCAGCGTACGCCGCGTGGACGGATGGCGACGCAAACAACATGGCGTCATCTTGGCTTGACGCCACCCAAGGCACCCCCTGCCGATGGACCTTTGTTTGCCGAGTAACTAAAGGCGCTCGTCTCAGGGCTCGGTATGCGCTTCGATACACGCCAAAATCGAGTCGCCATAAGACTCGAGCTTGCGAACCCCCACCCCATTGACATGAGCCAGAGACTCTAGACTATCGGGGCGGGCCATCGCAATTTCGCGCAGCGTGGCATCATGAAAGATGACATATGCGGGTACGCCATGACTGCGCGCGATCTCTGCGCGCCATTGACGCAATGCTTGGAAAATCTCCTGCGCGCCCATTGGCAAGTCAGGTTGTAAAGTTTTGGATTTTGGCGTGGCTGCGCGCGCGGTGCGCTCAGCTTCGCGCCGAAGCATCAGTGTGCGTTCGCCCTTGAGGACTGCACGACTTTCTTCGGTCAGCGCAAGAGTGCCATAGCCCTCCTGATCTACCACCAATAAGCGATTGGCCAGCAATTGCCTCAAGACACTGCGCCAGGCTTGCTCGGAAAGATCCTGTCCAATACCGAATACCGTGAGTTTTTCGTGCTCATTTTCAAGCACGCGCGGTGTGGCTTTTCCACGCAAGATATCGATCAGGTGTCCCGCACCGTAGCGCTGACCGCGCTCTTTCATCAACCGATAAATCGCGGACAACATTTTTTGCGCCGCGATCGTCCCATCCCAGGCCTCGGGCGGTTGCAAGCAGTTATCACAGTTGCCGCAAGGCTCGAGGCGTTGACCAAAGTACTGAAGTAGGCGTTGCCTGCGGCAGGCGATTGCCTCGCACATCGCCAACATGGCATCGAGTTGCGACCCCAAGCGGCGTCTAAAAGCCTCGTCACCCGCCGACTCGTCGATCATGCGCCGCTGTTGCACGACGTCTTGCAGGCCGTAGGCCAACCAGGCTGTGGCAGGCAAGCCGTCCCGGCCCGCGCGTCCGGTTTCCTGGTAATAGCCCTCAAGCGACTTGGGCATATCAATATGGGCCACAAAACGCACATCGGGTTTATCGATTCCCATCCCAAAGGCAATCGTCGCCACCATCACGATGCCGTCTTCGCGCAAAAATCTTGACTGGTTTTGCGCCCGAACTTGCGCACCTAGGCCAGCGTGATAAGGCAAGGCCTCGATCCCATTTGCACACAAAAATGCAGCCGTTTCCTCGACCTTGTTGCGTGACAGACAATAGATAATCCCGGCATCACCCGCATGCTCTTGCTTGAGGAGCAGCAACAACTGTTTGCGCACGTCTTGTTTTTCAACAATGTTGTAGCGGATGTTGGGACGGTCAAAGCTGGCGACAAAATGACGCGCATCGTCGAGCGACAGTCGTTCGACGATTTCACGGCGCGTGACATCGGTTGCGGTTGCGGTCAGCGCGATCCGGGGCACCTCGGGCCAATGCTCATGCAGCATGGACAAGCCTAGATACTCGGGACGGAAATCGTGCCCCCATTGCGACACGCAATGCGCCTCGTCAATAGCGAACAGCGCAATCTTGCCTCTTTCGAGCAGCTGAATACAACGGTCAGTCAATAAACGCTCAGGTGCGACATACAGTAGATCGAGCTGTCCGCTCAAGAACGCCTGCTCGACGTCTTTGGTGTCTTGCCAATCTTGGGTCGAATTCAGAAACGCAGCGCGCACCCCGAGTTCGGTCAGTGCATCCACCTGATCTTGCATCAGTGCGATGAGCGGAGAAATCACAATTCCGGTCCCTGATCGCACCAGTGCGGGCACCTGATAGCACAGAGACTTTCCACCACCCGTCGGCATCAGCACCAAGGCGTCGCCACCCTGAATCACATGTTCGACGATCGCATGCTGGTCACCGCGAAACGATTCATAGCCGAACACTCTCGCCAAGACCTCGGAGGCGTCCGTTTGACGGGCGCTTTTCGACGTCCTGAGAGATAAAGGTGGGTCAGAAGCGAAAGCGCTTGGGTCAAGCATGCGGGGCTTTTATCAACAACATGACGGGATTGTAGAGGAACAAATTAAGGGTATTTTTCTTTGCTCCAGGTTATGAGGTGCGCCTCATGGCAAAATATGCCCTTATCGCTCGCAATGGCCACCCAAAAAACCTTGTATGACCACTGAATCCAACGCTCCCGTTACGACTAATTTTCTGCGCAACATTATTGAGTCCGATCTCGCTTCCCAGCGATTTGTCGGCAAACGATGGGCGGGCTACCCCGGCGCGGCACAAGTGCAAGCGACTGGTGAACTCGACTCAGCGCGGATTCGTACCCGTTTCCCCCCCGAGCCCAACGGCTACCTGCATATCGGCCATGCCAAGAGTATCTGTTTAAATTTCGGTTTGGCGCGCGACTTTGGGGGTGTCTGTCACCTGCGTTTTGATGACACGAACCCGGAAAAAGAAGAACAAGAGTATGTAGATGCCATTATTGATGCCGTCAAATGGCTGGGGTTCGACTGGAAGGTCGAAGGCAAGGAGCATCTTTATTTTGCCAGCAGCTATTTTGGGGATATGTAT
>CAMBLP010000090.1 GCA_945868195.1 Bordetella parapertussis
CATGGCGAGGCTTACAGTTTTGAAATAGACACGTGTTGCAACAGGGCTTCAACCGAAACGTGCATCACGTCGGTAAAGGGCTTGGGATAAACACCCATAAAAATCACTGCGATCGCCATGATGCTGAGCATCACGAACTCGCGAGAGGATAAGTCTTGTAATTCTTTAACATGGTCATTCGCAACCTCGCCGAAGGCCACGCGTTTGACCATCCACAACGAATAGGCCGCACCAAGAATCAACGCCGTCGCAGCTAACAAGCCGATCCAGAAGTTGTATTCCACCGCGCCCATGATGACCATGAACTCACCTACGAAACCGCTTGTCGCAGGTAAACCAGCATTCGCCATCGAAAACAACACAAAGAAAGTCACAAATTTGGGCATAGTATTGACGACGCCACCGTAATCAGCGATCTGTCGACTATGCACCCGGTCATACAGCACTCCGATACACAAGAACATCGCGGCTGACACGAAACCGTGAGACACCATCTGAACAATCGCACCCTCAACGCCTGCGGTGTTAAAAATAAACAAGCCGAGTGTGACAAAACCCATGTGCGCGATCGACGAGTACGCCACCAGCTTTTTCATATCGTCTTGAACGAGCGCGACCAGACCGATATAAATCACAGCGATCAAGGACAAGGCAATAATTAAACCCGACATGCTTGCAGCGGCATCAGGCACAATCGGCAAGGACAAGCGCAGGAAACCATAGGCGCCGAGTTTGAGCATGATGGCGGCAAGCACCACCGAACCGCCGGTTGGCGCCTCCACGTGGGCATCAGGCAACCAAGTGTGAACTGGCCACATTGGGACCTTGACCGCGAAAGCCGCCAGGAAAGCAAAGAAAATCAAGAGTTGTGGCGTCGACTCCAAAGGAAGCGTATGCCAAGTCATGATATCGAACGAACCGCCCGAAGCATTCCAGAGATACAGGAACGCGACCAAGGTCAGCAGCGACCCCATCAAGGTGTACAAGAAAAACTTGAACGCGGCATAGACACGATTGGGTCCACCCCATACGCCCACAATGATGTACATCGGAATCAACGTGGCTTCGAAGAAGATGTAGAACAGCAAACCATCGAGCGCGACAAACACACCAATCATCAGGCCTGACAAAATCAGGAAGGCTGCCATGTATTGCGAGACGCGCGAGGTGATCACCTCCCAACCAGCTACCACCACAATGATCGTAATAAATGCCGTCAGCAATACAAACCACAAGGAGATACCATCCACACCCAAGTGGTAATACACGGCAAAGGCTTCGATCCAGATCGATTTCTCAACAAACTGCATCGCAGCCGTCGAACTATCAAAACCTAGGTACAAAGGGATCGTGACCAGAAAACTGACAATAGCGCCGATCAAAGAAAGGCTACGCGTCAAGCCAGGACGATCATCCCGACCCAGTGCCAGCACAACTAAACCGCAAACGATCGGAACAAAAATCGAAAGCGTGAGCCAAGGGGTAGAAAAAGAAGCCATCTCGCTCGCCATCATTTGATACTAAAGATAATGTAGGTGATCGCCGCCATCAGGCCGATGATCATCGCGAATGCATAATGATAGATAAACCCAGTCTGCAAGCGTCGGGTGACTGCCGCAATCGCGCCGACCACCTTTGCCGAACCGTTCACCAGCAAACCATCGATCAAACCACGATCGGCACGTTGCCAGAGACCCTGACCCAACACGCGAGAACCGCGCGCAATGACTTGCTCATAGAACCAGTCAAAAAAGTACTTGTTTTCCAGGATGCCGTTGATGAACTTGAGCTTGCTCTGGATCGCCGCAGGTACTTTCGGATTTATCAAGTAGCAGTACCAGGCCACGACAGCACCTGCGATCATGAGCCAGAACGGGACTGTCACGAAGGCATGCAGGCCGTAGGCGAGCCAACCACCCCAGGTTTTAGCAATCGTCGCCATGGCGGGGTGCTCAGCCAACACAACGATCGTATCTTTGAAGTAACCACCAAAGAGTAGCGCATCGCACAGCCACGCACCGGCAAATACAGAAGGAATCGCCAGCAGAACGAGCGGCAAGGTCACGACCCAAGGAGATTCGTGCGGGACACCACCATGATGCCCATGCGCATCGGCGTGATCATCATGACCGTGGGCAGCATGCCCTGCGTGTGCGGCATGGTCATGCCCTCCCGAGGTATCAAAGCGCTCTTTGCCGTGGAACACCAAGAAATACACTCGGAACGAATACAGGGAGGTCACAAATACACCAATCAAGACTGCATATTGTGCAAAAGTAGAGCCCCAAACGGTCGAAGCCGCAGCCGCTTCGATAATATGTTCTTTGGAGTAGAAGCCCGAAAAGAACGGTGTGCCGACAAGCGCCAAGGTACCAATCAGGAATGTGATCCATGTAATCGGCATGTACTTGCGCAGACCGCCCATATTGCGAATATCTTGATCATGATGCATCCCAATGATGACCGAGCCGGCCCCCAAGAACAGCAGCGCCTTGAAAAACGCGTGCGTCATGAGATGGAAAATCGCGACCGAATATGCAGAGGCGCCCAGAGCGACCGTCATATAACCCAGCTGCGAGAGCGTGGAATACGCCACAACGCGTTTGATATCGTTTTGAATAATGCCCAGGATGCCCAGGAACAGCGCACCAATCGCTCCGACGATGATGATCATCGACAAGGCCACATCCGACAGTTCAAACAGGGGTGAAAAGCGTGCCACCATAAAGATACCAGCCGTCACCATGGTCGCTGCATGAATCAGCGCTGAAATTGGAGTAGGACCTTCCATGGAGTCTGGCAACCATGCGTGCAAAGGCACCTGCGCGGACTTACCCATCGCACCAATGAAAAGGCAGATACAAGCCACCGTCAACAACATCCAGTCCGTGCCAGGCAAGGTGTCCTTTGCCAGATCATTAGCCTGTTTGAAGAGGTCGCCGTAATGCATCGTGCCAGCATAAGCAAACAGCAAACCAATGCCCAAGACAAAACCGAAGTCACCCACTCGATTCACCAAGAAGGCCTTCATGTTTGCGAAAATCGCAGTAGGTTTTGTATACCAAAAGCCAATCAGCAAATAAGACACCAAGCCAACGGCTTCCCAACCGAAGAACAGCTGCACCATATTGTTGGCCATCACCAGCATCAGCATGGAGAAGGTAAACAAAGAAATGTAGGAAAAGAATCTCTGGTAGCCAGGATCTTCTGACATATAGCCGATCGTATAAATATGCACCATGAGCGAGACCGAAGTCACGACCACCATCATGAGTGCAGACAACGGGTCAATCAAAAAGCCGATTTCAAGCTTGGCCTGACCAAGCATCATCCACGTGTAGACGGTGCCGTCGTAACGCAAGCCGTTGAGCACATCCAAGAGCACCAACACCGAACCCACAGCAGAGAACGCGACAAGTGCGATCGTGATCATGTGGGAAGTGCGTCGGCCCACTTGACGGCCAAGGAAACCCGTACCGAACAGGCCCGCCAACACAGCGCCCAGCAAAGGAGCCAGCGCGATGGCTAAATAGAGACTAGGTGAGCTAAACATATTCTTCAATATCCCGATTAGCCCTTTAGGCGGTCAAGTTCGTCAACATTGATTGTGTTGAGATTACGGAATAACAATACCAAGATTGCCAAACCAATCGCAGCCTCGGCTGCAGCCACCGTCAGGATGAAAAACACAAAGACCTGACCCGCCTCGTCACCCATCCAAGAGGAAAACGCGACAAAATTCATATTGACTGCCAATAACATCAGCTCAACCGACATCAATAAGACAATCAAATTGCGACGGTTTAAAAAGATTCCGAATACGCCAATGGCAAACAGAATGGCGCCAAGCACCAAGAAATGTGCAAGGGTCAACGTCATCATGCTTTGTCTCCCGATTTAGCGTTGACGGCTTCCTGACTGGGCAGGTCAACGAGCCGAACGCGATCGGCCGCACGGACTCGCACAGCGGCGGCGGGATCGTTATATTTAACATCGCGGCGCTTACGCAAGGTCAGAGAAATCGCGGCGATCATCCCGACCAAGAGCAAGACGGCGCCGACTTCAACGGCGTAGGCATACTCGGTATACATCAACTCGCCAAGCGCACGTGAGTTGTTGTAATCATCACCCATTTCCGCAGCAGGTCCGACCTGACCCCAGGAGGTTGCGAGAACAAAAGACATCTCGACGACCATAATCAAGCCAACAATCAAGCCCATCGGCAAGTATGTTTTGATCTGAGTACGCAACTCTTCCATTTTGACGTCAAGCATCATCACGACAAATAGGAACAACACCATGACTGCACCGACATAGACAAGCACTAGCAAAAGCCCAAGAAACTCGGCGCCTAGCAACATCCAGATCATCGCGGCATTGGCAAAAGCCAAAATCAAATGCAAGACAGCCGTCACCGGGCTTGAGGTCGTGATGACACGAAACGCCGCAATCACCAAGATAATCGCCAGGACGTAGAACAAAATAGTAATAAACATGATTTCTTTTAGCCTCGGCGATCAGCGATAAGGCGCATCGATGGCACGATTGCGGGCGATTTCGTCTTCGTAACGATCTCCCACGGCCAACAACATGTCTTTAGTGAAGTAGAGGTCACCACGCTTTTCGCCGTGGTACTCGTGAATGTGCGTTTCGACAATCGAGTCAACCGGACAGCTTTCTTCGCAAAAGCCACAGAAAATACACTTGGTCAGATCGATGTCATAGCGTGTCGTGCGACGCGTACCATCCTCACGCATCTCAGACTCAATCGTGATCGCCATCGCGGGACACACCGCCTCACACAGTTTGCAAGCAATGCAGCGCTCTTCGCCATTAGGGTAACGACGTAACGCATGCAGTCCACGGAAACGTGGAGACATCGGGGTCTTTTCCTGCGGGTAACGCAACGTAATCTTGCGCTTGAAAAAATACTTACCGGTCAACTTCATGCCCTTGAGTAACTCAAGCAGCAAGAGGCTACCGAAAAAATCCTTGATCGCTTCCATAAATGCCTTTTAAGCCGTCTTAGCGCGCCGAGTCGCGGTCAGTTCCAGATGTTCCAGGGTGTTTGCATCCAGATCGCTACCACGACCAGCCACACACCCGTCAGAGGGATAAAAATTTTCCAGCCCAAACGCATAATCTGGTCATAGCGATAACGTGGAAATGAAGCGCGAAACCAGATAAACAGGGATACAACACAGAAGGTCTTAAGACCGAGCCAAATCCAACCGGGGATCCAAGTCAGCGGCGCGTACTCTACCGGTGCAGCCCAACCACCGAGGAACATGATGGCCGCCATGCAGGACAAGAAAATCATATTGGCGTATTCGCCCAGGAAAAACAGCGCGAAGGCCATGCCCGAATACTCAACCATATGACCGGCCACAATCTCTGATTCACCTTCGACCACATCGAAAGGGTGTCGGTTAGTTTCAGCGACTGCCGAGATCACATAAATCACGAACAATGGGAACAGGGGCAACCAGTTCCAGGACATGAAGTTCAAGCCCATATCGGCAAACCATCCGCGCGTCTGAACATTGACGATTTCCGTCATATTCAAGCTACCCGACACGAGCAACACCGTCACAAGTACAAAGCCAATCGCTAATTCATAAGACAACATCTGAGCCGATGCACGCATCGCCGCCAGAAAAGCGTATTTAGAGTTGGATGCCCAGCCTGCAACGATCACACCGTAGACACCAATCGAGGTGATCGCCATGACATACATCAGACCCGCATTAACATCCGCCAAGACAAGCTCGGGGCCAAACGGGATGACCGCCCATGCTGCCAAGGCAGGCATGAGTGTCACGACGGGGGCCAAGATAAACAAGATCTTATTCGCCTGGCTCGGCACGACCACTTCTTTGGTCAGCAACTTGAAAACGTCGGCGAAAGGCTGCAACAAACCACGGAAACCAACGCGGTTAGGTCCAAGACGAATGTGCATAAAGCCAATCATCTTGCGTTCCCAGTACGTCAGGTAAGCCACGCACAAAATAATCGGCACAGCGATCACTAGGATCTTGACGAGCGTCCAGACCACGTACCAAGGTGTTGGACCGATCAAGTCTGTACCGAAGGTTTCAAGGACGTTGAGCCACTCCATCAGGCACGCTCCACTTGAAGTTGACCGAAAGCACTGCCCAAAGCGGCCGTTTGCTCAAACGCGGCGGCGATACGTACCGCACCAGGAGTCAGCGTGTTGTCCAATTCAGCCGACAAACTCACCTGCCCTGTCGATGATTTGACACGAACCTGGTCGCCAGTCTTGACGCCCAAGCTATCAAGCGTTTGTTGATGCATTCTTGCAACCGGCACACGCGAGGCTGCAGTGGCTTGCAACGCAGGCGCGCGACGCACCATCGCATCGCTGCGATAGATCGGCACATCCGTGACACGCTGCAAACCTTGCGCCGACATAGGACTCAGACCAGGCTCTACCTGAAGCTGATTAGACAAACGTCCTTCAGTACCATTTGCCATGACGGCATCGCGAACCGTTTCCGAGGACTCATCATCAAAACCAGCCAAATGAAGCACATTACCCAGGACGCGCAACACTTTCCACGCAGGACGGCTTTGCCCACGCGGTGTGGCCGTACCCTTAAAGCTTTGTGCTGTTCCTTGCGCATTGACAAAGGTTCCCGAGGTCTCTGTAAACGGTGCAATCGGCAACATCACGTTCGCCCATTCGCGCGCACCCGAGGCATAAGGCGTCAAGGCAACCACAAACTCAGCGGCTTTGAGTGTGGCGAGAGCCTGAGCGCCATTGTCGGCATCTAATAAGGGCTCGGCATGCAAAACGATGTAAGCCTTAAGCGGTTGGGACAACATCGCTGCCGCACCTTTGCCACCCTTAACAGGGACTGCACCTGCAAGATAGCCGCCCACCGTATTCGCGCCCGACGTCAAGAAACCAAACTTCGCGCCTGATAACTGGGCAATCAACTGAGCATTGGCAGCAATCATCGTTGCTGTCGGTGCATTCACGGCCGAATTACCCAACAAAATCGCCACTCGCTCACCGCTCGCAAGACTTTGAGCAATGGTTTGGGCGACGGCATCAGGTTCAACAGCGGACAAAGACGCAGGCACGGCTTGTGCTTTGAGCTTGGCAAGCGCGACCGCAACTTGAGCGACCGAGTACGCCAAGGCATCGGGTAATACCGTTGCCCGCGCAGTCAGCTTGAGTAGTGGATCATCACCCGCGATATCAATTGCAGAGATCTGTGTGCCGCGCTTCGCCGACTGACGCAAACGCTGCGTCATCAAAGGATGATCTTTGCGCAAGAAAGAGCCAATCACAAGCACACGATCCAAGGTATCGAGTTCGGCAACAGGGAAACCCAACCATGGAGCACCTGTCAGGGCCGAATCCAGTGAGGCATCGGTCTGACGCAGACGGAAATCAATATTCTCCGAGCCCAGTCCGCGGGTCACGCGACCCAACAAGGCAAGCTCTTCGAGGGTTGAATATTCGCTCGCCAACGCACCGATCTGCGCACTACCCGAGGTATCGCGCACATCCATCAGACCATGAGCGACGACCTGAAGCGCGTCAGACCAGGTGGCTTCTTTCCACAACCCATCCTCGCCCTTGATCATCGGAACCGTCAAGCGATCCTCGTTCAGTCCCTCGTAGGAAAAACGGTCGCGATCACTAATCCAGCATTCATTCAACGCATCGTTTTCAAATGGCACGACGCGAATCACCTCCTCGCCCTTGACCTGCACAACGAGATTGGCGCCCATGCTGTCATGAGGCGAAACCGAACGACGACGCGCCAGCTCCCAAGTACGCGCCTGATAACGGAAAGGCTTGGAGGTCAACGCACCAACCGGGCACAAATCAATCATATTGCCCGACAGCTCGGAGTCAACGGAGCGACCCACAAACGTTGTGATTTCAGAGTGCTCGCCACGCCCGACCATGCCGAGCTCCATGATGCCTGCAACTTCCTGACCAAAGCGAACGCAACGCGTGCAATGAATACAGCGGGACATTTCCTCGGCGGAAACGAGTGGACCGAGCTCTTTGTGAAAAACAACACGCTTTTCTTCGTTGTAGCGGGAGCTCGAACCACCATAACCAACAGCCAAGTCCTGCAACTGACATTCGCCACCCTGATCACAGATCGGGCAATCCAAGGGGTGGTTAATAAGCAAAAATTCCATCACGCTCTTTTGAGCGGCTACGGCGCGCTCTGAGCAAGTATGGACCACCATGCCATTCGTTGCGGGTGTTGCGCACGCAGGCATGGCCTTAGGTGCTTTCTCAACCTCAACCAGACACATGCGACAGTTCGCTGCGATGGATAATTTCTTGTGATAGCAAAAATGCGGCACATACACACCGAGCTTATGCGCGGCGTGCATGACCATGCTGCCTTCTTGCACTTCGACTTTCTTGCCGTC
>CAMBLP010000091.1 GCA_945868195.1 Bordetella parapertussis
GCAGAGGGCTAGACCTGGTTTCATCATGCGCTCAGGAACCACGCCGAGTCGAGGGTGCGCGTGGCGCAGGTGACTGAGGGACAACTGCTTGACCATTGACCAAAGAATCCATTGGATTCAAAATCAGTTGATCGTCAGCAGCAATCCCACTCCGGATCTCGACTTGGTTACCAAAATCAACCCCAAGCGTGACTTTTTTCTTTTGAGCTCGATTGTCCTGATCAACCACGGCAATGAAGGGACCACCCGCTCCAAAGATTAATGTGTTGGTGGGAACAATCAAGCTATTGCCCAGGGCGATTTGCATCGCGACTTCAACGTAGGCGCCTGGCAATAACGCGTTGTTCTCATTCGGGATCTCGATATCGACTTGCAGAGTCCGCGTATTGATGTCGATCGCACCGGCGGTACGTGCAATACGACCCTTGATGATTTTATCGGGCGCGTTGGTCTGGTACACCGAAACTTCGTCCCCGACTTTGACTTGAGATGTGCGATCCTGAGGCAGGTACACATAGACGCTCAGGCGATCGGTGCGCGCCATGGTGAACATGGCTTGTGCGTTTCCAACGTTGCCGGCATTCACGAGATCGCCGAGGTTGATGTTGCGTCGCGTGATGCGGCCTTCAAAAGGCGCGGTCACAGTGCCAAAACTTCGTAGTTGCTTCAGGCGATTCAATACGGCTTCGCTCTGTCGATAAAGGCCTGTTTTTTCGTCCATTTCTTGTTGTGAAACGGCGTCTTCGGCGCGTAAACGTCTCCAACGTTCGAAAACCGTTTTGGCAAGATTGAAGTTCGCGGTCGCTTCTTCGACTTGACGATTGATCTCCGGGATATCGATCAGCGCAAGCGTTTCACCTTGCTTGGCGGTATCGCCAAGGTCTTTGAACCATTGTTTGACATAGCCCGTCACGCGCGAATGAATTTGAGCTTCATTGATACCACGTAAGGTCCCAGGCAGCACCAAGCGCATATTGGGGTTGTTCTTGTCGGGGGTTGTGGGTTTGACCACAAGAACATGCATAACGCCACTTTCATCGGCGCGTTTGGCCAAGACCTCGGCAAAGGACCAGCGCTCAAGCAAGGCCGTACCAAGACCGAAGAGCATCAATGCAAAAATAACGACTGCGACTAATTTCACTGTACGCAGTGTTTTTTTCAGTTTGATTGACGAGTCGGCGTTGTCGGGGTGTCCGAGCGGTAAACCATGAGAATCGTGGAGCGTATCCTTCATGTTGCTTCCTTGGAGGCGCGGCGTTGATCAAGCCAGCCATGCAGACTTGCGAAAAGAACAGGTACGAATAATAAAGTCGAAACGGTAGCCAGAAGCAAGCCACCAATCACAGTGCGGCCGAGCGGGGCATTTTGTTCGGAGCCCTGTCCAAAGCCGATCGCCATGGGAACCATGCCGATAATCATCGCCGTCGCGGTCATCAGGACAGGTCGGATTCGTATGGCACCGGCTTCGAGTGCGGCAGCTAATGGCGAGAGTCCGTCCTTGAGGCGCTCGCGCGCAAAAGAAATGACAAGTACGCTATTGGCCGTCGCGACGCCCATGGTCATAATGGCACCCGTCAAGGCCGGTACACTCAGATTGGTGCGCGTAATCACCAACATCCAGGCAATCCCAGCAAGTGCGGAGATCAGGGCGGCAATGATGATGAAAGGATCAAGCCACGATTGAAAGTTGACGACAATCAGCAGGTAGACCAATAGCACGGCACCCAGCAGACCAATCCCCAATCCTATATAGGATTGCTTCATGGTTTCTACTTGACCGCGCATCGTCATACTGCTGCCGCGTGGAAGTTCCGATCTAGCCTCGTCAATAATGACTTGAATATCCATCGCGACTGCGGCGAGGTCGCGTCCCCGTACGTTAGCGTAAATATTAATGGAGGGACGAATGTTATAGCGCGTCAAAATGGCGAATTCAGTCGTGGGCGTCGAACTCACTAGATTGCCAATCAACTGTGTGCCGCGATTAGCCGCGGCGTTAGCGGTCGCTGCTGTTGCGGAAGCCGCCGCATTCGCGGGTCCGACGGGAAGTCGGAGCAGGTCATCAAGTGAATCGATATTGTATTGAGGGGTTTGTGCTTGAATTTGATAGTTGATATTGTTGGCGGGATTCAGCCAAAACGAAGACGTTGTTTGCGCGCTGCCTGACAAAGGTAGCAAAACGTTTTGAGCAAGATCCTGAGGTGTTAGACCCATGCCTTGCATCCTGGTCCGATCCATTTTTAAGGCAATGGAGGGTTGGTTTAGACGTTGATGAACATGGACATCAGCGGCACCCGGAATGTTTGCGATTTTAGTCACTAGTTTCGCGGCGAGTTCATGATTGGCACGGTAGTTGTTGCCGACGATTTGCACATCGATCGCCGCGGGTGTGCCGAAATTTAAAATTTGCGTCACGATGTCGGCGGATTGATAAAAGAATTCAACGCCCGGAAAGCGCGCGTGCAGGATCGGGATCAGCTCGTCCATGTACGCCAAGCTTGGTCGATGACCGGGCTTGAGTGAAATCATAATGTCTGCATCAAATGAGCCAATCGTTCCCGAACTACTATAAGAAAGGTTAATGCCGCTGTTAGGTAAACCGACATTATCAAGAATGCCCTCTAAGTCTTTTGCGGGAATAACCTCTCGAATGACTTTTTGAACCTCATCAGCCAGAATCGCAGTACGCTCTACACGTGTGCCCGTCGGGGCGCGCATATGCAGTTTGATCTGGCTCGTATCGACAAAGGGAAATAAATCGCGACCGAGAATAAAAAAGATGCTGCAGGACAAGAGACAAAAAACGAGAAAGCCCGCGATAAATTTTTTACGGTTGCTTAAGAGGTGACCGAGTAACAGCACGTAGCTCGCGCGGAATACTTCGAAGCGAGCGTTGAAGCGAACATGAACCTTGTGAATCCATCGCCCCACCGGACCTGGCTTGCCCGCATCCTTAAGCATGAGATAGGCGAGCGTAGGCACAAGCGTGCGGGAAAGAACATAGGACGCGAGCATCGCAAAGCTGACCGCCTCAGCCAACGGCACGAATAGATAACGCGCGACACCACCAAGAAAAAACATCGGTACGAACACAATACAGATCGAGAGCGTGGCGACAAAAGTAGGAATCGCGATCTCGCCAGCGCCATCGAGCACGGCCTGATAAAGATCCTTGCCCATGTGGATATGGCGTTCGATATTTTCGATGGTGACGGTGGCGTCATCGACCAAAATGCCGACGGCAAGCGCCAGCCCCCCTAGGGTCATGATGTTGATGGTCTCGCCTAGCAGATGAAGGGCGATCAACGAGGTAAAAATTGAGAGTGGAATCGAGATCGCGATAATCGAAGTGGTGCGCCAGTTTCCCAAAAACAGCAGCAGCATCAGTGCGGTGAGACCGCCAGCAATCAATATTTCATAAATCACGCTTGCCAGAGCTTTCTCGACGAAGATGGATTGGTCGCCTAGTAGTCTGACATCGATGCTCTCGGGTAACAAGGGTAGGATGGAGGGCATCTTTTCCTTGACATCTCGGACAATATCTAGCGTAGATGCACCACCATTTTTAAGTGCCGTCAGGATCAGGCCGCGCTCACCATTTTGACGGACGATATTGATCTGTGGTGAGAATCCATCGCGGACGTGCGCCACCTCACGCATATAGGTTGTTGCACCGTTGACGGTTCTGATGGGGATGTTGTTGAGCTCGGCAATCGAGGTCGGTGAGGAGTTCAACGCGATACTGAATTCGACATCGTCGATCTTTGCAGAGCCGGAGGGGAGCGTGAGGTTCTGAGCTGTAATGGCGTTAATGACGTCCGAGGAGGTCATGCCCTTTGCACGTAAAGCCTCTGGGTCGATGTCGACCGAAACGGCGCGCACCTTACCACCGAAGGGGAAGGGCACCGCAATGCCCGGAATAGTGATGAGCTGTGGGCGTACGATGTTCAGGGCAGCGTCGAATAAATCTTTTTCAGAAAGCGTTTTACTCGACATACCAATCTGAATCACAGGAATCGATGAGGCCGTGTACTTAATAATCAGAGGTGGCGCCACACCTTGAGGCATTTGTCTGACGGCGGATTGCGAAATCGCGACGACTTGCGAAATAGCGGTTTGAATATTCGCTTTGGGTTGAAAATAGATCTTGATGATCGAGATGCCGCCGAGCGAGCGCGACTCAATGCGTTCGATGTCGTTGACGGTCGTTGTGATGGAACGTTCATGATTTTGGGCAATCCGGTTGCCCATTTGTTCGGCCGATAGACCGCGATAATTCCAAATGACGCTAATCACAGGAATATCGATTTCAGGTAAAACGTCGACGGGGGTGCGCTGGATCGCCAGTGGCGCGGAAAGCAGAATGAGAATAGCCATCACGATAAACGTGTATGGCTTATCTAGTGCGATCCGAACAATCCACATCCTGAATACCTGCGTTAAGCGCCTACGTTCTACTAGCCAGTATGGCTGTACTCGTCAGATCAGCACGCAAGAAGTATAGAGAAACTGCCTTGTGGGGGATAGATGTATTTCAATATTGCAACGATGCAGGTTGTAGATCAGCCATATCTAAGGGTTTTCCCTAAATTAGATGCGTTGCAAGTACTCCTGTTCTAAGACTTTCATGAGTTGTTGAACCTTCATGGGCCGAGCTTGGGCATACGCGCGTCCGGCCCAGAGGCTTTGATGCTCGCCGTCATCATGTTGCACAGCAATTTGTCGCAATGGGGTTGTCAGGGTGTTCTGAAGGGGGAAAGGCAGATGGGGCTGTCCTTGCATGGCATCGATGAACGCATTGCGCAGGCCTTGCGCACGTCTGCCGGAAAAGCCGTGGGTGAAGACGGTCCCCCGGGTTGGTTTAGTGAGTAAGAAATGCTTATGCGCAGGTGTTGCGCCTGATTCATCACACACCAGAAACGCAGTGCCCATTTGTGCCGCCGCTGCACCGGCAGCCTGAGCCATGACAATGTCATTACCCGTCATGAGACCACCAGCCGCGACAACAGGAATACGCAGTGCTGCCGTGAGTTGTCTGACGAGCGCAAGGGTGGGGGTATCCTCATCGAGCGTATCGGGCTGAAAGGTCCCGCGATGACCACCCGCCTCGATCCCTTGTGCGACCACAAAATCGATACCTGCCGCCTCAATCGCTTGTCCTTCGGCTAAACAGGTTGCGGTGACGCCCACAGTGATTCCTAACAAGCGTGCGCGCTCGAGTACCTCTGGTTGTGGCAAGCCAAAGTGAAAGGTCAATACGGCAGGACGGTGTAGCCAAACAGGCTCTAGCATGGCCTTTAAGTCAGGAGTAAACGGGGGCTGGGGGCTGGCTAGTCTGAGGTCTTGGGTGATTTGCAGGCGCTTGAGCGCGGTGATGGCCTGGTGCTGAAGCTCAGCACTGGGTGTGGGGATTTCTTGAAAGACGAAAAAATTGGCATTAATGGGACCCGAGGTCAGACGCTTGGCCGCGGCAAGATCATCACTGATTTTTTGAGGAGCGCTGTAGGCAAAGCCAAAGCTGCCCAGGCCGCCCGCCTGCGTCACCCCAGCGACTAAGGCGGGTGTGTTGATCCCACCCGCCATGGGGGCTTGAATAATCGGCACACGTAATTGATTCAGAGCAAATGCCATGGTCGAGTCCGCCTGTTGAGGGTTGGGTAATCCATTCTATCCCCAGAATGCCGTATATCATTACTGATAAGAAAGAAAACCTGAAAGACTGAATCGAACGATTGAATTGTTAAGAATAAGACGGCGGGAGACCATGCTATGAAAAATGAACGACTGTTGACTTTTGTGCAAGCCATGAGTCACTTGCTCGAAGGTAAACCGCAGGAACCTCTGATTTTGGAGAGAGGGGGTGCGTTGCTAAAAGAGCTTGTCAAACAAGATGACTGGTTGCCCGAAGCCTTCGCACAACCTCATCCGCAGTTTTATCAACAATATCTGTTGTATGCAGATCCCTTAGGGCGCTTTTCAATGGTGAGCTTTGTCTGGGGACCTGGCCAAAAGACCCCTGTTCACAATCATCTGACTTGGGGACTGATCGGCATGCTGCGTGGGCAGGAAATCGACACGCATTACTTCAAAGAAGCTGAGGGTCATTATCGTCGTGGCGATAGCCGCTTATTGTTGCCAGGTCAGGTGGGCTCAGTGTCACCGGCCACGCACGACGTACACGAAGTTGCCAATTACTACGCAGATCGTACTTCCATCAGTATTCACGTCTATGGTGGAAACATTGGTCGGATCCATCGCCATGTGTTTGATCCTGTGTCTGGTCAGGAAAAATCATTTGTCTCGGGCTACAGCAACGACGTCGTCCCTAATCTTTGGAATTAAGTCAGATGCAGAGTATTGCCAACCTCAATATTGATACGTGTCACTATCAGGCTGTTCGTCAGGCATTGTTGGATAAAAGCGAAATCGCTTTTTTGGATGTGCGCGAAGAAGATCCGCATGCCCAGTCACATCCTTTATTTGCAGCCAATCTTCCTTTGTCACGTGTCGAGCTTGATGCCTACAGCAAGTTACCGCGCCGTGATACTTGGCTTGTGACACTCGATGAGGGCGATGTGCCGCTCGACCATTCGGATGCGATGCGGGCGGCGCAAAAATTGGCGAGTCTTGGCTACACCCGCGTGAGTGTTTTTGCCGGAGGCGTGCGTGCCTGGGCCGCTGCAGGGGGAGAGCTCTTTAAAGATGTCAATGTGCCGAGCAAGTCCTTTGGCGAGTTGGTCGAAGCGCGACAGCACACACCCTCTCTGTCCGCGCAGGAAGTCAAAGCGTTGATCGATGAGAAAGCCGATGTGGTGATCGTGGATGCACGACGGTTTGACGAATACAACACGATGAGCATTCCTACTGCAATTAGCTGCCCAGGCGCTGAGCTGGTGCTGCGGATCGCCGAGTTGGCTCCGCGCCCCGAGACGCGCGTGATTGTGAATTGCGCTGGTCGTACGCGCAGTATTATCGGCACACAGTCCTTAATCAATGCGGGCATCCCCAACCAGGTTTCTGCCTTGCGTAATGGCACGATTGGCTGGACGCTTGCCGAGCAAGTCTTGGATAAAGGACAAACCAGAAAGTTTCCCGAAGTCTCGCAGGTCACGATAAACAGTGCGGCCGAGCGTGCGCGACGTGTCGCCGATCGCGCGGGTGTCAAACGCGCAACGCTTGATCAGATACAAGACTGGCGCACTCAGACGGGACGCACGACTTATTTTTTTGATACTCGTAATCCCGAAGAGTTTGTAGCGGGCCATCTAACAGGCTTTCGCTCGACGCCGGGTGGTCAGTTGGTACAAGAAACTGAGATGGTTGCACCTGTTCGCGGTGCTAGATTGGTACTGGCTGATTCTGATGGTGTTCGCGCCAATATGACCGCCTCTTGGCTCGCACAGATGGCATGGGATGTTTATGTCTTGGATGGTGCTGATGCGCACGCTTTTAGCGTCAAGGGTGTTTGGCAGCCTGAGCTGCCAACACTCCCGCAGGTCCCCACTATTGTTTGTGAGCGCTTGGCTGCACACCTGGATGAGGCGACTTCGGGATCGGACACAATCGTGGTCGATCTGGGACGTCATGCCCAATACGTACAAGCGCACATTCCTGGTGCGCGTTATGTGTTGCGTTCCCAATTTAAAGAAGCCGTGATGCGGTTGCCGAAGGCCTCGCGCTATGTGTTGACCTGTCCAGATGGTGCGATGGCACGGTTTGCATACGAGGAGTTTTCCCAAGCGCTGCGTCATGCGCAAGTTGATGCTGAAGTGCTCGTCTTGGAGGGCGGCACGCAGGCATGGCGCGAAGCGAGTCTCGCGCTAGAAAAAGGACCGACGCATTTGGTGTCACCCGCGCTCGATCGGTACAAACGGCCGTATGAGGGGACTGACAATGCCCGTGAAGCGATGCAGGGCTATCTCGACTGGGAGTTCGGCTTAGTCGAACAGCTCGGGCGAGACGGCACGCATCACTTTTGGGTGCTTTAAATTACAGTGATGTCACGCAAATTTAAAGTTGTCGTAATTGATCTAAAAAAAGTGCTTCGCCATGGTTGATTTTCTCGTGCCACACCTGACCTGACTCTTCGTTCGTAAAGTCAGTCACATATTTGTAAGAGAGCCACGGCAGTCCGTGCGCATGGGCGACCGTGGCGATCGCGTAGAGCTCCATATCCACCACGTGGATACCTTGCTCTTGGAGCCAGGGATCTTTTGTGGTCACAAAGCTATCGCCTGTGCCGCAAGTATGCGTGCCTTGGTGCGAAAAATATTCGTATGGACGTTCACAAAAGGGGACACGTCCACGAGGCGAGAGTGGCTCGGCGATCATGTCACGTTGCACCACGCG
>CAMBLP010000092.1 GCA_945868195.1 Bordetella parapertussis
TCTGCGTGACTTTGCTGCCCGTCATTCCATTCAATGGTGGCTACAGCCACATGGACCGGAAACGGTCGCGCCTTTAGACCCAGACCAAGCGCATCTCTTACATTACACCTTGCCTGAGTTCGGTTTGGAAATGCCTTTCAAACCTACTGACTTTACGCAAGTCAACCATCAAATCAATAGAGTGCTTGTTTCCCGCGCGTTGAACCTGCTTGAACCACAAGCACAAGATCGTATTGCGGATATGTTTTGTGGTCTTGGGAATTTCACACTTCCTCTGGCAACACGTTGTCGAGAGGTGGTGGGTGTCGAAGGTAGCGAAACCTTGACCTCGCGCGCTCAGGAGGCAGCAAAACGCGCTGGGATGGGGCACGCTAAATTTGAAACTCTGAATTTGTTCGATGTGACAGCAGAGTGGTTGGCAGAGCTGGGTTACTTTGACAGGATGCTGATCGACCCACCCCGTGAGGGTGCGCAAGCACTTTCCCAGGCACTGATCAATTTACCAAAATCGTATAGACCCGTTCGTATTGTGTATGTGTCATGCAATCCTGCGACACTTGCGCGAGACACAGCAATCTTGTTACATGCAGGTGGCTACAAGCTCAAAGCGGCCGGTGTGGTGAATATGTTTCCCCACACTAGCCATGTCGAATCAATTGCCGTTTTTGAGTCTTGAGTCGATAATTTTTTGTGCTGCTTGACGGACGCGGTCAGGCGCGGTACCTCCGATATGATTGCGCGCTGCAACAGATCCTTCGAGAGTTAGAACGCTGTGCACATCGTCTCCGATTAAGAGATGAAATTTTCTGAGTTCAGCAACACTCAGATCCGCAAGATCACAGCCCTTTTTCTCACACTCACGCACTGCATGCGCGACGGCTTCGTGCGCATCGCGAAACGGAACACCGCGTTTGACAAGGTAATCGGCTAAATCAGTAGCCGTTGCAAAACCTTGCAATGCAGCCGCACGCATTGCGTCTGCTTTAACCCGAATGCCACCGACAAGATCCACAAAAATCGTGAGCGTATCGCGCACCGTGTCGGCCGTATCGAAGAGACCTTCCTTGTCTTCTTGATTGTCTTTGTTGTAGGCGAGAGGTTGACCTTTCATGAGCGTCAATAACGCGACGAGGTGACCATTGACACGTCCCGTTTTGCCGCGGGCAAGTTCAGGTACATCCGGATTTTTCTTTTGAGGCATGATCGAACTGCCTGTACAAAAACGATCTGCCAGATCAATAAATCCTATCCGTGGACTCATCCAAATCACGATTTCTTCAGAAAATCTTGAAATGTGCGTCATGATTAGGGCGCACGCACTACAAAACTCAATCGCAAAATCACGGTCAGACACCGCATCGAGTGAGTTTTGGCAGACGTCATCAAATTCCAGTAACTTGGCGACTAAAGGGCGATCGATCGGGAAGCTGGTGCCAGCCAAGGCTGCAGCGCCTAGTGGCAAAATATTGACCCGTTTGCGACAGTCCTCTAAGCGTGCTGCGTCTCGTCCAAACATCTCGGCATAGGCCAATAAATGATGACCAAACGTGACGGGTTGTGCGACTTGCATATGCGTGAAACCAGGCAGAATCGTGCTTGAATGCTCCAAAGCGACAAGCGCGAGTGCATGACGCAGTTGCCCAAGCAATACGATCAGTCCATCGATTTCATGGCGGAGCCAGAGGCGAATATCGGTCGCGACCTGATCATTGCGCGAACGGCCAGTATGAAGACGCTTGCCAGCGTCGCCCACGAGCTCAACGAGACGCTTTTCAATATTCAGGTGGACATCTTCGAGATCTAATAGCCACTGGAAGCGGCCTTCGTCGATTTCAGTCAAAATCTGCATCATGCCGCGTTCGATATCGCTGCGGTCCTGGGGTGTGATCACTTTGACGGCTTCGAGCATCTGGGCATGTGCCAAGGAGCCTTGGATATCGAATCGCGCTAGGCGTTTATCAAAGTCCACGGAGGCTGTATAGCGCTTGACAAGCTCCGAAACGGGTTCCGAAAAGCGGGCAGACCACGCTTTGGCTTTTTTGTCGAATTGGCTCTGATTTGGATTGGGTGTATTTTTCATGATGAACAAATTATAGATCGCAGCGCAGCCTTGACAGGCATGAGATAATTTTTACTTACGACAACTTGTTTAAACCGGAATTATTATGTCTGCGGTCAGGGTCGGCATTGCACAATTGAACGCCCTCGTGGGTGACTTGACGGGTAACGCGCGTCTGGTGCTGGAGGCCGCACAAGAGGCTTACAGGCAGGGCGCCCGCGTGTTGCTCACGCCCGAACTCATGCTCACGGGTTATCCCCCCGAAGACTTATTGCTCAGGCCTGACTTTGTCGAGCGCTGCGAAGCTATTTTACGCTCGCTTTGCCAGGATCTTTCTATTTTGCGAGGCATGCACGTCGTTGTGGGCCATGTCTGCCATTCGCAGGGGGGGG
Organism: Bordetella parapertussis; assembly: GCA_945868195.1. Taxonomy (GTDB): domain Bacteria; phylum Pseudomonadota; class Gammaproteobacteria; order Burkholderiales; family Burkholderiaceae_B; genus Zwartia. The sequence goes on from CAMBLP010000092.1 coordinate 2,452, forward strand.
TGCGCAACGCGGCTACCGTCCTTGTCGACGGTAAGATGTTGGGGACTTATTTCAAACAAGAACTCCCCAATTACTCTGTTTTTGATGAAAAACGTTATTTTATTGCTGGCTCCGAAGCTTTCGGATTTAGCGTGAATGGGGTTCACTTCGGTATCAATATTTGCGAAGATATTTGGGGTGAAACAGCCCCAGAAGCCGCATCTGCGCTTGATATTCATGCGCTGTTAGTGCTGAACGCCTCACCTTATAGCCTTGAAAAACAAGCACAACGGGTGCGTATCGCTCTGCGTTGCGTTGAGCGGACGCATTGCGCGTTGGTTTATGCCAACCTCGTGGGTGCTCAGGATGAGTTGGTGTTTGATGGGGCGTCTTTTGTCTTGACCCGTGCGGGTCAACTCGTTGTGCGTGCAACGGATTTTCAGACATCGCTAAGTTATATTGAGGTATCTTCTGAGGGGTTAGTTTCTGCGTCTGAGGTAGTAAACCATAGCCAAGACATACGCTTAGCTGCGGAAGTTTTGTCCAAAGAAGCCCAAGTGTGGGAAGCACTTAAGGTTTGCTTGACTGATTACGTGAATAAAAATGGTTTTCGAAGTGTCATTTTAGGTTTGTCAGGCGGGATCGATTCTGCGGTCGTGATGGCTGTTGCTGTCGATGCACTGGGTGCTGATCGTGTGCATGCCGTGATGATGCCATCTCGTTACACGGCAGATATTTCACAAATCGATGCGAGAGACATGGTTAAACGGTTGGGCGTGGATTATCGTGAAATTGCAATCGCAGACCTTGCAAGCAGTTTTGATCACGTACTTGCCCCCATTTTTGCGGGTCGGGCGCCTGATGCTACGGAGGAAAACATCCAAGCAAGGCTACGCGGCATGCTGTTGATGGCACTTTCCAATAAATTTGGTCATCTGGTCCTCACGACAGGTAATAAATCCGAGCTTTCGACAGGCTACTGCACGCTTTACGGGGATATGGCGGGCGGCTTTGCTGTTCTGAAAGATGTCGCGAAAACAATGGTCTACCGTCTGGCGCGATGGCGTAACACTTTAGGTGAGGTGATTCCTGTTCGAATTATTACGAGGCCTCCCTCGGCTGAACTGCGCGAAGATCAAACCGATCAGGACAACCTGCCTGAATATGATGTGATTGATGCGATTATTGAACTTTACGTTGAGCGAAATGCTTCGCCGGCACAAATTGTGGCGGCAGGATACCCAGTCGCCGACGTAGAGCAGGTTGTACGCTTGATTCGCATCAACGAGTACAAGCGCAGGCAGGGCCCTTTCGGTCCTCGTATTACTGAACGGGCATTTGGACGTGATTGGCGTTATCCTTTGTCTAATGGATTTCGAGACTAAACATTATTTTTACAAAAATAGGACTCATCGTGAAGCAAGTGACTGCCATTATTAAGCCCTTTAAGCTTGACGAAGTACGTGAAGCTCTGGCCGATGTGGGTGTGAACGGACTGACTGTCACGGAAGTCAAGGGCTTCGGGCGTCAAAAAGGTCATACCGAACTTTACCGTGGTGCAGAGTACGTGGTGGATTTTCTCCCCAAAATTCGGGTTGAGATGGTCGTCGCTGATGAGGCGGTTGATCGTGTGATTGAGGCGATTGTTCGTGCCGCCCGTACAGGAAAAATTGGTGATGGCAAAATTTTTGTGACTGCTGTCGAACAAGCCATTCGAATCCGTACTAGCGAGAGCGGTGACGCTGCGCTGTGATTTTTTCTTTAATTTTCTGAGTCATATCCAAATGAAATCCTTTGACTGGGCCAACCCGTACCCAACCATTCGTATTCCGGTGTTCGCCCGTAATGTTGTTTCTACATCGCACCCTTTGGCTGCGCAAGCCGGTTTGCGCATGCTCTTAAAAGGCGGCTCTGCGGTGGATGCTGTGATCGCAGCTGCAGCAGCCATTACGTTGGTTGAGCCTGTCTCTTGTGGGCTTGGTGGGGATGCTTTTGCGATCGTTTGGGACGGAAAAACACTTCAAGGGCTTAACGCTTCGGGTTATGCGCCTAAAGCTTGGGATATTGATTATTTCAAAAAGAAATACGGCGTTGATGTAAATGGACTTGCTAAAGCACCCAAACGAGGCGTAGATGCTATTACCGTCCCCGGCGTTGTCGCGGGTTGGGCTGCTTTGCACGAGCGTTATGGCAAACTTCCTTTCGCCGAACTGATGGAGCCGGCAATAGAAATCGCAGAGCGAGGCTATTCTGTGCCCCCCGTGGTTGCACAAAAGTGGGCTGCGGCGGTTCCAGAACTCAAAAACCAACCTGGTTTTGCGCATACTTTCATGCCTGAAGGTCGCGCACCGATAGTAGGCGAGCGTTTTGTCTTTAAAGATGTCGCGCAAACCTTAAAAAAAATTGGTGCGTCACTTGGGCGTGATATGTACGAAGGTGAGACTGCAGAAAAACTGGTCGCTTTTATCCGCGAGCATGGTGGTGCCCACACGCTCGAGGATTTTCGCCAGTATCGCCCAGAGTGGGTAACACCGATTTCAAAGAGTTATCACGGTTATACCCTCCATGAGATTCCACCCAATGGTCAGGGCATTTCCGCTTTGCAAGCGCTTGGCATTCTTGAGCATTTTGATGTCGCCAACATGAAGGTTGACTCTGTCGAATCTCAGCATGTCCAAATCGAAGCGATGAAACTCGCGATGGCTGACCTTTATCGTTATGTTGCAGATCCGCGCGCCATGGAGGTTTCTGCCTCTCAAATGCTCGATGATGGTTACCTCGCTGAGCGCGCAAAGCTGATCGATCTCAATCGTGCAACGCATTTTCCTCCAGGCATGCCACCCACAGGAGGGACGATTTACCTGACCGCTGCCGATGAAAATGGCATGATGGTTTCTTTTATTCAGTCCAATTACATGGGTTTTGGTTCTGGCGTTGTTGTACCGGGAACCGGTGTCAGTTTTCAGAACCGTGGCGTTGGTTTTTCCATGGATCCCAAATCCTCCAATGCCGTTCAAGGTCACAAACGACCCTTCCACACCATCATCCCCGGATTTTTAACGCGTGACGGTGAGCCCGTGATGAGTTTTGGTGTGATGGGCGGGGATATTCAGCCTCAGGGACATATTCAAACGGTCATTCGAATGGTGGACTATCACCAGCAGCCTCAAGCAGCTTGCGATGCGCCCCGATGGAAGGTGAATCGAGATTTCTCACTAGACGTCGAGTCCACGATGCGCGCATCGACGATTGCAGGGCTGGAAAAGCTTGGCCATTCGCTCAAAGCGATCGATGACCCTTATATGGACTTTGGTTCGGGTCAGTTTATTTGGCGTTTGTCCAAGGATCTGCAGGATGGCTATGTTGTGGCCAGTGATAGCCGTCGCGATGGCCAGGCGGTTGGGTTTTAAGCGACCCTAGAAGTTGCCAGAACTCGGGCAAGAAACACTCTGCGACCAAAAGCGGAGTACCTTGTCGCCAAAATACGGATCGTCTTGCTAGCAAAGGTCGACAGGGCGCATGAATCCCGTTGGATTGGAAGAGAGTGCGTTGCGCGGTTTGATACAAAGGAATTTGTTTCGTTAAACGAGCGACCTCGAAATCCGAACGTAATATTGCGACGTCACCATATAAGATGTCCGCGAGCGGTCTGCTTTGGAGCCGACGAACACCTTGCCAAACGCCGTGCGACGCCTGCAGTGGCGTCACGCTTCGTGCAACAACGCACTCTGTTTGCTCGATCTCCATCACAATTTCTCTCACCCATACGGGCGCTTGCACAGTCGTTCCAAGACGATAGGCTTCGTCAGGTTGCGCTCCCGCAGGATACTCGGCCAAGACGCGCAGACTCAGATTGCCAAGCTCGCGCAAGGCAACGGTGAGGGCACCGGGACGGATTAGCCACTTTTTTTGAAGCACCGATAAAGAAGGTGCAGGGCGGGATCGCCACGGTCTGGATGAGTCAAAAGGATGCATGGGTGTGTATTATCCAACTTATGGAAAAGTTACGCATATCAAAATTAATGGCTGACCGCGGGCTATGCTCAAGACGCGAGGCAGATAGTTATATTGAGCGAGGCTGGGTTAAAGTCGATGGCGTGGTCGCGAGTTTGGGCGAGCGTGCTTCGCCCACCCAAACCATTACGCTCGATAAAAATGTCGCGGCGCAACAAATCTCTCGTGTCACGATCCTTATTCATAAGCCAATGGCCTATGTATCAGGTCAAGCGGAAGATGGTTATACGCCTGCTGTTGCTTTGATCAATGCGACGAGTCGCGCTCAGTCGGACCGAAGTCCTCTCAAGTTCGATCGATCCCAGCTAAGAGGACTCGCCGTCGCAGGACGGTTGGATATCGATTCGACAGGCTTGTTGGTCTTGACGCAAGATGGTCGTATCGCTCGTCAACTGATTGGTGAGGATTCAGAAATCGAAAAAGAATATCTTGTCCGCGTGCAAGGTCGGTTAGCTCCGGGCGGGTTAGAGCTCCTCAATGAGGGTCTCTCCCTTGACGGAAAACGGCTTAAACGCGCTCAAGTGCGTTGGCAAAATGAAGATCAGTTGCAGTTTGTATTGCGTGAAGGTAAAAAAAGACAAATTCGTCGAATGTGTGAGCTCGTTGGTCTCAAGGTTCTCGGACTTAAACGCGTTCGGATCGGAGGTGTGAAGCTTTCGGACTTGCCTGTGGGCCAGTGGCGCTACCTCGGTACCAACGAGCGGTTTTGACGAGGCTGAGATACTAGTGCGTGAGAAAATCTAATTTGTAATGCGCACGTTCATCTTGCCCCAATGTTTTGACTAACCATGGCAAAGTTTCTTTCATTGCTGCAGTTAATGTGTAGGGCGGATTAATGACAAACATACCGCTACCATGGAGACCTAAGCCATCAGAGGAGGGCTTTTGTACAGATACACTGACGTGGGTCCAATTTTTTCCGGATATCTTTTCTAACTGGCGTGGAAGCTCTTGTGCTTCGCGGCGTTGTATCTGTGGATACCACACAACATAACAGCCCGTTGGGAAGCGTAGCAACGCGTCTTTTAACGTTTCGATCACGCGTCGATAGTCTTGCTTATCTTCGTAGGAAGGATCGAACAAAACTATCGCGCGTCGTGTCGGTGGTGGAATATGACCTTTGAGGCCTGCAAATCCATCATCACCAAAGACTGCAGTTTGTCTTGGTACTCTCGAAACACGCTGATCAAGGTTTTGACGAAGGATATCAGCTTCGTTTGAGTGCATTTCAAACAACCGCAGCTTATCTTGCGCGCGACAGGCATGGAGAGCGAGCCATGGAGAGCCAGGATAGATTCGCAACTCGCCATCGGGATTCAGCTCTTTAATGACGTCTAGATAATGCATGACTGCAGGCGGACGTGATTTTGCATCCCAAACACGCCCAATACCATCGAGATATTCGCCTTTTTTCTGAGCCCACTCTCCTCCGAGGTCATACAAGCCAGCACCGGCATGAAGGTCAACAAACCAATAAGGCGTTTCCTTTTGGTTGTAATACTGAAGAATATGGGTGAGAACGATATGTTTGAGAACATCGGCATGATTGCCTGCATGAAAACCGTGTCGATAACTAAACAAATGACTCTCCGAAATATATAATAGTATTATAAATCAATTATTTAAATAAATAAATTCATGTAGTACTTAAGAAAATATCGTTGTATGATTTAAAGTCCTGTTTATAGTGTGACAGGTGTATCGAATACATACTCACTTTCAAAGATTCTTTAAGCATAGCGTAAGCCGGTGGTAAACTTCGGCGGCTTACTTTTTAGGTGTGCGGCTCATTTATGTTTGATTTCATTCGTAATCATCAGCGTTGGATGCAATTGATCCTACTGCTTCTTATTGTCCCTT
>CAMBLP010000093.1 GCA_945868195.1 Bordetella parapertussis
AAAGGTCAAGGAGGCGTTCATCAGCGAGGCTCCTTGCCAAGCAGACCGCTCGGCTTGAGCACGAGAATCAGGGCCATGGCCAGGAACATGATGCCTTCGACGAACAAAGGAAAGCCAATCGAGCCGAAAGAGCGTACGAGTCCGATCAACAGGGCACCGACCAGGGCGCCACTAATTGAGCCCATGCCGCCGATCACGGTCACGATGAAGGATTCGATCAAGATCGAAAAGCCCATTCCAGGAGACATGGAGCGCACCGGCGCCGCGAGTGCGCCCGCCAGTCCTGCCAGCGCTCCGCCAAACGCAAAGACACCCGCGTAAATCCAGGTGGTATTCAGTCCAAGCGCGGACGTCATCGAAGGATTGTGCGCCGCTGCACGCACGACCTTGCCGATGCGGGTACGCGTCATCACGTACCACATCACAAGACCAATCACTGCAGCTGCACTAAACATGAAAAGGTAAAAGATCGGGACAATTCCGCCCGCGATAAACAAAGGTGGCGCCTGGAAGGCCGAAGGCATCCCCATTGACTGAAACTCGTGGCCCCAGATGATTTTGACTGCATCATCTAGAATCAGAATGAAGGCATAGCAAACAAGTAACTGCAGCAACACGTCAGCGTTGTAGACTTTACGCATGAAAAAGCGCTCAAAGAACAAGCTGAATAATCCGACACCCGCGCCAGCAATGATTGCGGACAGGATATAGCTGTCTGTAATGCGGAAGGCTGTCAAGGCCATATAGGCACCCAGCATATACAGCGAGCCATGCGCAAAGTTGATGACTTTCAGCACCCCGAAAATCAGGGTCAGGCCGGCGGCAACGAGAAAAAGCAGTGAGCCCACAATCAGCCCAGTGCTGGTTTGGGTCACGATGCAAGACAAAGATGTCAGGCACTCATACAGGGCGGTGGGATCCAAGGATGTCTCCGAGAGCTAAAAATAAAATCGGTGTCAGGCATGATGAGCAGCAAGAGTCTCGGCCTATTCAAGCGCCAGAGACTCCTGTGCCACTAACAATCAGGCAAACGTTTATGCCCAGCCTTTACGCTTCTTCCACTCGGATTCAAGTTCGTAGATTTGCTTCCAGTTGCCATTAACTTGGTTAGTCATGAATGGCTCTTTGTTGGTGAGCGAACCATAGCCGATCGCATAGTTGACGACCGTATTGTCTTCAGCACGCATCGTGAGTGTGCCATCTGAGCCGAAAGGCGAATCAATTTTCAGGCCACGCATCGCTTCAGCGATTTTCTTACCGTCTGAGCTATTGGCTTTTTTCATGGCGGCGGTTAAGAAACCGATGCCAGCGGCGTTTTGCCAAGACCAGTTCAGAGCAAGCTCTTTGAATTTGGCGCGATAGGCGTCAGACCAGGCTGCGTTTGCGGGAGTGCTGGGGAAGCTGCGCAAATAACGATTGCCAGAATGCATATTTGGCGGAACGTTTTTAACTGCAGTCAACACCGCATATTCAGCCAAGTTGGGCGAGAAAAATTGCTTATCTTTGAACAACGCATAGATGCTGGACTGGTCAATGAACGAGGTCATATCACCACCCCACAAGCAGGAGTAAACCGCTTGTGGTTTACCTTGCACCATACGTGTGATGTTTTCGCTGTAGTCCGCCTGGAAAAGTTTTGGCCAGACCTGACCAACTATTTCGATATCTTTGTTAAAGATTTTGAGATATTCAAAATATTCCGCGGTTGTGTCGCGGCCATAGGCATAGTCTGGGGAAATACTCATCCAGCGATTCAGTTTGAGCTTCTTGGCGACTTCGGCACCATACACACCACCTACGATGGCATCGTGAATACCTTGACGCGCGCAGCGGAACGCTGTCGGTACGCGCAGTTTTGGATCGGCCGTCAAAGAGGATGTTTCAGCGCAGGTGTGCACGACCAAGACGCCCAAATCTCTGGCGACTTCATGGATGGCAAACGCACCAGAGGAGGCTTCGGCATCCCAAATGATTTCACAACCATCACCCGTGATCAACTCGCGTGCGACACGTGCGGCTTCTTGGGGCTGACCCTTGGAGTCGCGGACCACCATTTCGATCTTGCGACCATTCAAACCGCCCGCGGCATTAAATTTTTCGACTTCCATCGTCACAGCGTTGCGCGAAGCGATCCCGAGCATTGCCACGCGACCTGACAGAATTGTCGGCATGCCGATACGGATGGGCTTGTTTTGTGCCAAAGAAATCGCGGGCAGTCCGAGTGCTGCGATACCAGCGGTAGCGGCTGCGCCTTTCAGCAATTTACGACGCGAAGCGCCAGCCAAACTTTGGGTGTACTTTGTGCTCATGTTGTCTCCAGAGGTTAATGTCATTTTTATCATTAATAAAACTACTATTTTTTCTTTATAACGCACTATGACGATTAGGTTGAGTGCCTGTCAAGAAAGAGTTGAGTGGGGGAAACCCTAGGTGATGTAATTTGAAATCTCAATCAAGTTTTGATCTGGATCGCGGATGTAGACAGAAAGTATTTTTCCCATTGCGCCGGTTCGCTCGACGGGACCGATCTCGATGGGAATAGCCGCAGTAGAAAGCTCTTGCATGATCGTGGCGATCGGCGTCGAAGCAATAAAACACAAGTCTCCCGAGCCTGCAGTCGGACGCAAAGATTTTGGGTCGTATGTATTGTCGATTTGATGAAGATTGATTTTTTGTTGACCAAAACCAAGTGCCTTGCGATCCCCCAAAAAGGTGATGACTTTGAACCCAAGGACCTTGGAATAAAAATCACAGGTTTTATCAAGGCAGGCGACAGTCAGGACGAGATGATCCAGTCGATCAATATGCATGGTTGTGACTCCTTGTTGAGATAGGCTAAAGTGTAAACAGGTTTAAATCAATAAACGGATTCCACAAAACATGACTTCTGCTGCATCGAACACCATTTATTTTCCCGTTGTCGGGTGTGCGGGTCTTGAGCGTCGCCAAGCGGCTGACTATCACCAGCGCTGGCTTGTCGTGGATGCCGAGGGCCGCTGGCTGAGTGCCGAGCGTTGCGCTGCGCTTTTAAATGTGGCGACCGAAATCAAGATGGGCTCATTGGTATTGCGTGCGCCTGGGATGCTGAGAGTGGATATCCCGCTCGACGTGATCGAGGACGATGACAGCGTCAAGCGTACTGTTCAGGTCGGCCAGCAGTCCGTGCTCGTGGTGGACGAGGGGGACGTGACAGCGACATGGATGAGTCATGTCGCAGGTCAGCCTTGTCGCTTGGTCAAGCTGCATCCTGAGGCGCTGCCGGTGGCGTGGCCGCAAGGCTAGGCCAAAGAGCCTAAGCTAAAGCCTAAACTTTAACGGCTTTGGCGTCTGTGAGCTTGTGGTATTTGGCCATCAGGGTTTCTTGGCCCTCGTGCCACTGAGGATGTAACTCAATGCAGTCGACCGGGCAGACGACTTTGCATTGAGGCTCATCGTGATGTCCCACACATTCTGTGCAGGCATCTGGATTGATGATGTAAATCGATTCACCCATGGAGATCGCATCATTGGGACATTGTGGTTCACACACGTCGCAATTGATGCATTCATCAGTGATTCGAAGGGCCATCTTTAAACCTTGTTTGCAGCCGTGCTTTGTTCGCGGCGCTCTTTGGCTTTGGCTTGCAACCAACGCTCGACAGAGGGAAACACAAACTTGCTGACATCGCCACCGAGTTCGGCGATCTCGCGCACGATCGTGCCAGAAATGAACTGATACTGATCCGAGGGGGTCATAAACAGCGTCTCGACCTCTGGGAGCAAATGGCGATTCATGCCCGCCATTTGAAACTCATATTCAAAGTCGGACACCGCGCGTAAGCCACGCACAATCACGCGGCCTTCTTGTTCGCGCACAAAGTCTTTGAGCAAACCCGCAAAGCTCGCAACCTTGACGTTAGGATAGTGGCTTAAAACCTCGCGGGCGATTTCTACGCGCTCGTCGACGGAGAAAAAAGGGCTTTTTTTGCGGCTGTGCGCTACGCCAATCACGACCTGGTCAAACAGGCTGGCGGCTCGGCGCACCAAGTCCTCGTGGCCGCGTGTCATGGGGTCGAAGGTTCCGGGATATATAGCAGTGATCATTTTTGCGGCGCAACAATTTGAATGAGATGATAGTGTACGGCCCCTGCGCGATCTTGGCGCAATAAGCAGTATCCGTCCGGGGCTAAAACCGGTTTTTCAGCCTCAATATAAACAAGACCATGGGGTTCCAACAAGTCAGGCAATAAAGGCCAAAGGGATTCTAGCCAGTTTTTGCCAAATGGGGGGTCAATAAAAATCAAATCAAACCGGGCGGCTTCGAGCCGATCAAGGACATGCATCGCGTCTCCAGCGTGTATCCGCACGGCTGTGGCGCCAATCTTATCTCTCAAGGCACGTAAAGCGGCGATAGCCCGGGGCTGCTGTTCCACCATCTGGACGTGCGCGACCCCTCTGGAGGCGGCTTCAAAGCCCAGCGCCCCGCTGCCGGCAAATAAATCCAGCGCCCGCTTATCTGAAAACTCGCCACCCCAAAAAAAATTTAGCCAGTTAAACAATGTTTCGCGCACCCGGTCGGGTGTGGGACGCAAACCCTCGGCGTCGATCACCTCAATGGGTGTTCGACGAAACTGACCGGCCACGATGCGAATATACTTCTTCACTATGTTTCGCTTCTTCAAGAAAAAACCAATTTCCGCTGAGTCTTCAGAACAAGATCAGTCACCTTCACTCGTCTCGCAGGAGGTGGAGCATAGCTCGGATCCCATTCCGGCAACGGTGATCGTACCCGAGACGTCGATACCCGAGACGCCGATTGTTCCTGAATCTGTCGAAGAAAAAAAGGCTTCCTGGCTGGCGAAGTTGCGGGGTGGACTCGCTAAAACGGGTCAAAGCATTGGTAGTTTATTTATTGGCGTGCGGGTCGATGAGGCCTTGTTCGAAGAGCTCGAAACCGCGCTCATCATGGCCGATGCGGGTGTCGAAGCCACCGAACAACTCCTCCAGGCACTGCGTCAACGTGTCAAACGTGACCGCATCGAAGATGCTGAGGGGGTGCGTCAAGCCTTGCGCGAGGTGTTGACCGAGCATCTAAAAGTGTTGGAAAGACCCTTCGATGTGGGGCGCGTCAAACCCCTCGTGGTGATGATCACGGGCGTCAACGGCGCGGGTAAAACGACCTCAATCGGCAAACTCGCTTATGCACTGCAGCACTCCGGTGCGCGCGTATTGCTAGCCGCCGGCGATACGTTTCGCGCAGCGGCCCGCCAACAGCTCATGGAATGGGGGGACCGCAACAACGTCGATGTGATTGCGCAAGAGGGGGCGGATCCCGCAGCGGTGGCTTTTGACTCCGTGCATGCAGGTCAAGCGCGTGGCATGGATGTGGTCATAGTCGATACCGCGGGACGCTTGCCGACACAGCTTCACCTGATGGATGAACTCAAAAAAATCCGTCGTGTGATCGCCAAGGCAGATCCCACAGCGCCTCATGAGGTTTTGCTTGTCGTCGATGGAAACTCGGGCCAAAACGTCTTGGCGCAAATTCGCGCCTTTGATGCGGCCGTGGGACTCACCGGTCTGATTGTGACCAAGCTTGATGGCACAGCCAAAGGCGGGACGTTAGCCGCAGTCGCTGCGGGGAGCCAGGGTGTTCGCCCCGTGCCTGTGTACTGGATTGGTGTCGGAGAAAAAATCGAAGACCTGCAACCCTTTGTCGCAGCTGAGTTCGCCGCGGCGGTAGTGGGCTAAAAGCACCGCGCCGAGGTTCATCGCCAGGGGGGTGAGGTCTCTGCGAATTTTTTAAATGCCTCGCTTGCTTCTTTGGTCAGCGTCGCAAGGCGCGCCTGAATCCAGCCACACGCAAACCAAGCTTGGGGTTGATCTGTTTTGAGTGATTCGAAAAGTGGTTGTGCCACATACAGATCATTCATTTCACCCAAAATTTCTTGAACTGTGGCCAATTGTTTGCGATAAGTGGACAAGTTTGATTCGGGAAAAAGAGTCTCGCAAAATTGCAAGGCGTAGCGCAATCGTTTGGATTTTTTGCGAAGTGCGTGTTGTTGCTCAATACCAAGCGTTTGAAAAATCAAACCGTTTCGCACAATCTGTTGATGCCATTTATTAAGTTTTTTGATCAAGAGAGGTTTGAGCGCTGGCTTGTGCGGAGGACGAGGTGCACGAGGAAATTCAAAATCAGTGCTAGACGCGTTGATGGTTGCAGCTGTCGACTCTAACAAGGAGCCTGAGGAGATCGCAGGGATGGTGCATTGCGCGAGCGTATCGAGCAGCCAAGATTGAAAGTCCGTGCTCGCCACGTTTTGTGCACTCGAATCCTGACGAGGCGATGCTGGTAAGACTAACGGGGGCAGGCCAGCGAGGGCCAGCAAAGGGAGGATGGATTCTTTTAGGACGTCCTCGTCTCGCGTGCCACCGAGTAGTGAAAAATACGTGTTGATTTTCTGACGATGCTCGGGGGAAGGAAGCGCGGTCAGTCCATTGAAAAATGACCAGGCCGAGCGCAGTCTGCGGATACCTACACGCAGTTGGTGCACATGCTCAGGCGTGGCGGCTCGACAAATTCCTGCCGTGTCGACCTCACATAGCACCGCGGTGTTGCGCACAATATGCTCGAGGCATTCACTCGTGACGACTGCCAGCGCCTGAGCCGCATCACGCCCCTTGATCACAGTCGCTAAATCAATCGATGCTGCGCTTCGATGTTTCCAAAAGTCAGCCACCTGTTGCGCCCTGTCCTGGGCTTGTTGCGCCGCTGCTGCGGTGTCGCGGGTATCTTGTGTCTCAAGCGCGGTGAGTGTTTGGGCCAGTTGCGCGAGTCGGTCACCACGCTCCGCCTTGCTTCGGAAGTCAAGAATCAGACCGAATTTCTGTTGCCATGTTCGACCGGTTTCAAAAACCGCCTCAAGTTTTCCGCGTTTGAGTTCAAATTCAACTTCTGAAATGGGGAGTTGCAAGGTGCCTGCACGCAACCAGCCTCGATCAAAGGCAAGCTCGACCACGCCCGAGCGCGTGCGGATATCGCGCATGAGTCTTTGCACATCCGTTTCGTAACAGACCTGTAAAGGTTCGGTCAGGCTCGACAGCACATCCCCGACGGGTGTGCCTGCGTAGATAGTCAGATCCAAGGTCGCATCTGGCCGGTCTTGATTGATCTCAATCCGGGAGAGGCTGTGTTCGCCCGGCATTTTGAGTGTTTGTACCCATTGATGACCCTCGAGCCTGAGTCTGAGCGCAATCCGCGCGCGCACAAGCGCGCGAGATGGTGTGTCGAAATAGAGGGCTCTGAGCTGAATTTCAGAAAATTTAGCGCGCTTGACGGCTTTCTCGACATGGACTTGTACATCGACGGGCACGTTGAGCTTGAGCTCTTGTTCTGACATCGCCATCGCTCCAGAAAAAATACTCTTAAAGATTGATACTGAACTGCGGCAAGAGAGCTATTGTTGTAAACCTTTTGCTCGAAGGATGTATTGAGCCATATCAACAAAACCTTCACCACCTTTTGAGGGTGTCACAAACTTCGGGGGGTGTTTTAAGCGGTGAAGCTGACTTTGAATATTCGCAACACCAACGGATAAGTCGAAAAATTCGAACATGGGTTCATCGTTTGGGGAGTCGCCGATAAAGAGTGCGATCGCCAATTGCTCCTGAAGCTTCAGGCCGAACTCGCGTGCAAACAAGGTCTGCGTCATGGACAGTTTGTCATAGTTGCCAAACCAGCCGTTCACGTGAATCGAGCTGACTTTGGCTTGTGCGCCAGCCTCTTGAAACAGGCCAACGATCCTTTGTACCTCGAATTCCTTCAAAGGGGGGACATCCTCACAAAAATCAACCGCTAAATCAGCCTCGCGGTAGTGTTGATCGGAGGCCAGTGCGCAGCCAGGGACGACGCTGAGAATACGCGCCGAGAGTTCGTTCAATTTTTGGCGATTCAGCCGTCGTTGCTCCGCCTCAGCAAAATGATGGGTGAGCATTTTTTTTGCGAGACGGTCGTAACGCATGTAAAAAGCACCGTTTTCGCCCACCACAGCAAAAACGGGCCACATCCTGGCGATATGATCACACCAGCCGGCGGGCCGTCCCGTAATCGGGATCACGATGACGCCAGCTTCAGACAGATGCTCAAGAGCCGCATAGGCTTGACTGGTCAAGCGACCTTCGGTCGTGATCGTGTCATCGATATCGCTCAAAACAAAGCGAATATTGGCGGCCTGTCGAGCAGGAATGTCTGTGAGGGGATGCATATAACAGTGATTCTACGTGTGCAT
>CAMBLP010000094.1 GCA_945868195.1 Bordetella parapertussis
AAGTCTGCTTTTTACTTGAGTCGCAAAATCTCATGTTCACGGGTGATCACATCATGCAAGGGTCCACGGTGGTCATCAGTCCACCCGATGGCAGCATGATTGAATACCTAGCCTCATTGCGCTTGCTACTCGATGAAAAAATCGATCACTTTGCGCCAGGGCATGGTTTCTTGATGGATAAACCTGCAGAAAACGTCGATCGTATTTTGATTCACCGACAAGAACGCGAAAACAAAGTCATGGCGGCGCTCAGAAAAGCCGGACAACCTGCCACGCTCGAGACACTCGTCAAGTTCGCCTATGATGACACGCCTGAACGTCTGCACACCGTTGCGCAAAAATCCTTGTGGGCGCATTTAGAAAAATTGCGTATTGAAGCGCGAGCTCACCTGGAGGGTGAACTCTGGAGGTTGGCCCGTTAGTGCGATTTTTTTCAACGATTTGACTAAAATATTGGTGTACACCTTGAGCATAACCCCTATGGATCGCCGCACCTTTATCACCACGACGACGAGCGCAATAGGTCTGCTCGGCTCATCCTTCAAGCTCTCTGCACAAACACCTAAGGTCACCTTTCGCTGGGTACCCTCGACAGATCTTTCAATCTTAGATCCTGTATTTACCACAGCGACGATTACTGCATGTCATGCTCTGCAGGTATATGACACGCTCTTCGGGCTCGATGCTCAGTATCAACCACAGCTTCAGATGCTTGATCGCTTCACGCTATCAGACAATAAGCTTCAGTGGACCTTGACCTTGCGCGAGGACCTGCGCTTTCACGACGGCCAATCCGTGAGGGCTCAAGACGTGGTCGCGAGTCTCAAACGATTTGGCAAACGCGACCTTCTCGGACAAACGCTGTTTAGCCTCGTCACCGAGATCGTCGCGACGCACGACAAGCAGGTCAATATTACTTTGAGTAGACCCTTTTCTTTGTTGCCTTATACGCTCGCCTCTGCCTCCGCCTCCATCATGCCCACGCGTCTGGCCAACACACCAGAAAATATTGCCATTAAAGAAGTCATGGGTAGCGGACCGTTTCGGTTTTTGCCTGATCAATGGGTATCAGGATCAAAGGTGGAATACGCCAAAGCGACAGGCTATGTGCCACGCGTCAATGGCCTTGTGAGCAATATGGCAGGCCCCAAGATTGCGCATATCGACGCACTTAGATGGCTCGTCATTCCCGATCGCGCCACCGCCGTCGCCGCGCTACAAAACAACGAGGTCGATGGCATCGAACAGGTCGACAATGACTTTATTCCGATGTTGCGCAAGAACCCGCGTATCTCCTTGATCAAAAGTGCCTTACCGTCTATCTTTATCATGCGTTTTAATCACCTACATGCTCCTTTTAACAACGTGGCGATGCGTCGTGCCATTCTGTCTGTGGTGAGTCAAGCCGACTATATGATGGCGGCTAACGGCGCGGACTTTCCTGAATATTGGAATGACAAATGTGGTGTCTTTGCGCCAGGCACGCCGATGGCTTCTGATGCAGGTATGGAAAAACTCAATAGCAAACGCGACATGGTGCGAGCGCGCAGACTGATCAAAGAGGCAGGCTACAAGGGCGAGACAATTATCATCTTAGATCCCGTGGATACCGCCCCCTATCATGCTTGTGCGCTAGTGACAGAAGATTTATTTAAACAACTCGGTCTCAAAACCGAATTGCGCGCCATGAACTGGGGAACCTACCTGCAGCGTCGTAATAATCAAGAGACTCCTCAAGCAGGCGGTTGGAACGTCGGCTTCACAGCCCTCACCGGTACGAGCAATCTCAACCCTGCGTCCAACTTAGGTATCCGAGGAAAAGGTACGCAAGGCTGGTTTGGCTGGCCCACCAATGCGAAACTCGAGACCCTGCGGATGGACTGGTTTTTTGCTGACACACTGGAGGAGCGAAAAAAAATATGTCAGGCGATTCAGTTAGAGGTCTTGGATCACGTACCCTATATCCCCTTGGGAGCCAATTACAACCTCAGTGCAATCAGAACAAACTGGCGAAATTTCCAATCACATGGTCCTGTTTTTTACACGGTTCAATCCACTTAACGCTCAGAAGTCGGATCAGGTAGTCTGCTCGACGACCTTGTCTCCAAACAGCTTTTTACGAGTACGTCGTAGCCATTGATCCAAATCATCAATGTAGGTAAAGACCGCTGGGATCACCAACAAACTCAGAAAAGTCGACGTGATCAATCCGCCAATCACAGCAACCGCCATCGGCGAACGAAAGCTTGGATCTGATCCCCAGCCGATCGCGATAGGAATCATACCTGCGATCATCGCGATGGTCGTCATCACAATAGGGCGTGCGCGTTTATGGCAGGCATCCATAAGCGCCTCGTCACGCAGCATCCCTTTGCGCCTAGCCGTGATCGCGTACTCGACAAGCAAGATCGAATTTTTCGTGACAACTCCCATCAACATCAAGAGCCCGATCAGCGAAGGCATAGAAAAGCTTTTGCCCGTTAGAAGCAATCCGACAAAAGCGCCGCCGATCGAGAGAGGCAACGCCCCCAGAATCGTGACTGGTTGTAAAAAATCATGAAACAACAAGACGAGAATCATATAAATACACAATAGACCAATCATCATCGCCAAGCCAAAACTTGCAAACAATGCCTGCATTTCCTTGGTATCTCCAAGCTCCGCGAGTTGCACACCAGGCGGCAAATTTCTCAGACTCGGCAAGGCCATCGCCTCGGCAAACACTTCACCGAGAGGCCTTCCACCGAGCTCCACATCTAGAATCACATTACGGCTACGGTTGAGTCGGTCGATTTGGGCCGGACCACTATCCATCGTGAATGTAGCGACATTGCCCAGCAAGGTCGGGCCGAAGCGCCCAGGAACGGTGAGTCTTTCGAGTGCCGCGATGTCGGTGCGCGTCGCGTCCGGGAGCTTGACGCGAATCGGAATCTGCCTCTCGGCCAAATTGAGTTTGGCCAAACCCACGTCGTAATCACCACTGGTGGCGATACGCAAGGTTTCTGCAATGCTCTGGGCGGTCACACCCAGATCCGCCGCACGCGCGAAATCTGGGCGAACGATCAGCTCAGGACGCACCAAACTCGCTGACGATGTGACCCCTCCTACATCCTTCAGAGTGCGCAAATCTCGCTCCGCCGCTTGGGCAGCCTTGCTGAGCGCGAGAGGATCCTCGCTTTGCAGCACAATTTGCATTTTGACACCAACATCTTGCGCGCCGACCGTGATGCGCACACCGGGTTCATTGGCGAGAACCTCACGGATATCTGCTTCGACTTCCTGCTGTGTCTTGCTGCGATCCGAACGGTGGTTCAGCATCACGGTCAGCGTCGCCTTACGAACCTCCGCGGCCGACCCCCTTGCGAAGACATCGCCAGAGACGCCCGCCCCCACAGAGCTAAACACACTGCGCACCTCTGGAATACGGGAGAGTTTGTCTTTGGCCAGCTCCGCCGCGCGTAGCGTGTCTTGGAGCGTACTGCCCGGGGCCCGCTCGATATTGACCATGGTCTGGCCACGATCGGCAGGAGGAACAAATCCCTTGGGTAACAAAGGCACCAACGCGAGCGAACCCGCAAAAAAAGCAAAGGCAAAGAAAAGAGTGACTAACCGATGGTCCAAGCACCACGAGACGGTCTTGAGATAATGACGCATTACCCAACTATCGGGTCGGGGCTGCGCATGCTTGCCTCCGAGCGGCTTCATCAAGTACGCAGACATCATCGGTGTCAGTAACCGCGCAACCACGAGCGAGGCCATAATTGCGAGCACAGCGGTCCAACCAAACTGCTTGAAAAACTTACCTGGCACACCATCCATAAACGCCGTGGGTAAAAAGACAGCGACCAATGCGAAGGTCGTCGCGATCACCGCCATACCGATTTCATCGGCCGCATCCATGGCTGCCTGAAAAGGCGTTTTACCCATTTGCAAATGACGCGCGATATTTTCAACCTCGACGATCGCATCATCGACCAAAATACCGACCACCAACGCCAACGACGTCAGCGTGACCATATTGAGTGTGAAACCGAACAAATACATCCCCAGAAAAGCAGGCAAGATCGACAAGGGCAGCGCAGCCGCCGACACGATCGTCGCTCTCCAATCCCTGAGGAAATACCACACCACCAACACCGCCAGAATCGCTCCTTCGTAGAGAAGATGCATCGATGCGTCAAAGTTCTCCTCGGTGATCGCGACGTTATCGATTTGTTCAGAAAACGAGATATCCGGATGCGCAGTCTGAAGACCCTCGATCACTTGTCGTACATCGCGCGCGACCGTGACCTCGTTAGCGCCTTTACTACGCATGATTTCGAAAGCGACGACAGGCTTTCCATTGACCAAGGCGATTGAACGTCGCTCGGCGGTCGTATCTGAAATGGTCGCAATTTGATCCAAGCGCACGCGACGACCGTCTAATAAAGATAAGTCGATCTTGCCTAAATCCTGAGCCGTTTCTGCCGTAGCGATCGTACGAACGGCCTGCTCGGCGCCACCGATATCCCCGCGACCACCCGGGGCCTCCTGCTGAATCAACCTTAAGCGACGCGAGACATCGGCCGCAGTCACGCCCAAGGCCGCCATCCGTGCAGGATCAAGCTCGACGCGAATCTCTCGATAGAGTCCACCCATACGCTTGACGCGCCCTACGCCATTAACAGTCAAGAGCTGTTTGGCAACGGTATTGTCGATAAACCAAGAGAGTGCCTCCTGATCCATCCGCGACGATGTCAAGGCATACGTCATCAACGGACGCCCCGCTGTCGTCGCACGCAAAATTGTCGGTTCGCGAACATCGGCAGGCAAGTCGGCGCGTACTCGTGTCACTGCGTCTCTCACGTCGTTGACCGCCTCCATGGCATTTTTTTCAAGGACGAACTCGACCATGATCACCACCACACCTTCAAGAATCTTGGTGTAGATATTCTTGACGCCTTGCAAGGTCGCGATCGAATTTTCCAGCTTGCGCGCGACCTCTGTTTCCAGCGTCGCAGGCGCGGCACCCGGCAGACTCGCCTCGACCGTCACCATGGGCAATTCGATGTCAGGAAAGTCTTGTACCCCGATGGCCCTGAAAGACAATATTCCAGCGATTGATAGCAAAATAAACAGCAAGATCGCTGGAATCGGGTGATGGATGGAAAAGGCAGAAAAGTTCATGACCGCTTAACCGAGACGAGATCACCATTGGTCAAAAAACCTGCGCCTGACTCGACAATCGTATCCGCGTCGGATAGCCCGGAAAGGACTTCGACGCGGGCGCCCACTCGGCGTCCTGTTTGAACCCGCACTTGCTCGACGCGCTGGTCTGCACCCAGTTTGAATACATAACTAAAACCATCACGCATCACCACGGACTCTTGCGGCAAAGTCAACCCTTGGCGATCACCGAGATTGAATGTACCTGAGGCAAACATGCCGGCGCGGATGGGCGGCTCATCGCTCTGCGCGATGGGCAAATCTACATAGACAATCGCGGTACGCGCCTGAGCATCGACGGTCGGTCCAATCACACGGACTTTACCGATCACGGGTGGCTGCCCCTTGGCCAAGCTCGCAGGAAAGACATCCACAGGCATGCCGACCTTGATTCGACCAAGTTCTTCGGACACCACTTCGGCCCGCCATTCAAGGCGGTTTTGTCGCAACATCTTGAAGAGCTCTGCGCCAACCGGCACGACCGCGCCCACACTCGCCATCCGGGCAGAGATCACGCCATCGTCCGGTGCGAGGACTTCGGTGTACTTCAGCCGCAGCTCCTGCGACTGCCGATGCGCGCGCGCTGCCTCGACCCGCGCAGCCGCTGTTTGTTGTGCAGTCAAATACTGACTAATCTGCTGGGCAGATAACGCGCCTGAAGTCTTGAGACTTCGCGCGCGTGACGCATTCGCTTCGGCATCGGCGAGTGCAGCAATCGCTTCCGACTCTTGGGCTTTTTGCACAGCCAGATCGGCCAACACGTTATCCTGGGCAAAGACCGCCAACACTTGGCCCTTTTTGACGTGGTCTCCGACATTGACGCGCACCTCGGCAATGCGTAACCCACCCACCTGCGCTCCGACCGAGGCGTCTTGCCAGGCGGCGATATTGCCATTCGCGCGAATGTTCGAGGGTAGCGCGATCAAGCTTGGTTTTGTCACGGATACGGTAAGCGCAGGACGCGCCGTCCCTGACTGTGCCGAGACAGCGGCCGTCGATAAGGATAACGAAGCGCCTACTAACACCAGCGTCAAGCCCAACAAAGTATGACGCAGTAAATCAAGTTGTTGTTTCATTATTGAAGCTTGCCTGTCAAAATTTCACGAGGGTTTTGTTGCACAGTACGGACGACCGCTGCCAGATCATTAGCATCCCAGCCACCGCCAACGGCGCGATACAAGGCGATATAGGCATTGACACGCTCACGCCGAACATTCGCCAAAATATTATCCGCGTTGACCGACAGTCGCCTTGTTTCCTCGAGGTCGAGAATACTCGCCAGACCGAACTTGTAACGCGCCTGCGCCGCTTGTAAGGATTCGTGGTACCCCTTAGAGGCTTTCAAACCTTCGCGCTCTCGCTGATTCAAACTATCGAGTCGTACCAAGGCCTCTTCGACCTCTCTGACAGCGCGCCGCGCCTGCGTCCGATAATTCGTCGCGGCGACCTCGTACGCAATTTTGGCAGTCTCCACATTGGCTGCCCGGCGTCCACCATCAAAAATAGGCAAACTTATTGAAGGGCCGATCGACCAGGAAGTCGCGCTGATCGACCCCATAGTCGTCTCGAAACTTAACGGACCGATATTGCCAAGCAGCGACAGACGCGGAAAACGCTCGGCTTCCCGCACCCCAATATCCGCGCTCGCTGCGGCAAGCTCGCGCTCAGCCGCCGCCACGTCAGGACGCTGCGATAAAACCTGAGCCGGCACGCGCTGCACGACAGGCATAGCCGGTTGAGGGAGAACCCGTGCGCCCTTGGCGAGACGACTGCGGAGTTCAGACTCAGGCATCGCGGTCAGCGCGACCAGCGCTTTGATCAGTAAGTCACAATCCGCGCGCTGCGCCACCTCACGACCCTGGCCCTCGGCCGCACTAGCACGCGCGAGCGCAGCATTGGCAGGTGACTGAAACCCAGTTTGTGCCAATTCTTGCGTCAAGCGCGCCGTTTGCGCACGGGATTGGGCATCGGTGCGTGAAATCTGAGCGAGTTGCTCACAGCTCCGAAAGTTGGTGTAGAGGCTCGCCGTATCCGCCGAAACAGAAATACGTGCCTCATGCCAGTTAGCGACCTGAGCGGCTAAGCGGGCGCGCGCGGCTTCGCTGCCTCGCGCCAAACCGCCAAACAAATCGATCTCCCAGCCTGCTTGAAGCTGCGCTTGAGCGGTGGTGGCGAGAATCACAGGCCCACCTAGCTGATACGTGCCTCTCGATAGCCCACCCGAAGCATTGAGTACCGGCAGTGCGGCACTATCTGCGGTAACCAATAATGACCGCGCCTGGGCAATTCGCAACGCAGCTTGCGCCATGCTGTTGCTTTGCTTTTGTGCCTGTTCGATGAGTTCGACTAAAACAGGATCTTTAAATTGCGACCACCATGCAACAAGCGCCACCGGGTCGCCCTCGTGCGGCAAAGCTTGCTGCCAGGTCTCTGGCTCTGTGTTCCATTGCGTGGCTTGCTGGCGATCGTAATCAGGTCCGAGGGTGATACACGCCGATAGCAGCAGCACCAAAGGAGCCGCTAAAATTCTTAAATAAATCATACTTATAGATTAACAGAGGCCGATCAATTAAAGCTGTCATTGCCTCATACTGCTGGGGCTTTAATCGGCACTCCAGGGAACGCCGGCGGCTTGGCAAACCAAAATAAAAATGTCCCGGCACCCGCAATTAAAGCCAGCACCGTAAAGCCCAAATCATAGGTGCCCGTCGCATCCCCCATGATGCCCGCCAGTAAGGGTCCGGATACCTGCCCCACGGCCGTCAACATGGCTGAAAGTCCAAGAATCATACCGATCGATTTGCGGCCGAAATAGTCAGCACGGATGGCCTGCATGAAAGGCCCCCGAATCCCCCAGGCCAGGCCATGAAAGACAGCAAAAAGAACCAACATGACCGGTCCGATCGCATAGGTCAGCATCAACATGCCCACCATGTGCATGGTCATACAGATAGCCGCCACACGGTTTTTTTGTAATTTGTCACCCAGCACACCACCCAGCAACACGCCAATC
>CAMBLP010000095.1 GCA_945868195.1 Bordetella parapertussis
TACCGCCATCAAATGGGCGCCATACGCACCAGACTGACTAATGATGGCCACGCTACCCGCTTTGGGAAAAGCCAACTCACAGCCCGTTGCAAACGTGCCATAAAAATGGTTGCATGGGTTGATGACACCAAGTGAGTTGGGACCAATCAGGCGCATGCCGTGCTTGTGTGCGGCGTCGACAAGCTTTTGCTGAGCCACTGCGCCCTCTGGACCGATTTCAGCAAAACCAGCGGTAAACAAAATCGCTGCTGCGCAACCGCGTTCGGCCAGTGCTGTGACCGACTCGAGTGCTGCGGAGGCGGGTACGATCACGATGGCGACATCGGGTGTTTCGGGCAGCGCTGCGACATTGGGATAGGCCGTCAGGCCTTGCACGGTCGCGCGGTTTGGATTGACGGGAAAAATCTTACCCTGATAGCCCTGGCCGCGCATGTAGGCGATGGGTCGTCCGCCAATCCGTGAGGGATCGTCGGAGGCGCCGATGACGGCGACGGATTGAGGATTGAGGAGTTTGGCGAGTCGGGTAGGGTCGTTCGGGCGCATTGTTGTCTCAGTTTTATCTTTGCGTAAATATTTGGGTAAATATTACAGCTACACTGACTTTAAGCTTTTACTTTATCTTTATTTTTTTATTCAATCAGGAGAATAAGCATGGGTGCAATTACTCGCATTGATTCTAACGAGCGTCTGAGCCGTGTCGTGGTCCATGGCGACACCGTGTATGTCGCAGGTATTACCTCGAGTGTCAAAGGTGACGTTGTGGCGCAGACGCGCGACGTGTTTGCAAAAATTGATGGTCATCTGGCGAGCGCTGGCACGGATAAACATCATCTGTTGACGGTACAGATTTGGTTGAAAGACATCACCAAGGATTTTGAGGGAATGAATTCGGTGTGGGCCGAGTGGGCGCCTAAAAACGCATTGCCAACGCGCGCCACAGGCGAGGTCAAATTGGCTGCACCTGATTTGCTGGTTGAGGTCATTGTGTCTGCAGCTAAAAAGTAATGTCAAAAAAGAGTTTTGTCGTTGCCGTCATCGGAGCAGGTCCCGCAGGTTTAATGGCTGCGGAAACGCTGGCTCGAGAGGGCATGACAGTGCAGGTCTATGAGGCAAAGCCTTCGGTGGGCCGCAAGTTCCTGATGGCTGGACGGGGTGGGCTCAACATCACCCACTCCGAACCCACGGATAAATTTCTCACGCGCTATGGCGCGCGTGCACCTGAAATCGGACGCATGCTTGAGCAGTTTGATGCCGAGGCGCTGCGCGCTTGGGTGCATGCGCTCGGGATCGAGACCTTTGTGGGTTCGTCGGGGCGCGTGTTTCCCCATGAAATGAAGGCCGCGCCTTTACTGCGTGCGTGGATGCATCGTTTACGTGTCGAGGGCGTGCAGTTTTTGATGCGGCATCGCTGGTTGGGTTGGGATGATACGCAGCAGTTGCGTTTTGATACGCCCAAGGGCGAGATCACGCTCGCGCCAGATGCAACGGTCCTGGCGCTTGGGGGCGGTAGCTGGGCCAGGCTTGGCTCCGATGGTGCCTGGTGGCCCTGGCTTAAAGAGCAGGGCGTCGCGTTGAGCCCCTTGTTGCCGAGCAATGGTGGTTTTGAGACAACGTGGTCCGCGCATTTTCTGGAAAAGTGTGCGGGCGAGCCGATTAAGCCTGCACAGTTTCGTATTGAGGGCAGCAAGGCCGCACCTTTGCGTGGCGAATGCATGGTGACACAGCATGGGCTTGAGGGTGGCGCGATTTATGCCTTGTCAGCAGCGTTGCGCGATCGGATTTTGACGCGCGGAAAGGCGACGTTATTGTTGGATTTGTTGCCAGACCACAGTCCTCAGCGCGTATTGGACGAGGTGTCGCGCGCACGCGGCACGCGTTCGATGTCTTCGCATCTGCGCACACGTCTTGGTTTGCAGGGTGTACGAGCAGCTTTATTGCGCGAGCGCTTGTCCGTTGAGGTCTTTAACGATCCACAAAAGCTTGCCTACGGAATTAAAAATCTGCCAATCGTGTTGAGTGCGTGTCGTCCAATTGATGAGGCCATCAGCACGGCGGGTGGTGTTCAGTTTGAGGGGCTCACGGAACACGGTATGTTGAAAAACCTGCCAGGTGTGTTTTGTGCAGGAGAAATGCTGGACTGGGAGGCGCCGACAGGAGGTTACTTGCTCAACGGCGTCATGGCGTCAGGGCAGGCGACGGCTAAAGGTGTATTGAGTTGGTTAAAGCGTCGCGCCTGATTTGGCGCTTTTAATTCTCTGTTTCAATATTTAACAAGTTTGGTTGAATTTGTTCGATGGCTTTGTTGAGGCAATCGAGGACGAGTTCTGTGCGGTCTTTGTCTAGACGTGTGCTCAAGGTCGCGACGCTGATCGCGGCGACGGGGTGGTTGTTTTTGTCGAAGATGGGGACAGCGATGGTACGAACGCCGGGCAACTCGACGACGTCGCTGACGACATGACCTCGGCCGCGTGCGCGTGCGATAGTTTTGCGCACTTCGGCCTCGGAGTAGTTTGTAAACTTTTCCACGCAACGGTCTTTGTTGATTTTAAGGATGCGCTCGATCTCGTTGTCATCCAGAAAGCTCAGGATCGCAATCGCACCGCCACCAATATTGATGGGGCGACGACGTCCGACCTCAAGGACAAAGACTTTGATTGGAAACGCGCCCTCGGCGCGATCGATGCATACGCCGTCAAACCCCGCGCGGATGGTCAAAAAAACGGTATCGCCTGTGCATTGCGCAATTTGTTGCAGCTGCGCGTGACAGAGGTCGCGCATATTGGTGCGAGGACTCGCGGCCAAGCCCATTTCGTAGATCACATTACCCAGGAAGTACCGTTTGGTAGACTCGTCCTGACGGATCAGCCCTTCGGACACCAAGCCTTGCAAGATCCTGTGCGCAGTCGGGCGCTCAATGTTGATTTCCGTACAGAGATCGATGAGCCGCGCACCTACACGATTGCGCGCGGACACACCACGCAAAAGGGCGGCGACGCGTTGAACCACTTGGGTGCCTGATTTAATGGCGGGTGAGGCGGTGTTCATGGGGTGTAATAATGATGACAGTTCAAGCACAGTTCAATATATGAGCTAGTGTTCCACATTATGGCGTGAGGTCTCCACGCTGTCTACAGTTTCAAGCTGGCTAAAATCGACACACGATTCTTATTTGAGCGATACGACCATGTTCGATGTCTCCTCACTGATGCATTTGTCTAAACACGAGCAATATCAGCAGCTTGCCCAAAAGGCACGGGTGTTGATGGAGGGGGAAAAGGACCGGATCGCCAATGCCGCGAATATGTCGGCGCTGGTGATGCACGTCTTGCCTGACCTGAATTGGGCTGGCTTTTATTTTTATGATGACACCGAGCTTGTGCTCGGACCGTTTCAGGGCAAGCCGGCTTGCTTACGCATCCCGCTTGAGCGGGGCGTATGTGGCGCGGCGGCCAGGACACGTCAGACTCAGCTCGTGCCCGATGTGCATGCCTTTCCCGGCCATATCGCTTGCGATGCGGCTTCGCGCTCTGAAATCGTGGTGCCGCTGGTCCACCAGGGTCGTTTGATTGGCGTGTGGGATGTCGATAGCCCCATTGCAGCGCGCTTTGATGTAAAAGATCAAAGCGGCATGGAGACGCTGTGCCACATTTATCTCGATTCGGTATTTGGTATTCGATGAGCACAACAACACATCAACTTGAGTTCGATTACGTCATTGTTGGCGCAGGGTCTGCAGGGTGTCTTCTGGCGAATCGTCTTTCTGCCGATCCAAACAACCGCGTGTTGTTGCTCGAAGCGGGCGGCCCGGACAACTGGCACTGGATTCATATTCCCGTTGGGTATTTGTACTGCATCGGTAATCCTCGTACGGACTGGTGCTATCGCACTAAGGCTGATCCAGGGCTCAACGGTCGCGAGCTGGGTTATCCGCGCGGTCGTGTACTGGGTGGTTGCTCATCGATTAACGGCATGATTTACATGCGTGGTCAGAGCGCGGACTACGATGGTTGGGCTGCGCTAGGGAATCAAGGCTGGAGCTGGGATGAGGTCTTGCCTTTGTTTAAAGGCATGGAAGATCACTACGCTGGTGCGAGTCCTTTTCATGGTGCGGGGGGCGAGTGGCGGGTGGAGCCCGCGCGCCTGTCCTGGGAAATCCTGGACGCGTTTCGCGACGCGGCGGCGCAGGCCGGGATCGCACCGACACCCGATTTCAATCGCGGCGATAACGAGGGTAGTAGCTATTTCGAGGTGAATCAGCGCTCCGGATTTCGCTGGAATGCGTCCAAGGCTTTTTTGCGGCCGATCAAACATCGCCGTAATCTGACTGTTCTGACGGGCGCACGCACCACACGTTTGTCTATGCAAGGCAAGCACGTGACCGGTGTCGAGTTCATCCGTGAGGGCGAGGTCCATATTGCCCAAGCGCGTCGCGAGGTCGTGATGGCGGCGGGCTCGATTGGTACCCCACAGCTTTTGCAAGCCTCAGGCCTGGGTCCTGCAAAGGTGTTGGGTCCTTTGGGTATACCGCTTGTGCATGACTTGCCTGGCGTCGGTCAAAACTTGCAGGATCACCTGCAGCTGCGCATGATTTATCGCATTGAGGGTGCGCGTACGCTCAACACTTTGGCCAACTCTTGGCTCGGCAAGGCGCGGATCGGGCTTGAATATCTGTTGACGCGTCGCGGTCCGATGAGCATGGCACCCTCGCAGCTAGGCGTGTTTGCCAAGTCAGGTCCTGAGCAGACGCGGGCCAACGTCGAGTACCACGTTCAACCTTTGTCGCTCGAGCGTTTCGGTGAGCCGCTGCATGATTTTCCGGCGTTTACTGCCTCGATCTGTAACGTGCGTCCAACCAGTCGAGGGCATGTCAATATTGTCTCGCCCGACACGGCACAAGCACCTGAAATTCTTTGTAACTATTTATCAACGGCGGAGGATCGACACGTCGCAGCGGATAGCATTAGGCTGACGCGTCGCATTGTCGGACAGTCGGCCTTGGCACGTTTCAAACCTGTCGAAATTAAACCCGGCATCACTGTCGATGCGCACGGTGTGCAGGATACAGAAGAGGCGCTTGCCCAAGCTGCGGGCGATATTGGCACCACGATTTTTCATCCGGTCGGGACGTGCAAAATGGGTCATGATGCGATGGCGGTTGTGGATGAGGCGTTGCGCGTCCATGGATTAACCGGGATTCGCGTGGCGGACGCCTCGATCATGCCGACCATCACCTCTGGCAACACCAATTCGCCCACGATGATGATCGCGGAAAAAGCGGCCAGACTCATTCTTTTACAAAATACCTGATTACAAAACGCCTATCTCGGTACAGAATTTTAAGCATGACCTTTTAATCACAATCGACGACCATCCATTTTCCGGAGGCACTATGTCCGATCTCGCTTTTTCGTCCCTCACCCAACTGGCGCAGGGTTTGCAGCAAAAAAAATACAGCGCCGAAGACATTACGCGTGAGTATCTGACGCGGATTCAAAAAGCCAACGGCAAGCTTCATGCCTTCGTGAGCGTGAATGAAGATAGCGCGCTACAGCAAGCGCGTGCAGCGGATTTGCGTCGTGCGGCGGGCTATACCCTGAGTCCCGTCGACGGTTTGCCCCTGGCGGTTAAGGATTTATGCGAAATGGAAGGCCAGATCACCACCGGGGGTTCGCAGGACTGGATCAAGCGCCGCAGCCCCACCACATGTACCGCTGTCGAGCGCCTGATGCGCGCCGGCATGGTGAACTTGGGTAAGGTACACATGGTCGAGTTTGCTTTTGGTGGCTGGGGCACCAACCCCGTGATGGGTACGCCCTGGAATCCCTGGGACCTCAAGACACAGCGCGTGCCGGGTGGTTCTTCGAGTGGATCAGGCGTGGCGGTTGCCGCGGCTCTTGCACCCGCGGCGCTCGGTTCGGATACGGGCGGTTCAGTTCGTATTCCTGCCGCACTCAACGGTATCACCGGTCAAAAAACCACCCGTGGTCTGATTAGCTTGCATGGCGCGCTGGCCTTGTCCGGGACGCTGGATTCGATCGGTCCGATGACGCGCGATGTGCAGGACTCGGCGATCTTGACGGCTCTGATGGCGGGCGAGGACCCACTCGATCCCACCAGCTGTAACCGTCCGATGTTTCACTGGAAAGCACCCGCGGCAGGTCCCAAGCCGTTGGCGGGTTTCCGCATCGCGATGTTTCCGCCCGAGCACTATCCGATTGCCTTGGGTCAGGACGTGGTCAAGATGCTGGATGACACGCGTCGCGTACTGGTCGACTTAGGCGCTCAAGTGATTGAAAAGCCCTTCCCGTTTGACTTCAACGACATGATGCTGCGCAACGGACAGATTATTGCCTCCGAGGCCTATGCCATCCATCGGGCCTACATCGATGATCCTGAGCGTCCGTTTGGTGAGTTTGTGCGCAAGCGCGTGCAGTCTGGTCGGAAAATTTCTGGTGCTGACTATATCGACGCGATCGCGCATCACCGTCAGACGATTGCGGCCTGGACCGACTGGATGAGCAATGTCGACGCACTGTTGTCGCCCAGCGCACCGATCGGGGCCTGCCCCTTGACCGAGGTGGACGAGTCCAAGACGCCGATGGCGGCCTTTACGCGTGCGGGTAACTATATGGGCTGCTCGGGAATGTCCTTGCCGGCTGGTTTTGCGGATAATGGCATGCCGCTGGGCGCACAGTTGCTCGGCAAGCCCTTTGATGATGGCACCTTGGTCACGATCGGGATGGCGTTCCAAGCGGCGACGCAGTGGCACCTGAAACGCCCTGATTTGTCATCGCTCGGTCTCTAAAAGGCAGGATTGCACGATGAAGTGGGCGTGAAAACAGAGTGAGCTCCGTATTTACCGAGGGTTACGGCTGAAAAGCCGTTAAAATACAAAGCTTTCCATCGTTTTCGCGTCCAAGAGTTTCATCGTGCCTATTTACGCTTATAAATGCACCGCTTGTGGTCATGCCCAAGACGTGTTGCAAAAGATTTCAGACAAGCCCTTAACGGTCTGCCCCGAATGTCATCAGGAGACCTACGCTAAACAGGTCACCGCGGCCGGCTTTCAGCTCAAGGGTTCCGGCTGGTATGTCACGGATTTCCGTCAAAATGGTGGCGGCGCCAAGACGAGCGAGTCCGCACCCGCAGTGACGGCGGCCGATGGTGCTGCCTCAGCCGCGTCGACGGGTTCGGAGAGCGCATCGGGCGCATCAGGTGCTTCAAGCCCTTCC
This sequence comes from Bordetella parapertussis, assembly GCA_945868195.1. Lineage (GTDB taxonomy): Bacteria > Pseudomonadota > Gammaproteobacteria > Burkholderiales > Burkholderiaceae_B > Zwartia. The sequence continues at coordinate 7,233 of CAMBLP010000095.1, forward strand.
AATGGCTCTGGGTCTGCACCTGCTGCACCTGCTGCGACTCCGGCCTCTAACACCTCCACGAGTTCTTCCGGCACCTCAAGTTCTCCAACTCCTGCAAGCTCGACGTCCTCGTCGAGTAAGCCTGCTGCAGGTGGCTCAGCGGCTTGAGGCTGCTGAACACCGCACGTCAGCGTTAACTTAAAGCCCACCCTCATCATGCGATCCTTTAAAAAGTACTTCATTACAGGTTTGCTCATTTGGGTGCCATTGGTCATCACGCTATGGGTGTTGGGCCTTGCAGTCAGTACGCTTGAGAGCGTGGTGCCGGCATTTTTGTCACCCCAGGCGCTGTTTGGGCGCGATATTCCAGGCTTTAGAGTTGCCGTTGTGATCGTGGTTGTTCTGGCCACGGGCATCCTAGCGGCTAATTTTCTGGGTCGCGGGATTGTCCAGCTCTGGGAAAACATCCTCGGTCGTATCCCTCTCGTGCGCTCGATCTACAACTCGGTCAAGCAAGTCAGCGATACGCTGCTTGCGCCAAACGGGCAGGCTTTTCGCCAAGCTGTGCTGGTGCAGTATCCGCGTCAGGGCAGTTGGACGATTGGTTTGTTAACGGGGGCGCCAAGCGGAGAAGTTGCACGCTTGCTCCCCGGTGAGCATGTGAGTGTTTACATACCTACGACGCCCAACCCGACCTCAGGCTTTTTTCTGATGCTGCCGCGCAGTGAGGTTCAACCCTTGGAGATGTCGGTCGATGCCGCCTTGAAATACATTGTTTCGATGGGTGTCGTGGCGCCAGCGCCAAACACAGCGGCAGCAAAAAGAAAGCCTGCGCCGCCAAATGAGTAATATCTAAGTTGTCACGTTGTCACGGTTTTAACGAATTTACCGATTAATTATTGTCAGATCTCTTTGTACGATCTTTTGGAGTTTGCATGCGTACCTGCTACACCGGTCAGGTTTGTCGTGACCACCTTGGTCAAACTGTCACCCTTTTTGGTTGGG
>CAMBLP010000096.1 GCA_945868195.1 Bordetella parapertussis
TTCTTCAGACGCGGGGTGGAGCAGTCTGGCAGCTCGTCGGGCTCATAACCCGAAGGTCGTAGGTTCAAATCCTGCCCCCGCAACCAAATACAACTGGTCGATCGCTTTTGGCGCTCGGCCAGTTTTATTTTGTACTCATCTGGCATCAATGCGCATCTCGAAACAAATACGCAACAAATACGCAACAAAAAAAGCATCAAAACACTGCAGCAAGTTTATCTAGCCGCAAGCCCAAAAAAGGCCTGATTAAACAGAACCGTTGCTAGTGGAGCGTTACGATTTATAAGCTGGGGTAAAAACCACCGTAAACGGCACAACGCTTGGACGTGTAGTCGTTGATCACGGATACATCAAATGGTTTGCGCGATCTGACCAGCACTGAGCCGGGCAATCAAAGCCTTAAGTTTCAAGGTCTTATATGTTTATCATGCTTTCACATGTTTATATTTGGGTGATACCCAAGGTATCTATCTATGTATGCATTCTAACGCATTGCCCTTGATATCTTCAAGCTTTTGAGGCATCTATTTGTCGTTTGTGCCCAATCCAAGCTTCTTTTACAACAAATTTAAGTCCGAGACCCCGTCTGCACTAAGATAAAACACTTCTTTGTAAGGAAGCTCTTGTTTGACTTGCGCAGACCAATTGTTGAATTGCTCTGCATTAAATTGCGCCTGTGGCAGCGATAGGATTAACATCTGCCGCGATTGATTGCTGACAGGATCAAGGGCCTTGAGACCCGCTAGGCACGCTTGCCACTCACCGGGTTTTTGGAAAAAATCGGAGGGTTGCGCCGGACACACGACCCTAAACGTCATTTGTTGAAAATAACGTTGTCCCAAAAAGGGAGTGTGTCTCAAGGTATGCGCCAACTGGGACGACTCAATCGAGTCAGATTCGATCAACACACGGTCTAATCGTTTGGACCGATCATTTAATGCTTGAAAAAAAATCTGACGTAAAGCATCTCCGAGCGCCCCATGCATGCCGCAGCACAGGCAACTGTCTTGTGCGGATAATTCAAGACGCGGCAACTCGATCAATCGAGCATGCGTCATTGGATCGAGCGTATCTTGTTTGACACTAATCACGACAGAGTCAGAAAAATCCTGCTGCGCAATCAGCAGGTTGAGAAAAAGACGCGTCGCCGTCAAGCACTCGCCCAAGATTAAAACAATAGGAATGCTCCCGACTTGTCGGGACGTTTCAAACAACATCAGTCCAAGCTACCAGGCCACTGGAACGCGGAAGGCTTTTTATTTAAAAATCGCTGAACCGCATCCGTATGCCATTGGCTGGTGCGCGCAACAGCTTGTGCATCGGCTTCGATATCCATCATTGCATCAAGTGAACTATTCATTGAGACATTCATCGCGCGCTTGGTCATGGCAAGCGCTGCAGGCGCAGCGAGTGCAAAACAACGCGCCATTTGTTGAGCCCTTTCAAGAACGCGTCCTTGCGGCAATACCTCTAGCACAATGCCTAATGCATGTGCTTGCTCGGCGTTGAGTTCACGCGCGGAAAAGGCAAGCTCTTTGGCGCGCTGCGTACCCACAATCCGCGGGAGAGTATAAAAAGCCGCACAATCAGGCACGAGACCTAAACGCATAAATGACATACAGAATTTGCTCGAAGAGTCGGCCAGCACAATATCCGCCGTCAACGCGAGACTAAAGCCTGCGCCATAGGCCGCGCCCTCTACCGCCGAGATCACAGGTATTTCTAGTCTAAGCAAGGTTTCAATCCACGAAAGATAATCGTGACGCATACGATGACGTCCGTCCTCGGGTGCCAACGTGCCCGCCCCCATCACGCTGATATCACCACCGGCGCAAAATGTACCACCCGCCCCTGTAATAATTAGCGCACGTAAATCTCGTTGTTGAGGAAGCGAAAACACAACCTCTTTGAGTTCTTCGCGCATGACGGCATCAATCGCATTCTTGCGATTGGGCCGATTCAACGTCAGCGTGCCGACACCCTCTTGCACTTCAAACTGGATTGTTTCCAAAGCCTTTACTCCCAAGGGAGTGTTGACGCTCACCTTAGTCAGGAAGCTTCAACACATGTTTCGCGATAATTTCCTTTTGTACCTCAGAACTGCCGCCGTAGATGGTCGACGGGATTGAGTTGAACATGATAGCGGGAACATGAAAGCCCGGCTCGCCAAAATCCGTTGTATGTCCAGTTGCACCATGTTCTTGAGCATATTCGACCATCGCCATGCAAATCCGCTGATACGTGTCTGTTCCCCAAATTTTAAGTAGAGAAACACTCGGGGGTAGCGGTTCACCTCGCTTGACCATGTCCGCATAGTGCGTATAGGCGCTCACCTGATCAGCGACATCCAGACTAAGCTCGGCATAGCGCGACACGAACACGGCATCCTCCATCAAGCCAAGCGGCTCAGCCAGCGCGGTCAACTGACTCAGCGCATAACGAGACTGCTTAGGACTCCCCAAGAAGATTCGCTCAAAGCCGAGAAGTGCCTTGGCAATCGTCCACCCCTGATTGATTTCACCCACAAGATTATCAGCAGGGACGCGCACTTGATCGAAAAAAACCTCACAAAACTCTTCGTATCCGACAATGTCTTTAATCGGACGTACCGTGATGCCAGGCGCACTAAGATCAATCAACAAAAAACTGATGCCTGCTTGTTTCTTAGCCTCTTTATCAGTACGTACCAGAGCGAACATATGGGTTGCATCTTGCGCCAACGTCGTCCAGATTTTTTGTCCATTCACGACGAAGTCATCGCCATCTCGAACGGCCTCTGTACGAAGTGCGGCAAGATCAGAGCCTGCGCCAGGCTCTGAATAGCCTTGACACCAAATATGCTCCCCAGAAAGAATTTTAGGAAGAAATTTTTGCTGCTGTTCAGGATTGCCACGCTGGATCAAGAGAGGACCGATCATCACGATCCCCATATCCGGCGCGCGCGCAACGCCATATTGCTCTTGCTCCTCGACGTAAGCGATCATTTTCTCGGGCGAGAGACCCATACCGCCGAATTTTTTTGGCCATGCGGGAGCCACCCAACCCTGAACAGATAACGTGGACGTCCAATGCTTAATTTCGTGCCAATGCAAACGGCGCGGGACGTTTCGCATCGCCTCGGGATAATGTTTGGCGTAAAAACCTCGCAGCATGCGCCGAAATTCGGCTTCTGGCATCGCATCCCAATCCGCATCCTGCGGGAACTCTGTCAAAGGTATTGCGCGCTCCTCGAGACAGTCAACCTTGGCGTACTTGTGAAAACGCTGCCGATGCCGCCCTGCATTGCCTAGCCACGAAGCGAGAAAGAGTGCGCGCTTGAAATACAGACCAATGTCACATTCATCGGTGAAACCCATAGCGCCATGAAACTGAATCGCCATGCGCGTCACGAGCAATGCTGCATGGGCGCATCGCGCCTTAGCTCGGCTAGCGAGGATGCTTAAGGCGGAGCCAATAGGCTCATTATTTTCTATTTGAAGCAAGACGTCTTGTACGCAAGCAGAGGCAAGTTCAACTTGAACATAGGCATCCACAGCCCGATGTTTCAATGCCTGAAAACTACCAATCGGTTTGTCGAACTGCTTGCGCGTGCAAAGATACTCCACGGTTGTTGCCAAGGTTTTGCGCATGAGGCCTACGAGTTCGGCAGATTGCGCGATGCGGGCTAGATCATTGGCCTCGTCTACAATCACCTCCACCTTAGGACCTGAGGAAAGAATATGTGAGGGTGCCACGCGCACCTGACTCAAACAAAGTTTCGTCACGATGCTGCCATCGACGCAACGCAAATCTTCGAGACTGATTCCCGGAGTCTGCGCGGGAAGCCATACAAGTGAAAGCTCTGCCTCCATGCATACCACGACGAGCCAGCCGTCCGCGCCGGTCGCGGGCGTCACAAATTGTTTATATCCATCGAGCACCAAGACTTGTTCATCACGCACCGCGTGGACCAAACCCGTCGATCCGCACTCTAATTGACCCAGTGTGTCTTGCCATGCCAGACCGGCAATACAGTCACCGGCGATCAATTGCTCTAGAAGCTTGGAGCGCAATACGCTTGGCGGACATCTGCTCAACGCGACTGCGACTTGAACAGCACAGGGAATCACAGGCTCGGGCAACAAGTGTCGGCCAATTTCCTCGACGATGGCAGCGATTTCGCGCAGACCCAACCCTAGGCCCCCATCCTCCTCCGATATGAGAACACCGAGCCATCCCGCAGCGGCCAGCTCTTGCCAGTGCGAACGATCAAAACCGGACGGCGAGGTACGTAACTGGCGCAACCTCTGTGCAATGTCCTGCCGCTCGAGCAAATCCCTTGCACTGTCACGAAACGCCTCGCTTGCATCATGAATCATGGACGACTCCTCTATGGTCTTTTTAGGGGTTTTATGTTGAATCGTTTGTCCTCAAAATGTACTACAGTAACGGGAGTTTATTTATCCTCAAGAGAACCAGCATAATGATTCAGAACAACGAACAAAAAATTGTCGATCATGCGATCACCTCCCGTCATTCGATGCGAGCGTTTCTTCCGACCCCTGTCGCACGGGAAGATATCGAACTCATGCTTGAAGTGGCGGCGCGCGCGCCCTCCGGTTCAAACACACAACCTTGGAAGGTGTATGTACTGTCAGGGGACATCAAACAACGCGTATCGGAGGCGATCCTAGAGGTTTACAACGACAAGGCTCAGTTTGAGGCGCTCACAGAGGACTATAAATATTATCCAACGCAGTGGGACTCCCCTTATATTGAGCGTCGACGCAAAGTCGGACTTGATCTCTACAAATTGCTGGGACTCGGTCGAGAAGATAAATCCGGCATGCATGCTCAACATGGACGCAATTACACCTTTTTCGATGCACCCGTTGGCTTGTTTTTTACCATCGACAGAACGATGAATACAGGCTCTTGGCTCGATTTCGGCTGTTTCCTCCAAAGCTTTATGATCGCCGCGCGGGGACGCGGACTCGATACGTGCGCGCAAGCCGCGTTCAATCGATTCCACAACACGATTCGCGCCGTGACCGGCATCCCCGAAAGCGAAGTGCTGATGTGCGGCTTGGCGCTTGGTTATGCGGACACGTCAAAAATAGAAAATTCGCTGATCAGCGAACGGGAGTCTGTCGCGGGATTTACCAAATTCCTCTAATTTTGCGACGCACATGGGAAATCATCGCCTAGTCAAAGCGCTTTTCCCATGCTTCGATTTCGCTCAAGCCCAGCGCCTCGTTGTACTGAGCGGAAGAAAACATCTTGGCTTCATACCCAGCCATATTGCCCGAGCTACGCAAATGTGTCAGAGCAGCCGTCATGGCATGACCGAATACTCCGCGTGCCATGGCAGGATAAATGGCTAAATCCACGCCTGCTTGCTTGAGGGCTGCAGAAGGAAGGCTGCGAAGATCTTGAGCGCTGTCGATGTTGACGACAACGGGAACGGATACGCCTGACTTAATAGCCAGGATATCTTGCAAAATATTAGGATTCGATTTGAGTTCGACAAACACAGCATCCGCGCCCGCTTGTGCAAACGCCTGTGTGCGTCGAATCGCCTCTTGAAGGCCAAGCGCTCCGGCTGAGTCTGTACGGGCAATCAACACAAACTCTGGATCTGAACGGGCCGCACTCGCGGCGGCGATTTTAGCGACGGCCTCGTCAAAATCAATCACTGTCCGATCGCCTGGCATCTGAGCGCAACGTTTAGGCGAGACTTGATCTTCCATATGGATCGCAGCGACTCCCGCGGCCTCGAACTCCATGATCGTTCGACGCACATTGACGACATTTCCGTAACCCGTATCCGCGTCACAAATCAGCGGAATGTTGACGCTTGCCGCAACACGCCGCGCATGATCTGCCATCAACGTCAGATCCACCAAGCCCACATCGGGTCGCCCAAGCAAGGTCGCAGACACGCCATTGCCCGTCATATAAACCGCGGTGAAACCAGCTTGCTCGACGAGTCGGGCTCCATAACCATCATAAATCCCTGGCGCACGCACCGCTTGCGTACCCTGCAATTGCTCACGTAATGAACGACGCTTCTGTGTGGCTGAAATCATAGTCATGCAAAGTTCCAGTCAGGGTACTTTTGTAAAAAAGGAATCAAACCACCTATTGCAAGGATCGCGAGGATCTCTGGTGGTAAAGGGTGCGTTTCTTGGAGAACCCGACCTTCGCAACACAACACACCTCTGGAAAGATCCAGCTCCAGAGACTGTCCCTCAACGATCATTGAAGTGTCGCACTCGAACACTGGCAAACCGTTGTTAATGGCATTACGAAAGAACTGACGACCAAAAGATTGAGCGAGGATGGCGCGCACCTTCATCTGACGTAATACGTGCGTCGCTTGCTCGCGCGATGAGTTGATGCCAAAGTGCTCGCCAGCCACAAGGATACCGCCGCCGTGATGCGCGATGCGAGAGGCGATGCCCGGAGCTAGTTGTTCAAACGCATGCTGAGCCACATAGGCCACGTCTTTTCCGGGGAGATATTTATTGGAACAGTTGATGTCCGTATTGACATCATCTCCAAGCAAAAACGACGGACCCTTGATCAATAAACCTTTGCTCATGCTGCCGACCTCCAAGTGCCACCCTCAACGAGTCTAGGGTCGGTGATGTAACCCGTCAACGCCGAGGCCGCAACCGTTGCAGCCGAGCCCAGCCAGATATCGGCATTTTTATTGGTCAGCCTGCCCTTGAAATTACGATTGGCCGTCGAAATGACGGTATCACCATCGCCGGGAACCAAGCGATTGGTGATGCCAACACACGTGCCACAGCCAGCAGACTCGAACGAAGCGCCCGCTGTCGTCAGGATCTCGATCAATCCTTCTCTGAGCGCAGCCAGATAAATTTGTCTGGATGCCGGTGTCACAATCATCCTAACACCCGGAGCAAGCTTGCGACCTTTCAAAATCGAGGCGGCCTGACGGATATCGTCCAAACGCCCATTCGTGCAAGTGCCGATCAAGGCAAACTGGATTTTCTGTTTTTCAATCTGATCGACGCCAACGATGTCATCGACCTCGTGTTTACGCGCCAATTGTGGTGCCAGATTCGCCACATCGATGGTAAAGCGTTCGGCGTAATGGGCATCAGTATCCGCAAAGGTCGGACGAGGTGTCTTTGCTCCATGCGCGGCAAGCCATGCGAACGTTTTTTCATCTGCTTCGAGAATCGCCGCCTTGGCGCCTAACTCGGCCGCATGATTGCAAAGCGTCATGCGATCATCGATTGCCATCGCACGGACAGCGTCGCCCACGTACTCGATCGCATGATAGTTCAGGCCTTCGGCACCAAACTTGCCCAACATCGCCAAGGTGATGTCCTTGGCCCAGACCCCGGGCGCAAGCACGCCTTGAAGATCGATCCGCACCGTCTGAGGTACCCTGAACCAAAGCTTACTGCTCATCATGACTGCGGAAACATCAGTGCCTTCGATGCCTGTTCCAAAAGCATTGAAGGCGCCATACGTGACAGAGTGTGTGTCGGTACCCACCACCAAATCGCCGCAGGTCAAGTGCCCGCCTTCGGGTAACACTTGATGACAAATGCCGTCGCCGATGTCATAAAGACCTGTTCCGCGCTTCGCGGCGAACGCTCTCATTTCGGAGTGAATATCTGCCGCCTCTTGATTAGGAGGCGGTGAATAATGATCGAGGACCAGCGAAGTCTTTTTTGCGAACTGAAGGGGTTGATCGCCGAAACGATCGATCATTTTGATGGTGTTGACTGCGCGAGTATCCGTGACCATGGCGTAATCGACCTCTGCAACGACCACCTCACCCGCCTGCACTCTCTCACACCCAGAATGATGCGCGAGAATTTTTTCAACGATAGTTGAGCCCAAGATGCTTCCTGAAAAAATTAGAATTTAAGGGTTTTAGCGACTTTACCCCATGTATCAAATTCCTTCGTCACGAAGGCGCGCATTTCCTCAGAGGTCGATGGATCAGGCTCCATCGCTTGTGCAGCTAATCGCTTCAACGTCGCAGGATCCCGTATTGCAGCCACAATCGCTACATTCAGTTTTTTAACGATGGCTGGTGGTGTACTTGCAGGGGCGATAAAGCTATACCAGTTAGTCGCGAGATATCCAGGAAAACCAAGCTCTGCGATGGTTGGTACGTCAGGCAAGTCCACCGAGCGTTTCGCACCTGTCACAGCGAGGGCTCGTAATTTACCCGCCTTGACCAAAGG
>CAMBLP010000097.1 GCA_945868195.1 Bordetella parapertussis
GTTTACTCAGCCACCTTGGCAGGTCAATCCAGGGGTCAGTTGCTGCAGGCACAATTGCAGAAGTCATTTTGACGTGTTGACGAAAGATATTCATACGTGTCATGCCCAATGCGTCGACACCTGAGCTTGGGGGGAAATTCAACTCAAACTAGACCACAACAATCACAACTCGGACCGTAAACAGCGGGGCTACCTAAAGTAGATAGCTGCGAGCGCCACCGCGGTAAGCGTTTTTGAAGTTTCTCTAGCGTTACCTTGTGATCTAGCCCCGAGAATTGCCGCTCGCGCATGACGACTTCGCCATCATAAATAATTGGCATGCCTTCAGAGACGGGATAAAGAAACTCTGCTTTCACCAACAAATCGATGGGCTTCATAGCATTCATCCTAAGAAGTAGACTTCAGATCGCTCACTTTGTTCCAAAGATTCGATCACCTGCATCGCCTAGGCCAGGCAAAATATATGCGTTTTCGTCCAAATGACGATCAACGGCAGCGGTATAAATAACGACATCAGGAAATCGATCATGTACCGCCTGAATTCCCTGATGACAACTCACTAGGCATACAAATTTTAAAGAGCGCGGTTTAAGCTTTTTGATTCTTGCAATCGCAGCAACAGCAGTATGACCTGTCGCAAGCATCGGATCGACGAGAATCACATCGCGATGACTAAGCTTTTCTGGAAGCTTAAAGTAATACTCAACTGCCGCTAAGGTATTTGGATCTCTGTACAAACCTATGTGACCGACACGCGCGCTAGGAACCACGTTGAGCATGCCTTGTAATATGCCGTTACCCGCGCGCAAAATACTGACAAAAACAAGTTTTTTTCCATCGATTATCTTACTTGTCATTTTTTCCAGAGGCGTTTCAATTTCAACCTCTTGTGTCGCCAGATCGGCAGTCACTTCATACGCCATGAGCGTTGAAATCTCATTGAGTAATGCACGGAAAGAACTTGTCGAAGTATTCTTGTCACGCATCAAAGTGAGCTTGTGTTGCACCATAGGATGGTCAACAACATACACATTTTGATCAGGTTTTTGATTCATATTGCTTCCTCTTTATCTGCACCTCATCGCATAATGCTCGGCAAACACCATGATTAAACGCATTAGAGCAGGTCGACACCAAGTCTTCCCATACAATTATCAAAATCTTTAAGTGACTATTCATACATGAAAAACTCGCAAGTCCAACTCGCCAAATGGAGCAACAAGCACGCGACAAAAAGTTTCGCTTGTTTTGGTCATTGGCTGCCAGTTCGCTGGCGCCACCCGATCCGATCATGGTACAACTGAAACAACTTCAAACACTGACGGCTATAAGGCCTTTGTTGGCTCGACTCACCGCCAGCAACGACTAAGGAGAAATCACATGCCATTACGCGGCAAAGGAATGCTCATCACCTCGATGAATATTGATGAAATCCACGAGGATGAGTTTAATTTATGGTACGACCGCGAGCACTTGGCTGAGCGAGTGGCAATAGACGGGTTTTTAGAAGCTCGCCGCTGGGTGGCTGAGGATGCTGACCCAAAGTATTTCGCGACTTACAGCACCGCTGAATTCGAAGATTTGAGTAGTCCCGCCTACGCCAAGGCGTTGGCCAACCAAACAAAATGGTCTAAAGAGAATCTGGCACGTTTTAAAAACATGATCCGTGTTGTTGGTCGCATCACTGACTCTCAAGGTCAGGGTAGAGGCGCGGTCCTTGGCGTGGTTAGACTAAGACCCAAAGAGGCAACTAGTCAGTCTCGAGAGGCGCTCAAAGCCGCCATGGCGCCAGGTGATCAGCTTCACATCATATCCATGCACTTGATCGAAAGTGATCCAGAATTATCAAAATCATTAACAGAGCCAGACAAGCCCAACCCAGGTGCAGGCGATTGGTTCGTCTTGATTGAGGCAACGACTCGATCGGCCGTAGTAGCGTTGATGGAAACGCGTTTTAGAGCGCTTGGCATCCCTGTTGTTTCAATGGGAACCTATCGTTTGTTGTGGGACCTCGCTAAAAGCGATTTGTGAAAAATCTGCGTAAGCAACTGATCTCTACCATAAGGAGAAATTCCAAGAAAACAGTTTTGGAATGGTGAGATCTAATTTTGAACAAGACTTACATGCGACTTGTTTGTTGGCTAGCAACCACGTGGTCAGCGTTCGTTTGAATCGCATCGCTGACTGAGTTCAGCATACAAATAAAACTCTGGCCATGTTGGCTCGGTTGAAAACAGACCAAGGGAAGGTTCAGCTAAAACTTGGACTGATTTATCCTGCCAATCCGAGACTCTGCTCATCTCTGCGGCATCGCTTCGAGCCCGAATCCTAAACTAATTGTCGCATCTGCAGGGATGGCTGGAATGCTGGCATTCCACCGGAGCCATTCATCTCGTAAAGCCTCAAATCGCACTTTCTCTTTCAGTGCAAGATTAGCGCGTTCGCGCGCATCCTGCCGAATATTGAATAAATACTCATACTCATCAACCTTCAAATATTTCCAGTCTCCCATACGGCAGGCCCGTTGTTGGCGATGATTCATGCGCCAAAACATGGGTCGCTCAAAGCAGTGCTGCGAATCAATCAATACTTTTTTGAGTGAAACAGCATCCAAGGGATAGTCTGGGTGAGCACACCCACCCCCTACGTCAAGCATCGTCGCAGACCAATCCATGGTCATGCAGTGTTGGCCACTGATTGATCCAGCAGAAATCACCGCAGGCCAATGTGCGATCCATGGCACTCTAATTCCGCCTTCCGTGAGATCCATCTTGCCACCCACCAAGGGCCAGTTATCAGAAAAGCGCTCCCCGCCGTTATCGCTTGTAAAGACGACTAGAGTATCTTTTTCAAGACTTTGAGCCCTCAGCGCATCCATGATCCAACCTATCCCTTCATCCATATGATGAATCATCTTCTGATAGCTTTCAACGTTGCCGCCGTGCAAATGAAATAAATTTTTCGCCAGCTCAGGAGCGATTTCAGCATCGTCTCGAGTCTCCCAAGGCCAATGCGGTGCGGTGTAATGCAGGCTCAAGAAAAAAGGACGGCCCGCCCGAGCGGCATCCGCATGCTCATCGATAAAATCGACTGCTTTGTTTGAAAATAAATCTGTCAGATATCCTACCTCGTGATGCGCCTCATCATTAAGATAAAGATCATGTTCACCCGTGCTGCTGCAATGTGTAAAGTAATCGACTCCACCCGCCATAATCCCAAAGAATTGCTGATAGCCTGACCGTAAAGGGCCAAAATGAGGCGGGTAACCTAAATGCCACTTACCAATCAATCCCGTTTGATATCCGACATCTTTTAATAAAGACGGTAGAGTCGGGATCTTGGGAGGTAAACCCAGTGTGGCACTTCCTTTACTTTTACTATTAATCGGCTCTTCTAATGCACCACGTAAGCGATATTGATAGCGCATTGTTGCCATGGCAAAGCGCGTAGGCGAACACACTGAAGAGTTGCTATAGCCTTCGGTAAGCCTGATTCCTCCTGCCGCAAGCGCGTCAATGTTTGGAGAGACCACGCCAAACGAACCGTCTCGTCCCCCATAACAACCTAGATCTGCGTAACCAAGGTCATCACTGACAATAAAAATAATATTAGGACGATTCATCGTTTATTACCTTTTTAAATCTAAGCATTTATTCGATTAGAATATATCAGCCAAGCTAAAGTGTGCAACGTAGTGCCCGTTTATTTTTGCAGCAGACTACACAATCTAAGATGATCGGAGCTAATGCATTAACCGATTGTCATCGTCGCACGGTGATGGGTTACCTGATAGTAGTCATGCGTTTTAGACTCTAAGTCCATAATCAAAAAGTATTTGTGACCTTCAAATAGTGATATGAACAAATTGATGAATCAGATTAATATCGCAGTAGGCACCTATGATCGTACTGCGGCACTTCTGGAAGGCTCCATCCGAGTTGAGGGCTTCAACGCAAATTTTATAACTGGCGATTTAGAGCAAATTTTTTCCCAAGCTTTTAATTCAGCGCCCTTTGAAGTCACAGAACTTTCATTCAGTAACTTTTTGATTTCTAGCGCACGTGGCACTTGTCCCTACGTAGCCTTGCCAATCTTTCCCTCTAGATCCTTTCGTCACTCGGCCATCTATCTGCGATCGGACGCTGGCATCAACTCGCCCGCCGATTTGCGAGGTCAACGCATCGGCACTCGCGAGTATTCCAACACGCTGTCCTTAGTTGTTCGCGGAATACTTGCTGACGAATATGGCTTCTCTCCAGAAGCAAATGACTGGCTGATAGGTGATATCGATCACGTAGAGCGTCAAACGATCGACAATAAAAACTGGCCAACTCATTCTATTTCGATTCAGGCAGTCGTAGGACGCTCACTATCCAGCCTAATGATGGCCGGGGAGTTAGACGCATTGATTTCCTACAGCCCCCCTGAACAATTTGGCAAGAACATTTCCATGGTTCGGCTTTTTCCTGAGTGGCGATCCGTCGAACAAAACCACTTCCAACGGACAAAGATATTTCCGATCATGCACCTTATGGGTATTCGCCGAGATGTAATGGAAGCTCACCCGACACTTACGGGAGCACTTGTTAATGCCTTCGACAAGGCGAAACAACTGGCACAGGCACAGCTGGATGTGCACCAAGCACTTCCCGTGATGCTGCCATGGATGACTGCAGAACTACAAGCGACACAAGCCCTGATGGGGCAGGATTTTTGGAAACATGGCCTGGAAGCAAACCGGGACGTACTTGAAGCGCAGATTCGCTGGTCGTTTGAACAGGGACTGATACCTCGGAGGCCTGCCTTAGAAGAAATATTTGTCGTTTTATAAGGCTCCCCTTCTTTGGGAGCTTAATTTGAGATTAATAATATTAATCAGCGAGTACCCGTTCAAAATACACCCCACGACAATCCATCTCGTACTCAAGGTCGACGACCGGCGGACGATTGAAATGCCACGTCAACCCGCCTCGCATTGCTCCACGACGGCCAATCTCCTCTGACATCAGCGAGTAGATGTTGTGCACGGTATAAAGCTGAGTGACGGTGACGTCTGACCAGTTAAAACCGAGCGCACGCATCCGGTTCTCCATTTCACCCAGCACCCAACGGGTTTTGTTTCTCAAGCCCTCAGAAGAGATATCTCCAAGACTGATAATGTGATCCTTGTAGTTGCCCTTACCCTCCGGTGCTTCGCCGCTACCAGCGATGATAAAAGAGGGCGTGGCAGACGGGTCTACAACCGTGTAGGAAAAAGCAAAAAAACCTGGCACTTGAGGTGGATCAATTTCTGGACAAACGTTACTTCGCGCAACGGGGTTGTTTTTTCCATCAAACAGCCCCCAACGTGCGAGCGTGCCGACGTATTCCTTATTGAAAGCTTCAAATTCGGCCTCATCGAACGGTCGCGGTGAACGCAGTTCACAAGCGCACAATGCAGAAAGCGGCCGCCCAGCGGCTTTAAGGGTCTTCTCAATCAGGCGAAACCCCTCAGCTAACGAAACAAAATTCATAAAGCGGACACGTTCAATACGAAACCCGGGCTCAGCAGCAACTCCTGCCGAGTACTGAAAAACACCAGGGATGAAACGATAGTTACCTGGACCGTAGACTTGTGTGAGTGTCATGATTGATGTGCTCGTTGGTTGGCATCTTTAGCGCAAATTAGATAATAAACTTTTTTGCATGGACTTCTAGTTTTTTGCACCACCTCCGTTGTCAGTATTCAACCAGCGCCAACAGACAGCGCTTTAGTCGCTGCCTAGACATCGCTGCAAGTGGCACGAAGGACTTTAGAAATGAAAAAGCCCAATCGTGAAGTTGGGCTAAGTCATTGATATTTTTGGCTCCCCGACCAGGACTCGAACCAGGCACCTGCGGATTAACAGGGCGCTTTGTCTTCTGAGTAGTATCCCTACATTATTTAGAGTTTATTAGAGAATACTGGAGTTTTCGGATGATTTCTTGTCAAGACGTCTGAAATGATGACAAACATCTCATATCACGTAAACAACAGCTTCAGGTGTTTGGCCAATTATCAACCAGTTGCTCGTTTAAACTAACTTGTACGCATCAAGCTAGATACGAGACCAAGGGTTCTGCCTCCATGCGCTTTCGATTTGCTTATTCCAGTTATTCAACCACTCATATAAAAGTTTGATCGTTTGATTGAATACAGGCTATGACAGGAGCACATTATGCAAAAAATTAAAATTCCAAGTTTGATATTTTGTCTGTTAGTTATTTTTTGCGCGCCATGGCCGTCAAGCAATGCTTTTGCACAAAAGTCAGAAAGTCCTGAACAACTGTCGGCTGAAACCACGACTACCCTCTCTTGTGAAATTAGTATTGTTGGAGGTGGCGCTGCGGGCTTGTTCATGGCTTACCAACTCGGCCCTGTATATAAAAATAAGGTCTGCTTATTTGAAAAAGAAAATCGCTTAGGCGGACGTATTTACGATGTTAATAAAAATGGTCAGATAGATGACGGACCTTTTATAGCGATGGGTGCGCGCCGTGTAATGAAAACTCAGGATGTCGTTTTTAAACTCGCTGTGGATCTTGGACTTGAATTGGAAACTCCAGTGCTGGAGGCTCAGTTGATTTTTGCACGAGGGCTTTATTCCACTAATCCCGATGATTTTGTTTCACTTTACCCTGGTGTGGAATTTGATCGTAAAAGAGGTGATGCACCTACTCAGCTTTTACAACTTTTGCTCAATAGTACGCACAGGCAGGATATCGATCAATATCCTAATTTTAAGTCCTATGTGGTGAGTGTTTTAGGGTTGAGCGGATTCGAATATCTCAGGGATATGAGTCGTTTTCGCGGAAACTACGAGTACGCGTTGAGTGCGCGGGCCTATCTCGAGTTTCTGCAAGAGGATATCGGTGTTTGTTGTGTGGCCTCTTATCCCGTAGGCGGCATGTCGGCGTTTATTCGGGCTTTGGCCCGTAAGGCTCAGGATCATGGTGTCCGGATTTACAAAGAAGAACCCGTTACCAGTATTAACAAAGCAGCCCAGCACTATGTGCTTAAAACAACCAGGCGTGTCGTTCGAAGCGAGCGCGTGGTCATTACTGTTCCGCCAAATGCTTTTGATCATATAAAGGGTGATATTGCGAGGGCTGTGCAGTCACAGCCTCAATACAAATCCTTGATCGGTGTAAGTGTCGTCACAATTGCACAGTGGTATGACAAGCCTTGGTGGCAAGGTATCAGGCGTGTAGAGGATGATAAAAAAGTCTGGCGGGCGTGGACCACACAGAGTTGCATTAATTTAATTGAAATTCCTGAAGAACAATACGCAGCAGAACAAAATGTTATTCGCGCCGCTTACAGCGACAGAAAGGATTGCATTAAAAAATGGCGAGAGCTTGCGAAACGCGGAAAAGAGGCAATTGAGCAAGAGGTCAAACAAGGACTAGAACATCTGTTTATAAATAATGGTGTGACGCGACCGGTTGAAATTGGTCATGCAACAAAGACGATTTATTGGGAGTGGCCCGATGGCTGGCATTTCATTCGTGCGGGCTATCCTTTCTCAACAAAGGACATATTTAACTGGGCAGTCCAACCACTCGCTAACGAAAACATAGCTTTGGCTGGGGAGAGCTATAACCCGCAGCGCTCTGGTTGGAGCGATGGCGCTTACAAATCAGCAATACATCTGTTAAATACTAAATACGGTTTCAATCTTTAATTCTCAGGTTCAGTGCATGAAGTTCATCACCCGCAAATTCACAGTAATAATACCGTGGCATTTATTATCAAAATGACTTCTGCAATTGTGCCTGCAGCAACTGACCCCTGGATTGACCTGCCAAGGTGGCTGAGTAAACTAAATTAAAACGACTCGACTGACCCAGACTGGCTCCGATACCTACTTCAATGACAGCCGAGTTTTTTGCAATGGGTGCAGCATTTACAGTAAAGCCAGGCCCCGTCGCAAACGCGAGCGTCGTTGTTGGAGACAAGTCTCCCCACGCCCGTTGCCAGCCTGCTGATAGGCCGACTTGCCAGTAGTTTTTGTCAGCCTTCCATTGGTGGCTGAGTCTAGCGCCTAGCGTGCCAAATCCGGTATTTGCGTTGGT
>CAMBLP010000098.1 GCA_945868195.1 Bordetella parapertussis
CCCAGATGCGGGTTTAGGTGTCGAAGTATCTTTTTTAGGTTTTTTAGCTTCTTTGCTAGACTTTTGTTGACCTTTGGCCATGATATTTCCCCGACAAATTAACGATAAACTAGTGTACATGCCTATCGAATAAAAACCCAATGCTCCCCCTTTTGTCTGTATCCGAATCTGAGGTCGAAGTCTCCGCCATGCGTTCGCAAGGCGCGGGTGGGCAGAATGTCAACAAGGTTTCGAGTGCGATTCACCTGCGCTTTCATATTCCCCATTCAAGTTTGCCCGCCGACGTCAAAGTACGACTGCTCGCGCTCAGGGACTCGCGCATCACGCGGGACGGTGCCATCGTTATTAAGGCACAATCCCACCGCAGCCAAGAACTCAACCGTATGGATGCGTTCGTCCGACTCAACGAATTGGTCAACAGCGTTGCACGCCCGCCCAAAACACGGCATGCGACAAAACCCAGTTTTGGTTCACGCCAACGACGGCTCGAAACAAAACGAAAACACTCGGAAACCAAGGCCCTCCGTGGGAAATCCACCCTTTAATAAGATTGTGATCACGATCGCATCCAACCATGAGTCAGACAGATGAACATCCCACTTTTCCCCCTTGGCTCGACGCTTTTTCCTGAGGGCTTATTAGCGCTTAAAATTTTCGAAGTGCGCTATCTCGACATGACCAAAGCATGTTTTAAGCAACAAACCCCCTTTGGCGTGGTCACGCTGTCAGAGGGGCCGGAGGTCCGGATTCCAGGCAAAGAGGTTGAGTTTGCGGATATAGGCACATTGGCGCACATTATCGACTTTGATGCGGTTCAACCCAGCTTGTATATGCTGCGCTGCCGGGGTGGGCAACGTTTCAAGATCCTTGAGCGTACTCAGGCACCGAATGGCGCCTGGTCTGCCAACATTGAATTGATGGATGCGGATCCAGAGATCGATATTCCGCCAGAGCTGACACCGACATCGCAGGCGCTCGCGCGACTCATTGCGTCTTTTGAGGAGCAAAACGTCGCAAACGATGATCGCCCTTTTCTCGCCCCCTACCGCCTCAACGACTGCGGTTGGGTTGTCAATCGCTGGGCTGAATTACTCAACATTCCTTCTGCGCAAAAAGCGCACTTGCTCTCCATGGAAAATCCACGCTTGCGCCTGGATTTACTGCAGGAGATGCTCGAAGAAATGGGGGCTTTTAAGCCTCCACGTCAGTCATGAACAGACTGGCTTAGGCGCGTAAAGAAGCGCAGAAAGCCTTGATGCGTTCGCAAGCATCTTTCAACACATCATCCGATGTTGCATAAGAAATCCTGAAATATGGCGCGAGACCAAATGCCGAGCCTGGAACGACTGCGACCAGTTTTTCTGCGAGCAGAGCATTGGCAAAGTCGAAATCATTATTGATTTTGACGCCTTTGGGTGTGGTCTTGCCAATTGTGCCAGCACAGCTCGGATAGACGTAAAACGCGCCTTGCGGCTTGAGGCAAGTGACGCCCTCGCATTCATTGAGCATGCGTACGACCATATCTCTGCGACGCTCAAACACGAGATTGTGATCGGCGATAAAGCCTTGTGGACCATCCAAGGCTTCGAGCGCTGCCGCCTGACTGATCGAGGAAGGATTTGAAGTCGACTGGGACTGAATCGCCGACATTGCGCCAATCAACCAGCTCGGTCCGTGGCCGTATCCGATACGCCAACCTGTCATGCAATAGGCTTTTGAAACACCGTTGACCGTCAATACACGGTCCGCGATCTCTGGTGACACCTGGGCCAAAGTCGCAAATTTGGCGCCGTCAAACAACAGTTTTTCGTACATATCATCGACCATCACCAAAACATTGGGATACGCCTTGATGACCTGGCCGAGCGCCTTGAGATCGTCCGCTGTGTAGACAGAGCCTGTTGGGTTTGAAGGGGAATTCAGGATCAGCCATTTTGTCCGAGGCGTGATGGCTTTTTTAAGCAACTCGGGCGTCAACTTGAAACCAACGGACGCATCGCACACCACGGGAACCGCGGTTCCTCCCGCAAGCACGACCATATCGGGATAGCTCACCCAATACGGCGCAGGAATCAACACCTCATCGCCCTCGCCAATCGTCGCGACCAACGCATTGAATAGAACCTGTTTGCCGCCCGTACACACAATGACATCATCGGGATTGATCGTCATCGCATGATCACGCAAAAATTTTCTGGCAATCGCGCGCTTTAATTCTGCTGTCCCGTTAACGGCGGTATAGCGCGTTTGTCCGCCTTGAATGGCCTTGATGGCAGCCTCGCGGATATTGGCGGGCGTGTCCATATCCGGCTCGCCTTGCGCCAAAGCGATGACATCCATGCCTTTAGCTTTCAGCGCCTTGGCATTGTCGGTGATCGCCAACGTTGGCGAAGGCTTAACCAAAGACATCCGAGGCGACAGTAAGGCTGCACTCATTTATTTCTCCAAAGAAAGATCGGTGCATGATGCATGCATCGATCAGGGACACGATAAATGGAATGAATATAACCCAAGGAAAATCTCCCAAATCCTCGCCACAGCATGGTATCGTGCAAAAAAATACAGGAGGACACACCATGACTTTCAATTTGCGACTGACTCGACGCGCCCTGCTCGGCGCTCTCGTTTTAACAACCGGCTTAGGTTTGAATGCTGCTGCGCAAGCCAAGTACCCTGAAAAGCCTATCAAAATCATTGTCGGCTTCGCGGCTGGCGGACCCACGGACATCGTGGCCCGTCTGGTTGGAAATCGTTTAGAAAAAGCCCTCGGCCAAACCGTGATTGTCGAGAACAAGCCCGGTGGCGGCTCAAACATTGCTTCAGCAGAGGCCGCACGCGCCAAGCCTGACGGCTACACCCTCTTTTTGGGGACCGTTGCCAATGCGACCAATATGTCGATCTATAAAAACCTGACCTATAACACCGAGCGTGACTTCATTCCCATCTCGCAGCTGGTTTCCTCTCCTAGCGTATTGGTCGTAAATAATAATCTTCCCGTCAAGAATCTTAAAGAGCTGATTGCTTATGCCAAAGCCAATCCAGGCAAGCTCTCTTACGCCTCCTCAGGCGCTGGGGGCTCACCTCATCTGGCTGGAGAGATGCTCAAGCAGCGTGCAGGCATCGACGCACTGCACATCCCCTACAAAGGCGCTGCTCCCGCGATGAATGACGTCATGGGCGGTACTGTGTCCATGGGCTTTAAAACAGCCTCGGGCGTGACCACCACGATTCAAGCAGGTCGCATTAGAGCCATCGCGATTGCCAGCAACACACGTTTACCTCAGTTGCCTGACGTTCCGACCTTGAACGAACTTGGATTCAAAGACTTTGAAGTGAGCTCATGGAGTGGCCTGTTCGCTCCGAAAGGCACTCCACAAGCCATTATCGACACTCTGGGCAAAGCAACCGTCGACATTATTAAAAATCCAGAGGTTCGTAAGCAGCTTGAAGGCATGGGTGCGATCCCTGTCGGCAGCACACCCGAAGAGTTCAAGAAGTATGTCCGATCAGAAATCGAAAAGTGGGGCGTTGTCGCCAAGGCTGCAAATATTCAGCTTTAAACGTTTGACCAGGTGGACGAGTAAATCTCGCCTCAGACTCTCTTTTCAAGGTCTGAGGCGTTTTTGTTTGGTGTAAAAAAGGAATCTGCTTAAGGATGATTCACATGGCAAGTCAAGACCCCCACTACAGCCCTCTCGGCAACAGCGGTTTAATGGTGCCGCGACTTTGGCTCGGCTCAATGATGTTTGGCGATCAAACCGATGAAGCCGTTGCGCGCGAAATGGTGGCGGTCACGCGCGATGCGGGACTCAATGCGATCGATAGCGCAGACAACTACGCAGGCGGCGAGTCTGAGCGTATTGTTGGCAAACTCATCGCTCAAGATCGCGCACGCTGGGTATTGGCGACCAAGGTCGCTAATCCAATCGGTAAAGAGCCTAACGACAAAGGTTTATCTCGTCGCTGGATCATGCAGGAAGTCGACAACAGTTTGAAGCGCCTCAATACAGACTGGATCGACGTCTACTACATGCATAAAGACGATGAAACCACACCCATCGAAGAAACCCTATCGAGCTTTGCCCGTTTGATCGACATGGGCAAGATTCGTTACTACGGCATATCGAACTTTCGCGGCTGGCGTGTTGCCCGCATGGTAGAGACCGCGCGCCGCATGGGCATTCCTCAGCCTATTGTTTGCCAACCGCCCTACAGCGCCGTCACCCGCCTGATTGAGACCGAAGTCATCCCTGCCTGTGCGCATTATGGTGTCGGCGTGGTGGCCTACAGTCCCTTGGCGCGTGGCGTACTCACTGGCAAATACGACCCGAATGTCAAGCCCGATCCAAATAGCCGGGCCGGACGCGGTGATCGTCGCATGCACCAGACCGAGTTTCGCACTGAATCGCTTGAGATCGCCAATGCGCTGAAATTACACGCGCAAAGCCGTGGCTTGAGTCCGACACAGTTCGCAATCGCCTGGGCGCTCAACAATCGTTTGGTGAGCGGTGTGATTGGAGGTCCCCGCACGTTGGAGCAATGGCAAGATTATGTGGCGGCATTGAACGTTGAACTGACTCCCGAAGACGAGGCCTTGGTCGATCAATATGTACCCTCGGGCTATGCCTCTACGCATGGCTTTGTCGACCCCCAATACCCCATCAAGGGTCGCGAACCCCGCTAAGCGTTGTTCGCTCATCGCAAGGCCCGCCCTCGAACCACCGTGTGGCGGGTTTTGCGGCGATAATAAGCGCTTGGTTATCTACGTTTTAAGCACATGAACAAGCGCGACATCGTTATCAAAAGCACTACTTATTTGCGTGGTCCGAATATCTGGACCTATTGCGCCATTATCGAGGCGGTCGTCGACATTGGTGATCTTGAGGACAGCCCCTCAAATACGGTTCCGGGCCTTTACGAACGTCTAACCACCTGGTTACCCAGTCTTGTCGAGCACCGTTGTAGCCCTGGGGTACATGGTGGGTTTCTCATGCGCCTCAAAGAAGGCACCTGGCCTTGTCACATTTTGGAGCACGTCACGCTTGCGCTGCAAGACCTCGCGGGAGTCCCTGGCTACGGCTTTGGTCGTGCCCGAGAAACTGAGGAGCGCGGGGTCTACAAAGTCATGGTCAGCGGCTGGGAAGAGAAAGTCACGCTTGCTGCGCTCTACATGGGTCGCGATTTGGTGATGGCCGCCATTGACGACCTTCCCTACGACCTCGAGGGTGAACTGGATAAATTGAAAGATCTGGCCCAGGATCTGTGCTTGGGGCCCAGTACCGCGTCGATGGTTCTGGCTGCCGATGAGCGAACGATTCCGGCGATCCGTCTAAGTGAAGGCAACCTCGTGCAGTTTGGCTACGGCGCCAAACAGCGACGGATCTGGACGGCGGAAACGGATCAGACCAGTGCGATCGCCGAGACGATTTCGCGCGACACGGGAGTACCCAAACAATTACTGGAAACCTGCGGTGTACCTATTCCAACGGGGCGCGCGGTTGAGAGTGCCGCGGACGCCTGGGAAGCGGCGCTCGATCTAGGCTTGCCCGTTGTCGTCAAGCCCGTCGATGGCAATCATGGACGGGGCGTTTTCATCAATCTCGAATCACGCACCGAGATTGAGGCCGCCTACGACGTGGCAGTCGACGAAGGTTCGGGTGTGTTGGTAGAAAAATTTATACGCGGCAATGAGCACCGTCTCCTGATTGTGGGTGGCAAGCTGGCGGCTGCGGCCAAGGGGCGGACCGCGAGCGTCGTCGGTGACGGTCAGCAAACCGTTCAAGAACTCATCACTAGCCAGATCAATTCGGATCCGCGTCGCGGTCGCGGCGAGGAGCAACCACTCAATCCGGTGCGCATCGACTCCGCAGCCAGACTCGAGCTGACGCGACAGGGCTTTGATGCGCAAAGCGTGATCCCCGAGGGCAAAGAAGTCTTGATTCAACGTAACGGTAACGTCGCCTTTGATTGTACTGACGAGGTCCATCCCGATATCATCGCAATGGCCGCATTAGCCGCACAAGCAGTCGGTCTGGATATCGCCGGTATTGATCTTGTCGCCGAAGACATTTCAAAACCCTTGAGTGCCCAAGGGGGAGCCATCGTCGAGGTCAACGCAGGTCCTGGACTGCTCATGCACTTAAAGCCGGCCGAAGGACTTTCACGACCCGTGGGTCGCGCCATCATCGATCATATTTTTCCTGGCGACGAAAACGGCAGCATCCCATTGGTTGGCGTCACGGGAAGTACAGGCACCGGCAACATCGCGCGCCTCACCGCACACTTGCTCAATGCGCATGGCTGGAGGACAGGGCTGGCCAATACAGATGGACTTTACGTTGGCGTCCGTCGGCTCTTTGCTGGCGATGCTGCAAACTGGGATCAAGCCAGACGGTTATTACTCAACAAAGAAGTTCAAGCCGCTGTCATTGAAAATAACGGCATGGAAATCCTCACCAAAGGCTTAGCCTACGACCGCTGTTCAGTGGGAATTGTGACCAACGTTGTGTACTCGGAGACCTTTAAACATCCCGAGGTAGCCTTTCATGCCTTTGAAACTGCCGAGGATTTGATCAAGGTGTATCGCAGCCAAGTCGATGTCGTATGGCCTCATGGCGTTGGCGTCTTGAATGCAGACGACCCCCATGTCGCATCGATGGCGCAGTACTGTGATGGCTCCATCATTTTTTACAGCCCTTCCTCCGACTCGCTTGTCATCGCGGCTCATCTTGCCGAAGGCAAACGCGCTGTTTTTATTGATCAAAACATCGTCATCACTGCCGATGGCGCATTGCAGCAAAAATTGATCTCGCTGACTGAGCTCAGCGCATACGCGGATCCTCAGAACACCGAGGCCAGGCGTGAACTGTTAGCCGCAGTTGCAACCACATGGGCTCTAGGGGTTTCATATGAGACGATTCAGAACGGATTGCGCTCTTTTAAGTGATAAATTTTTAAGTGATAAATCGGTAAACTAGCCGATCTGTTTTCACAAGCCGAAATTCTTTAAGGTTCTGCCAACATGACTGCTCGCACCGTTTGCCATCGTCTTCAGGTCGCAACACCTCTTTATCAATTTATTGAGACGGAGGTCTTACCTGGCTCCGGGGTCGACAGTGCAAGTTTTTGGAAAGGGTTTGACGCACTCGTTCATGACCTGACCCCCATCAATGCCGCACTGCTGGCGCAACGCGATCGTCTGCAAACGTTGATGGACACCTGGCATCGTACCCACCCGGGTCCGATTCAGGATATGAAAGCCTACCGCGCCTTTTTAATGGAAATCGGTTATTTGGCACCTGTACCGGCCAAGGCGAGTGCCACCACGACAAATGTGGATGCCGAGCTCGCGCTTCAAGCTGGTCCGCAACTAGTTGTACCGGTGCTCAACGCTCGCTACGCGCTGAACGCTGCCAATGCGCGTTGGGGCTCCTTGTACGATGCCCTGTACGGCACCGATGCGATCGCTGAAACTGACGGTGCGACGCGCTCTGGGGGCTACAACCCCATACGAGGGGCCAAGGTCATCGCCTTTGGTCGGCAGTTTCTCGATCAAGCTGCCAAGCTTGCCAAAGGCTCGCATGCGGATGCTCAAGCCTACGCCGTCAAAGACGGACAACTCGTTGTGACTTTAAAAGACGGGTCTGTCACGGGTTTAGCCGCGCCTGAGAAATTCGTCGGCTATCAGGGCGATGCGAATCGCCCCTCCTCCATTTTGCTCGTCAATCACGGTTTACATATCGATATTCAGATCGATCAAACCAAAGGGATCGGCAAAGACGACTCAGCGGGTGTCAACGACATCGTGCTCGAAGCCGCGTTATCAACCATCCTCGACCTCGAAGACTCCGTTGCCGTCGTGGACGCTGATGACAAGGTTCTAGCCTATCGTAATTGGCTCGGCATCCTGAAAGGCACGCTCGTTGAAAGCGTCACCAAAGGTGGTCAGACGTTTGAGCGAACGCTCAACCAGGATCGTCATTACACGGCGGCTGCAGGCGCCAAGCAAGCTAAAGATGGCGTGGTGACCTTGCATGGCCGCTCCTTGCTGTTCCTGCGTAACGTGGG